>JAYWFC010000128.1:0-9784 GCA_043778995.1 Aestuariivirga sp.
TCGTCTGGTTCCATCAAAAATGGCATGGGAAAATCATTGCCGTCTGTCATGGGTGTTCTGACAAACCCCGGATTGATGACAGATGTGGTGATGTTAAACCGTTCAAGTTCGGGCTTTAAGCCTTCGGCCAAATTGATCAATGCCGCTTTGGTTGGGCCATAGGCTGCTGATTTGGGCAAACCCAAATAGCCCGCCACAGACGCAATCCACGCAACATGGCCCGAACGCCTAACGCGAAATGCGGGCAAAACCGCATCCAGCATATTGATGACACCCATGTAATTCACATCAAGTGTTGAACGAAAATCTTCAAGGGAAAGCTCTTGCGAAAAAACCGGTTTGTATTTTCCGGCAGCACCAATAACCAGATCAACAGGCCCTAAATTATCGCTAATGTTTTGAAATGTTTTTGCAACGGAGGCTGCATCTGTCACATCAAGCTTGAACGGGTGGATATTTGCAAGCCCTGCCAGATGATCAACATTGCGAGCCGATGCGGCCACTTCAACGCCAGCTGCCGCCAATTGTTTTGCAATTTCAAAACCGATGCCCGTGGAAGCGCCGATTATCCACACGCGCTGCCACGGCAATTTTGCCAATTTTAAATTCCAACAAACGGCTGGGCCAAACGCGCCCAAATGCTTTTAAAGCGCGTGGGGGCTTCAACCGCCACCAAACAAATGCAAACTTCGTCGCCCACAACAATGGGAGTGTGTTCAACATCTTCATCTAAATCAGCCACGTCACCGGCTTGATAAAGCCCCATGTGATCGCGGTAAGCACCCTTCAAAATCAAGGTGATTTCTTCGCCACCATGGCCGTGTTCAGGAATGGCAGCACCTGGCTTGATTGACAAAAGCTTTAACTGTGTCTTTGAACCTTTTGAGGTGGGAATATTGAACATTGAAAAGCCCGGTGCTTTTTTCTTCCAGGCCAAATCTGCCAAGGGCTTGCCATTCAACAAGCGCAATAAAACCTGTGGAACTTCGCCCTGTGGCACCTTTGCTTTTGGTGATTGCACCAACACCGCATCAAGGCTGGCCAAAGTGGCAGACCTGCACACATCAGAAACCGGCGCTTCATTCTGGTCTGCCAGAACGGCACCACCAATACCTTCGGCCTGACGCAAGCCAGCACGACACGCCTGGCACATGGCCACATGGGCTTCCACCACAATGCCATGGGCTTCGGGCAAAGTGCCCGATGCATAAGCCACCAAAGTTGCATCGTCCAGATGATGAGAAATCGTCACTTCACTTGCTCCAATATTTTCCGCAGGCGCTGATAACCAAGGCGCATACGAGATTTTACCGTGCCCAAAGGCAAATTCAACTTAAGGGCTATTTCACTTTGGGTTACGTCTTCTACATATGAAAGGATCAATAGCTCGCGCTGGTCGGCGGGAATTTGCGCCAAGGCCTTGTTCACATAGTTATCTTCTTGTGAACGCCCCATCGCTTCATCAGCACCAATTTTTCCATCAGGCGCATCAAAATCTTCGATGTCTTGATAAAGCTGGGCTTTGTCGCGGCGCAATTTATCGATGCGCAGATTGCGTGCAATTGTAAAAATCCAGGTGGCAACAGACCCGCGTTCATTCACATACATTTGCGATTTAGACCAAACCGCCAGCATGGTTTCTTGCACCAAATCTTCCGCCTGTTCAGCGTTGGAACCTTTGCGCATCATAAATGCTTTTACACGTGGCGCGAAATGATCGAACAACTCGGCAAAGGCGCTGCGGTCGCGTGACTGGGCCACGCGAGAAAGCAATTCTGCCAAATGATCAGGAGAACCTTGATTTCTAGCCTGCTCAGCCATGGTCAGCGCAGAAAAAGCCATTTTTTATCCGTTTGGATAGTGTTGTCATTAGTACGATCCACATTACAAAAAAGATCACTGAAGCTTACGTTCAATCTTTTCCTTGAACTCTTTGGTGAATACACGCTTTTTGCCTTCAAAGGCATCAATCTTGCCCCACACAATCCAGTGGGTTTTGGTTGCGGTTAACTTGCCATAGGTTTCAGTGCGGGTTTCCCAACGGCCCCGCTTGCGGCCTTCGGTCCAATGGGTTTCCATTTTGGCAGACAAAGGATCATCCGGCAGAATTGTATAGGTTTCACGGCCCGTGCCCCAAATGGTCAGGCCCAGATCGGTAATCACCTGAGTTCCAAAATCATCGACAATCTCCAAGCGGGTTTGACCGGTTTTGGCGTTCACAGAAATATCGCGTTTGTTCGAAGCTGGTTTTACATGTTTCAATTCAACCGGCTTGGCACTTTCTGGCTCTTGGAAAACCACCTCGCGTTCGGCCATGGGCTTGGCGCGGATGGGCAAACTGAGTTCAGAAAGCCCCGCATAAACTGTAAGTTTCACAGGCTCGGGGGCCGGCCACATCATGGGGAAATAAGAAGTTGAAATGGCAACGCGCAACTTGTGTCCCTTGGGCATATGGTAAGCTATATCGTCCAACTTGATTTTCATCCGATAGCGATAGCCGGGTGAAAGCGCTGACGGGTTTTCCCGGCTGATGCGCTGGGTTAGGTTTTGCAGATGGTAGGTGATGCGTGACACTTCACCCGTGGGCCACACATCATTCAGACGCACAGCCACATGGGCCACTGGCTTATCAACACTGAAATCAATCTCGATTGTGGGCTGGCCCACAATATCAATATCTTCAACCAAAGCCGGGCTGTCGAAGGTTATGGATTGACTGTCATCCTTGGCTTGGTCGCCCGGAAATTCCGGCCCCATCCAGATGATGCAATATTCACCGCCATCAAATCCGGTGGTTTGTTTGGATGTCAGTTCCAATGCTTTTTCAGCACTTTTTGCGCCGCTGATGCCCTTATCCGTTAAAAACCAGGTCTTGTTTGACGTATTGCCAAAGCCCCAATAATTTTCTGCAATCCAGCGGCCTTTGATTTCAGTGGGAAATGAACCCGGCTTAAATGGCTCCATCACATAAACACGGTAATCCGCTTCCAACGTTACTTTGGTGTCGATGTCTTTCAGATAAAAATCCCACCACCGCAGCATTTCTTGCAAAAAACCAATCTTGGGGTCTGGTTTGGCAAAATGCGGATATTTATGGGCCCAAGGACCGATGATTGCTTTTCTGGGGCAACGCAGCCCGCGCATGAGGCGGGGCACAGCATTGGAATAGGCATCGTTCCAACCGCCCACAACCAATGTGGGTGCTGTAATCTGGCCAAAGTTTTCACACACCGAACCATGTTTCCAATAATCATCACGGTGTGGATGTTGCAGCCACGGGATTAATAAAAACGGCTCATTCTTTAACCTCTCCATCCACATTTTTTTCCAGCGTGGGCCTACCACTTTAGGATCAGGGGCACGCGAGGAATAGCTCAGCATGGTTGCGGCCCAACCTAAGTTTTCATTGAGCAGCGTTCCGCCCTTGTAATGGATATCGTCTTCATAACGATCATCGGTCGAACAGATTGTAACAATGGCTTTGAGGGCTGGCGGTTGGCGGGCCGCCACTTGCAGCGCGTTAAACCCGCCCCACGAAATACCAAACATGCCCACTTTGCCGGAACACCATTTTTGTTGTGCCAGCCACGCAATCACTTCCAACGCGTCGTCTTGTTCCTGTTTGGCATATTCATCCAGCATCACGCCTTCAGAATCGCCATTGCCGCGCATATCCACCCGAATGGAAGCATAGCCATGGCCCGCCAGATAAGGATGGGTCAAGGCATCGCGTTCATGGGTTCCATCGGTTTTCCGATAAGGCAAATACTCAAGCAATGCTGGAACCGGGTTTTTCTCAGCGTCCGTGGGCAGCCACAAACGCGCGGCAAGCTTGGTGCCATCGGAAAGCGGGATCCACAGATTTGCAATTTCTTTGGTTTTGCGGGGGAATTTTGTTTTGATTTTCAGGGCCATAAAACCCTTATGCCGCAAAACCCTTGATGGCTGCAACAATTGCCGCAAAAGATTCTGCTGCAGGCTTGCTCATGTGCCTTGCGCGCAAATAGGCGTGAATAAGCAAGGGCTCTTCGCGTAACTGTGCAATGCCTCCGGCCGCATTCAAACGCGCGGCATATTCGGTGGCGTCATCATGCAACGGGTCATGGCCTGCCGCCACAATAAAGGCTGGCGGCAGGTTTCGATAATCCGTCTCCTGCAAGGGGCCGGCATATTTGTTGGGGTGGCCCGCATAGATTTTGCGATAATAGAGCGTATCAGCCGTGGTTAACCCGGGTGCATGGGCCTTTTTGATATATGAGCCTTTGGTAACATCGCCATCAAGGCCCGGATAAATCAAAACCTGGGCGATGATTTTTGGACCGCCCACATCGCGTGATTTCAAACAAAGCGCCGCTGATAAATTGCCGCCCGCACTATCACCCGCCACAATACAGGGGTCGAGGGTTTCAAGCACCGCCCAACAATCATCAAATGCGGCGGGAAAAGGGTGTTCGGGTGCCAGCCGATATTGAACTGCCGTCACTTCCACTTGTGCTGCCTCAGCCAGTTCCGCACAAATGTCATCATGGCTTTCAAGCCCGCCCAACACATAACCCCCGCCATGAAGGTAAAGCAGTTTTGCTGTGGGACTTTCAGGGGTGTAGCGGCGGCAGGCAACTTCGCCCACTTTGAAATCTTGAACCTGAACCAAAGCCGGGCGCGGCTTTCTGAAATGGGCGCAATATTTGTCATAAAATTCGCGCTGTTCAGCCATGGTGAAATCAACCGCGTCTGCTGGGTAAAAGGCTTCACCGGCTTCAATAAATGCCCTGATTCCGGGGTCGGTGATCTGCGGATATTTCGTCATAGACACTTCTATAGCCCAGCCAATTCTGAACGCAAAATAAACGAAGCCATCAGGCTTGGTTCAGCGCCGTTGTTCTAAATCTCCATCATCAAATGAAACGAGGGAGATTAAAATGAACAAGATTTTCAAAATTGCCGCCGCCGCAGTTCTCGCCACAAGCTTTGCCACGATGGCAAATGCCAAACCCGTAAAGCCATTCCAAGGTGTGGTCATTGTGCCAGCTTCAGCCCCTGCCACACCACAAGTGGAATTGCCCGCCAAACAGGCTCAGGCCACATTCAAGCGTGCCAAGATTGTGGTTTATCTGACAGACGCAAAGCCCGGCTCCATCATCATCGACACAAAATCCAACCAGCTTTTTTATGTTTTGGGAATGGATCGTGCTGCCATGTATCATGTGGCCACAGCCAAGCCCGGCTTTGAATGGCAGGGCACCAACAAGGTTTCAGCCAAAACCCAGTGGCCTGATTGGCGTCCACCCGTTGAAATGCAAGCCCGCCGTCCAGAACTTCCTACCTTCATGGCAGGCGGCCCCAAAAATCCATTGGGTGCGCGCGCCATTTATTTAGGCTCTACAATCTATCGCATTCACGGCACCAACGAGCCAAAATCCATCGGCCACGCCGCCTCATCAGGCTGCATCAGAATGTTGAATGATGACGTAAGCGAGCTTTATCAATTCGTAAAAGTGGGCACGCAAGTGACAGTGATGTAAATCAGCCTGTGCGTCTTAACCTGCTTTGGGGTGGTTGATAGGCCATTCTGGCGTGATATTCGCAATAGGGCGAGTTTTCACGCGGGCCGTGGCCGCAGAAACAAAAGTCTTCATGCATCGGGTCGCCGATCGGCCATTTGCAGGTTTTATCGGAGAGATGCAAAATTGTAATGCGGCCATCTTTAGCGCTGTCGATCAAACGCAAAGGTTTGGGTTCGGGCAAGGCCATCGGGCGGGGTGCAGTTTGCGCAAATGGTTTGAGCGCGGTGTTGCCCGCTGTTGGCATTGAAGGCGAACGGCCTGGAATTGAAGGCTCGCGCGGAGATTTACGCGCCGTGCGCGGTGCTGTGGAGCGTGGCTGGGTTGCCCTGCCTGATAAATTCAAACGATGCACTTTGCCGATCACAGCATTGCGGGTGACGCCCATTCCTAAGCGCCCTGCAATCTGGCTGGCACTTAAACCATCGGCCCAAAGCTGCTTTAATGTGGACACGCGATCTTCCGTCCACATGGCTTTTTCCGGGGCTGCCGCAACATCTGTCATATCAGAATCCTTCCTCGTCGCGAAAAACGTCTTCGCGTTTGAAACTCAACACTAACTTGAAAACTACGCTACATATCGTAGACCAATGGCCAAAGCCTACTATGGGCTGGGGTCGATAAACAAGAAATTCAGACTTTGTTAATCGTGTTGTCCCCAGTTTTCGTGGCCTGTCGTATGGTTAACAAGAACTTAAGCAGTGGCCAGACTCGCCGTCCATGCGCTCTTTTGACTCACCTGTGCATAAGCTGCCATTGACCCATGAGCATGGCTTGACTAAATGTGTTTTTTAATCGCGCCGAACTTGTTTCGGCGCTTTTGATTTTGGAGATGGCCTATGACAACTTCGGTGAATTCGGCAGTGCTTCCCGTCTATAATCGCGCCAATGTTGGCTTTGTGCGCGGTGTGGGTTCGCGCGCCTTCACAGAAGATGGAACGGCCTATCTGGATTTTGGTTCAGGCGTTGCTGTCAATGCCCTTGGCCATGCGCATCCGCATCTTGTTGCAGCGTTAACCGAGCAAGCGCAAAAAATTTGGCACACGTCAAATGTCTATCAAATGCCCGGCCAAGAAAAATTGGCCAAAACGCTCACCGAACATTCCTTTGCCGATAAAGTGTTCTTCTGCAACTCAGGCGCAGAGGCCATGGAACTGACCATTAAAATGGCCCGCAAATTTTATGCTGCCCAAGGCCAGCCTGAAAAATATCATATCATCACATTTGAAGGTGCCTTTCACGGCCGCACCCTTGCAACGCTTGCCGCCGGTGGCCAAGAAAAATATCTCGAAGGCTTTGGCCCCAAAGCCCCGGGCTTTGACCAAGTGCCCTTTGGCGATCATGCCGCATTGGAAGCGGCCATCGGGCCGCAGACAGCAGCAATTCTGATTGAACCCATTCAAGGTGAAGGCGGCATTAGGCCCGTGCCGCATCAATGTTTGCGCGGCCTTCGGGCTTTGTGTGACAAGCATGGGCTTTTGCTGTTGTTTGATGAAATTCAATGTGGCGTTGGCCGCACCGGAAAATTATTCGCCCATGAATGGGCAGGCGTTACCCCTGATATCATGGCCATTGCCAAAGGCATTGGCGGTGGCTTTCCGTTGGGTGCCGTGTTGGCCACTGAACAGGCTGCATCAGGCATGATTGCGACAACCCATGGCTCAACCTTTGGCGGAAACCCATTGGCCACGGCCGTTGGCAGCGCTGTGCTTGAAGTGGTTTTGGGGGATGGATTTTTAGACAATGTGCAACGTCAATCCATTCACTTAAAGCAGAAACTGGAACGCCTGAAAGATACCCACCCCACGATTATTGAAAGCGTGCGCGGTGAAGGTTTGATGATGGGGCTTAAAACCAAAGTGGTGAATTCTGATTTTGTGAAGGCTGCTTTGGCTGAACATCTCTTGGTATTGGGCGCTGGTGACAATGTGGTGCGCTTGCTGCCCCCTTTGATTGTGACCGATGACGACATCAATGAGGCCGTTCAAAAACTTGAAGCAACCTGTGTTGCCTTAGAAAAGAAAAACTAAATGCCGCATTTTTTAGATTTAAAAGATTTCACCAAGCCGCAATTGCGGTTGATGCTCAACAGTGCGGCCAGCCGCAAGCAAGCGCGCAAGAGCTTGCACAAGGGCACGGAAGATAAAGATCTGCCGTTGAAAGGCAAAGCCATAGCCTTGGTGTTTGAACGCCCTTCCACGCGCACGCGGTTTTCATTTGAAATGGCCATTAGGCAATTGGGTGGCGAAGTGTTCACTGTATCTGGCGCTGAAATGCAGCTTGGTCGGGGTGAGACGATTGCGGATACTGCGCGGGTGGTTTCGCGTTATGTTGATTGTGTGATGTTGCGCGCCAAGGCCCATGAAACGCTGTTGGAATTTGCCTCTGCCGCAACTATTCCGGTGATCAACGGGCTTACAAATCGCACGCATCCAACCCAAGTGTTGGCTGATGTTTTAACCTTGGAAGAACGCAAAGGTGACATTGCCGATAAGCGCGTGGCGTGGATTGGTGACGGTAACAATGTTTGCGCATCTTGGATTGAAGCAATTGGTGTTTTGGGTGGCTCGCTTAAAATTGGCGCACCGGAATCTTTACGGCCACGCCAGGAATTTCTAAATTGGGCCACACAAAACAAAGCCGACGTTGAAGTGATGATATCGCCTGAACAAGCTGTGGCCCATGCTGATTGCGTGGTGACGGATGCTTGGGTTTCAATGCATGATGATGATATTGAAAACCGACATAATCTATTACAGCCTTATCAGGTGAACGCCGCATTGATGAAACACGCCGCCAAGGACGCACTTTTCATGCATTGCCTGCCAGCACATCGCAATGAAGAAGTGACAGACGAAATTATGGATGGGCCACATTCCGTGGTGTTTGATGAAGCCGAAAATCGGCTTCATGCCCAAAAAGCCATTCTGCTTTCTTGCTTTGGTTTGAAATGACTTCTGATCACGTTATTCCATTTGCAATCAAACCCCTTGGCGTGCGCGGGCGCATTGTGCGTTTGGGTGCGGTGTTGGATGATGTGATCTCGCGCCATGATTATCCTGAACCTGTGTCTGGTCTTGTGGCCGAAGGTTTGGCCTTAACGGCTATGTTGGGAACCGCGTTGAAGTTCAGCGGCAAATTCATCATTCAAACGAAAACCGATGGACCTGTCACAATGTTGGTGGCAGATTTTGTGTCTCCCGGCGGCGTTCGCGGTTGTGCCAAGTTTTCAAAACCGCGCGTGGCTGAAATGGCAAAGCCTGATCAAAGGCAATTGTTGGGTGAGGGTTATCTGGCGATGACAGTTGACCAGGGCCAAGCCATGGAGCGTTATCAAGGCATTGTGGCGCTGGCCCAAAATACTTTGGCTGAAGCGGCACACACTTATTTTATGCAATCAGAGCAAATTCCAACGCGTCTACGCGTGGCCGCTGGTCCGTTGTTTGCGCGTGGTGAAAAAAAGCCCCATTGGCGGGCAGGCGCAATTTTGGTGCAGCATGTGCCAGCCGAAGGTGGGTCATCACCAATCCCTGAACAACAAAGTGAAACATCTGAAATTGTTGAAGATGATAATTGGGTTAAAGCGCGCCTGTTGCTAGACACGGTTGAAGACCATGAATTGCTTGATCCAACGCTGACCTCAGAAGACTTGCTCTATAGGCTTTACCATGAAGATGGCGTCACGGTTTATCCCGCTATTCCCATCAACCGCCATTGCACCTGTTCCAAAGAAACTGTCAGCGCGATGTTGCAGAATTTTTCTGCAAGCGATCGCGCTGACATGGTGAAAGATGGTTCTATTGAAGTGGTGTGCGAGTTTTGCTCTACACCTTATCGGTTCAAGCCGGACGATTTTGGCCCAGACGAGCCGGTAAAAGTTTAAGGCTTTCCACAGGCACAACAGATTTTCCGATGGGGAACAATGAAGCGATGGCAAGCTTCACATGCGCCCAAGCAAAGGGAATGCCGATGATGGTGAAGGTTAAAGCAATCGCCGCTGAGATATGCATCAGCGCCAACCACCAACCCGCAAACACGAACCAGATCACGTTGCCAATTGCGCCAAGCGTGCCAGTGCCCAAATCTTCGCGGCCATAATATTGGTCGCGTGACACAAGGTCATACCCAAAAGGCCAGAAGCTGTAACGCGCAATCATAAAGCAAGAACGCGCCCAAGGCAGGCCCACAATGGTCAGCGCCATAATCACGCCCGCCAACAGCCA
>JAYWFC010000129.1:0-3700 GCA_043778995.1 Aestuariivirga sp.
GCGCTGGCCCCTTTTACTTTCCCTTGCCAAGCGGCGATAAAAAGATCCAACGCCTTGGGCAAGTCTTTGGCAACGCCACTTCCTTATGCCTATCAACTTTTGGGGCACATGTATCGCAATGGCAAAGTGGTCAAACAAGACAATGTGAAAGCTTACAGCTTTTTTCACAAGGGTGCAGAAGGCGGACAACTGAGCTCTGCTTTCAACGAAGCCGAAATGTTGCAAGAAGGAAGTGGCGTTGCCAAAGACTTGCCCAAGGCGTTGGATCTTTTTATCGCCGCTTGGCAAGGGAAAGTAAAAGGGGCCAGCGCAAAAATTTTAGCCTTAAGTAAAATGGGTGTGGCCAAGCCCAAAGATGCCAAGCAACGTGCGCTGTATTTTGCAGCTTTGGCAGACAATGGCGATACTGATGCGGCCAATGATTTGGGCACAATGTATGAAACAGGGGAAGGCGTCGAAAAGAATTTGAAAACTGCCGCTGAACTTTATCAAAAGGCGGCAGCCAAGGGTAATGAGTTGGCGATGAACAATCTTGGTTTGCTCTATCAAGATGGCAATGGCGTAGACAAAGATTTGGAAAAGGCATTAAAACTTTTTGAAAAAGCGGCGGCGCGAGGCTCTGCCGCAGCCAAAACCAATTTGGGTTTTCTTTATGAAAATGGTCTTGGCGTTGCCGTCGATATTAAAAAAACTGTCAAATATTATGATCAAGCCGCCAAAGCTGGAGACACAGTTGGCATGGCGAATTTGGGCCATCTTTATGAGAATGGCAAAGGCTTGCCGAAGAACCCAAAGGAAGCCGCCGTTTGGTATAAACGCGCCGCTGAAAAGGGTAATGGCGATGGCATGAACAGCTATGGCTTTCTGCTTGAGAAGGGAATTGGCGTGCCCAAAAATGTGAAGGCGGCAGTGGAGTGGTATCGCAAAGCGGCGGACGCTGGCGACCTTTATGGCCAAAACAATTATGGCATTGCATTGGTGAATGGCATGGGCGTTGCGGCCGATGTACCCGCAGGTTTGAACTTGTTGCGCAAGGCTGCGGCGGCTGGCGGATCGGCAGCGGCTGGCAATTTAGGCGACATTCTTGATGTTGGAAAGGTGGCACCCGCCGATCCCATTGAATCTGCAAAGTTCTATTTGCAGGGCCTGAAAGGCGGGGATGACTATTCCAAGGAAATGCTGATTGACAAAGAAGGCAAGGGTTTGAACGCGCCAACTTTGGATGCCATTCAAACGCAATTGAAAACCGAGGGAAAAACCTTCACGGCGCAGGTTGGCGCTTTTAACGATTCAATCTTGGCCGTGTTGAAAGCGTATCATTAAATCCTGCCCGCTTCCCAGCCCAATATCGCGCGTTTTCGCGTTAGCCCCCAATGATAGCCCGTGATGTCACCCGATTTGCCAATGACACGATGGCACGGCACCACGAATGAAATGGGGTTCTTCCCCACCGCTGCACCCACGGCGCGGGCGGCTTTCGGCTTGCCGATTTTCGTAGCGATATCGCCATAGGTTACGGCGTGCTTTTGAGGGATTTTTAAAAGCGTTTCCCATACGCTGATTTCAAAGTCTGAACCAATCAAGGTGATGCGGATGGGCTGGCCATCTGCGCCTCTGAAAATCTGAGCCGCATAAGGCGCGGTCTTGGCCGAGTCTTCCTTAAACAGCGCATTGGGCCATCGCCGCGTCATATCGGCCAAGACCGCAACTTCGCCGCCGTGATCGGCAAATGCCAATCCACAAAGGCCATGATCTGTTACCATTGCCAGTGCTATTCCAAACGGGGATGGATGATAGCCATATGAAATTGTAAGCCCCTGCCCTTTGGATTTATATGCGCCGGGGGACATGGCTTCATGGGCTACGAAAAGATCATGCAATCTGCCGGGGCCAGAAAGGCCACTGTCTAATGCTGCATCTAAAATTGAGGCTGAATCGTTTAACATTTTGCGGGCGTGATCGAGGGTTAAGGCCTGCAAAAATGCTTTGGGCGTTAACCCCGCCCAACGGGTGAAAAGCTTTTGCAATTGGTCTTCGCTCAAGCCCACTGGCCTTGCCAAATCTTCCAAGGAAGGTTGGTCGCGCCAATTGTCATAAAGATTAGAAAGCACTTGGCGCACTTTGTCATAATCGTCGAGTGATGAATGATGTTCCATGCCACAGAGACTATGCGATGAACGTGGCGCAAGCCACCCGTTTTCCGCCTAAATCTTTGGCCTTATAATAACGCCCTTCAACTCATCGGCCAAAGCTTTGCGTTCATCAGCGCCAAGGAAAGAAGCAATTTCGGTGCGCTTGCCTGAGGTGACAAAAAACAATCTTCCAATCAATTCGCGGTTGGCATCATATTCCAACATGACGCGAACCCATCGGCGATTGAACTTCATTTGCTTTTGACCAAATTTTCCGCTGCGCGTTAAAACCACTTCTTCGCCGTTGATTTCGATGTGTTCGCTGCGGTTTGCGGCCTTGTTGTTTGCGCCAAAAGCCCAAAACACTAAAGCCACATCAAGGCCCAAAAATGCAAATACAGGCCAAGCTTTCAAAGCCCAAAACACAGTCGCCACCACAAGGTTGGAAATCACGACTGCGGCCAACGTGATGCGTAATCCAAAGCCGGTCAACGATCGATGCGGTTGAATTTTTATAGACCAATTCTGTGATTTTGCTTCGCTCATTGCAAAAGATTAGTGCATTTTAATTCAACGCAAACGCGACGAATCATCCCATGGCCAGAACACTGAAATCTCAACGCATCGCAGAAATATTCAGGCGCTTTGAAGAAGCCAACCCAGAGCCAAAGGGCGAGCTTCAATCCGTGAATGATTTTACTTTTCTGGTGGCCGTTGTGCTTTCCGCACAAGCAACGGACGTGAGCGTGAACAAGGCCACGAAGGAATTGTTCGCTAAAGCTTCCACTCCCGAAGCCATGGCGGCTTTGGGCGAAGATGGAATTCAAGGTGCCATCAAAACCATTGGCTTGTTTCGTGCCAAGGCCAAGAATGTTTATGCGCTTTGTTTGGCGCTGATTGAAAAACACAATTCACAAGTGCCCCATTCGCGCGAGGCGCTTGAGGCCCTGCCCGGCGTTGGCCGCAAAACCGCCAATGTGGTTTTGAATTTTGTGTTTGGCGAACCCACTATCGCTGTGGATACGCATCTGTTTCGCTTGGGCAATCGCATGGGGCTGGCCAAAGGCAAAACCCCTTTGGAAGTTGAGCAAAAACTTTTGAAGGCCATTCCACCGCATTATCTGCGTCACGCACACCACTGGTTGATTTTACACGGCCGATATATTTGCAAGGCGCGCAAACCAGATTGTTGGCGCTGCATCGTGGCTGATTTATGCCCGTTTAAACCGAAGACTTCTGCACCTGTTTGAAGACGTGCAAGAAATATGAAGTGGCGAAAATCGGCGTGGCAAAATTTAAGAATGGAACCACGGCAAGAAGGCCAGCGGGCACGCCCGCAATAAACACTTTCCAGAAATTTCGCTGGCGCAATTCAGCAGCGTTTTTTGGGTGCATAAAACGACTGGCCGCCATTTCAAAATATTCACGGCTCAGCAAATAGGCATTGCTCACCAGAATGAGCAGCAGTCCAAAGCCCGCAAAAAACACCAATGGAAAAACCACAATATTCACCGCCAAGGCAAGCCCCGCAAATTTCAGACCAAAGAAAAAAGAACTGAAGCCTGAAA
>JAYWFC010000130.1:0-3690 GCA_043778995.1 Aestuariivirga sp.
CGCGGTGAGGATGCTCATATCTTTAAATGCCATGGTAATGCTTTAACGTTCCACAATTGATTTCAGATTAGCGAGGCCGGCTTCAAAATCTTTGCCGACCATCTTGTCCATATTCATGAACATATGCATGATTTTCATAAACAGATTCAAAGGTCCGCGCATTTCCCAATTCACGTTTGAGGTGTTACCATTTTGCGTGATTTTAAATTCAGTCACGTTACTGGCTTTGAAAGGTTTTAAAAAATTAAGATTGAGTTCGATATTGGACGATGGAATTGAGCGCGTGATTTCCATGTTGCCTTCGCCCACTTTCTTGTTGCCAATCCATGAATAGTGAGCGCCTTTGCCAGATGCTGAACCTGAAAAACCGCGCTTCAATTCAGGGTCCATTTTCTCCCAAGGTGACCAAGCGCCCCAGTTTTTGAAATCATTGAGATGCGGAAAAATTTTTTCAGGCGTTGCATTTACATTGATGCTGCGCTGCAAGCTGAATGTGCTTGGCCGCATGCTGGCGATGACCAGAAATGCTATGATTACAATCGCGATGATGATGAGAGCGGTGAGCATGACGAGTTTCCTCAGCTTTTTGTCAGATATTCATAGAGCTTATCCAAGCTGCCCGTCCAGCCTTGATTCATGCCCGCATGGGCGTTCTTAAAGGTGTGAGCTTCTTCATCCGAAATGCGCGCGTTGATCCATGTGATCTTCAGGCGGGTTTGGCTTTCTGATTCTGGGATAAAATCAAATATTGTTATCATTTCCATTGGCCAGTTAGGTGCCATTGGGTGGGACGTAACTCCACCATCTTTGTCGGAGAAATTTTGGGCATAAACCAAACGCGAATTTGGTGTGATTTCTTTGTAGTTAACCATGCCCCACATTTCATGGCCGTCAGATGTGGCAAGGCCATAATGATAATGGCCGCCGGGTTTTAAATCTTGTTCAGCTTTGATGACTGTCATCCCTGCGGGCGACATCCAATGCTTGAGGTGTTCAACTTGACTGCAAACTTCAAACAGGCGCTTTTGCGAGACGGCGAACACACGCTCGATTTCGAATTTGTTTAATAGGTCGGCCATTGGTGCAACATATGCAGCAAGCCGTTCGATATTTTGGATACCGCCGATGACTGCATATTTTCCAATGGCATCGCGAGCCTCGATGCTGGCTTCATTTAAGCGGAGTTCAATGCGGGTTTTGCCGTTCTCTTCCCAAAGCTCAAGCTCACCTTTGAAGCGATGACCATCATCATTGCCGCCATCATGATCCCACACCAAAAGATGCGGTGCATCAACGGTGCGGAATCTAAAGCGATTGGGCCAATCCGTGCCGTCTGGGCCGTGCATGGTGAACAGCGCCTCGCCGCCAATGCGCAGATCATATTTCGTGAATGTATTTGTGAAACCGTCCGGCCCCCAGAAATGTTGCAAATGCTCAGGCGTGGTCAACACTTTCCAAACAAGTTCTGGGGGGGCCGCAATCACACGCGTTGTAATAATTTGCGGTTTGTCTGCTGGCAGAATTGATTGAGCAAGTTGGGGCATGATTTTTACTCCTCGAGTGTTTCTAAATAAGCGCCAAGACGATCAAGCCGTTGCTCCCACATCTCGCGATAATTATTCATCCAATCATCGACCTCTTTCAGGCCGTCTGTTGAAAGTTTGCAGGGGCGTTGTTGGGCAATGCGGCTGCGGGTTATGAGGCCTGCGGTTTCTAAAACTTTGATGTGTTTTGCAATTCCGGGCAATGTCATGGCGAAAGGTTCAGCCAGCTGATTTACTGTGGCTTCGCCAGACATCAACATCGCCAAAATCGCGCGTCGCGTTGGGTCAGACAGGGCTTGAAGTTTGAGGCTGAGGACATCCATTGCTATTAAATCGATCATTTAATTAACCGGATAGTTAAATACATAATCCGTAATAATTTGTCAATTAGGCTTCCCTTTATTTCAAAGATTAACTGTGCCATTAGCCACTTAAGGGCTGTGGCAGATTCTGCCTTAATTTTGGGTGCAATATAAAAATGAGCGAAAACAAGGGCATAATGGCTGGCAAACGCGGCCTGATCATGGGTGTTGCCAATAACCGGTCGATTGCCTGGGGCATTGCAAAATCTTGTGCGCAACATGGCGCGGAATTGGCGTTCACATATCAGGGCGATGCCTTAAAAAAACGGGTTGAACCCTTGGCCGCCGAAGTGAACTCACCGCTGGTTTTGCCATGTGATGTCAGCGATATGGCTTCCATTGATGCCACTTTTGACGCGATCAAAGAAAAATGGGGTTCGCTGGATTTCGTGGTCCATGCCATCGGTTTTTCAGACAAGAATGAACTCAGCGGACGCTATGTTGATACGTCGGCTGCGAATTTCACCAACACCATGTTTATCAGCGTTTATAGTTTCACGGCTGTTGCCCAACGCGCTGAGAAGATGATGCCCAACGGTGGCTCGCTTTTGACGCTGACCTATTATGGCGCTGAAAAATGGATGCCGCATTACAATGTGATGGGTGTGGCCAAGGCGGGGCTTGAAGCATCTGTGCGTTATATGGCGGCGGATTTGGGCGTTAAAAATATTCGGGTGAACGCGATTTCTGCAGGGCCGATCAAAACGCTTGCGGCTTCGGGCATTAGTGACTTCCGCTATATTTTGAAATGGAATGAATATAATTCGCCATTGCGCAGGACAGTGACAACAGAAGAAGTGGGCGATGCTGGCATGTATTTCCTGTCGGATCTATCGCGCGGTGTGACGGGTGAAATTCATCATGTTGACTCAGGCTATCATGTGGTTGGCATGAAGAATCCTGATGCGCCTGATATGTCGGTTGATAATGCCCCCGAATAAAAATCTGCCCGTCATTTATTTTATTCGCCATGGCGAGACCGATTGGAACCGCATGGGTTTAGTCCAAGGTTCGATTGAAACAGATTTGAACGCGCATGGTCAGCAGCAAGCGCAAGATGTGGCGCGGGCCTTATCTGAAAAGCATCAAGAGCTGGTGGGGTTTCAATATGTGTGTTCGCCGCAAAGACGCGCGCAACAAACCATGGGCTATATTACCACTGCACTGGGTGTTTCCATGGATGTTGTTAAAACTGAGCCTCGCGTTTGCGAATTAGGTTTTGGCATTTGGGAGGGGAAACCCTTTTGGGAATTGAAAGACTCACCCGTTTATCCTGCTGATGCCGAGACGCGCTATGGTTGGCGGCCGCAAGGCGGCGAGAGTTATGCTAATGGCGTGGCGCGGGTTGATGATTGGTTGTCAACTTTGGTTTTGCCAACTTTGGTGGTTGCACATGGTGCAGTAGGTCGCTGTTTGATGGGCTATGTGGCAGGCATGAAGCCTGCGGATATTGTTGGTCTCAGAACGCCACAAGGCTGTTATTGCCGATTGCAGGATGGCCAGATTGATTGGTTTGACGCAAATCATAATGCGGCTTAATTAGAACTTATGTCACACAACACATTCGGCCATCTTTTTCGTGTTACAACTTTTGGTGAAAGCCATGGGCCAGCCATTGGCTGTGTGGTTGATGGCTGCCCGCCCGGCATTGCGCTGACGCCTGAAGATATTCAAGGCTTTCTCGATAAGCGCAAACCCGGCACATCGCGGTTTACAACGCAGCGGCAAGAAGCTGATCTGGTGAAAATACTTTCTGGCGTTTTTGAAGATGAGCGCACGAATGG
>JAYWFC010000131.1:0-9750 GCA_043778995.1 Aestuariivirga sp.
TTCCTGTTCCATTGAACCTCCTCTTGCAGACGGTTGAGGGCAAGCCGGAGAGCGCGAAGCTCGTTCTCACTAAAGAAAGAGATGTCGATCGTTGGTACAGCCTCAAGTCCAGCGGCCTTTGCAGCTTGGAAACGCGCAATACCGTCAACAATTTGAGTCGAGCTGATTAATATGGGAGCCAGGATTCCAAATCTCTCTATGCTTTTTTTAAGTTTCCGAATTTTGGCAGGAGTGTGGTTGCGTTGTATCACAACTGGTGCCTTCAAGGCTTCCAGTGAAGTCATTTCTATTTTGGGGGTGTTTTTCATCATTTGTTCCGTTTCTGCCCGTTGAATTACGGCGACTGGACCGGGAGAATGTCACAGTCCCTATAAGGTGACGGATATAAGTTGAATAACACTTGAAATACTATCTAAGGTTGTATGATGGCATTGGATTTCCCAACCCGCAAAAATTGCGATCGGTCGAAGTTCGAACGACATGATAAATAGCCCGATAGGGTGCCTATTGCCTGAGAGGCCGGAAAATTCCCTGCTTTTCTGGCAGGGAATTACCCCGACAACGGCTTGTTTTGTTGGGCTTAATTCCGACCGTAATCAGAAAGTTTCCCTGTTTTGAGACGGGAGTCCCAGTTAAAATGCCAAAACAGGGAAGTTTTCAGGAGAGACGGGTTCGCCACAGACTGCGTCCACCACCAATAAGCTTTACGATTGTCACAGTTTCGTGAAAGCGCGTCTTTTGGCGCTGTTAATGACGCAGGGGGTCTTGTTCCCCCTCGCGCCAAACGGGCCAGTGTTCTAACAACAGCCCATGGAAACAGTTTCAACACAAGATTTCGTGCAGGCAATGGGCCAACACGTGTCATCGGTTTGTATCATAACAACAACCCTGAACGGCGAACGCTTTGGCTTAACGGCAACCGCTGTCAATTCCATTTGCGCCACCCCTCCAAGGCTTTTGGTCTGCGTCAACACCTCTGGTTCAACCCATGCAAAAATTTTGGCCGCAGGCGTCTTGTGCGTCAATGTTCTGGCGGAAGGGCATGACGAAATTGCCAAGGCCTTCGCCGGATTTTTGGGAAAAGATTTTGACAAATTTTCCACTGGCACTTGGACTAAACTCAAAACGCAAAGCCCTGTGTTGAATGAGACAACCGCTGTTTTTGATTGTCACATCGTTGAAACCATCGAACAGTTCACGCATACAATTTTAATCTGCGAGGTTGTAGCCACGCGCGTTACGAAGAACACCGCGCCGTTGCTGTATGGCAATCAAAAATTTCGCCATTTGCGAAAAATTGAAGCGCCCAAATCAAATACACCCGAAGTGGATGACACGCTGCAATATTAGTTTAACGAACGGTCAACAAGCTCACATCACAGCGCCAACTTGCCAAGGCACATATTCATTGTCGCCATAACCCAATGCCTCAGACCTTGATTGTTCACCCGAAGCCACAGCCAAAATTTTCGCAAAAATTTCTTTGCCTTTGTCGACCAGCGAAACACCATCAAGAATATCGCCGCAGTTAATATCCATGTCATCAATCATGCGATGATAAATATCTGAATTTGTGGCAAGCTTGATGGAAGGCACGGGCTTGCAGCCATAAGCTGAACCGCGCCCAGTGGTGAAGCAAATAAGATTGGCGCCACCTGCCACTTGGCCCGTGGCTGAAACGGGGTCATAGCCCGGTGTATCCATGAACACAAAACCTTTTGCATCCACTTTTTCAGCATAGCCATAAACGGCTTGCAAGGTGGTAGAACCGCCTTTTGCCGCCGCACCAAGTGATTTTTCAAGAATGGTGGTGAGGCCGCCTAGCTTGTTGCCAGGCGATGGGTTGTTGTTCAGCTCCATCAAATTGCGTTTGGCATAATCTTCCCACCATTTGATGATGCCCACCAGTTTTTCACCAACGTCCAGCGTTGCGGCGCGGCGCGTTAACAAATGTTCAGCACCATAAATTTCCGGTGTCTCAGATAAAATTGCCGTGCCGCCTTGGCCCACCAACATATCAACAGCAAACCCTAACGCCGGATTGGCAGTGATGCCCGAATAGCCGTCAGACCCACCGCATTGCAACGCCAGTGTTAATTCTGAAACCGGGCAAGCTACACGTTTGACAGCATTCACAAAAGGCAACATTTCAGCGATGGCAGCAACACCAGCCGCAACAGTTTTGCGCGTGCCGCCCGTTTCTTGAATTGTCATGCTGCGAAATGTATCGCTTTCAGTAACGCCGTAAGCTTGTTTGAACTTCGGAATTTGAAAGCCTTCGCAACCAAGCCCAACCATCAACACGCCACCCATATTGGGGTTGGTGGCATAGCCCCACGCGGTGCGTTTCAAAATATCAAATATAGCGCCGCGATAATCAACCACGCAGCCATTATCCATTTTAAGGGCAACCACGCCATCAACATTGGGATAATCTTTCAACATGCCAGAACGGCGCACTTCTTCGGCGATGAAACCAACCACGGTGGCAGAACAATTCACTGATGTCATAATGCCAATATAATTGCGCGTGCCAACTTTTCCATTGGCGCGGCGATAGCCTTGAAATGTGGCTTGCTGTTCAAGCGGCAAAACGGGTTCAGCCTTTGCATCTTGGGCAAAGGCATAATCTCGCGCAAAATCATGCATGATAACATTATGTTCATGCACCCATTCGCCCGCCGCAATATCTTTTGAAGCAAAACCAATAATCTGACCAAATTTGCGGATGGGCGCATCTTTTGCAATGCGTTGCGTGGCCATTTTGTGGCCCCGCATAATTTTGTCCAGAGCCACGGCTTCCGCTGTGGTTGCACCCTTGGCCACTGCATCAACCGCCACAACAATATTGTCGGCAGAATTCAAGCGCACCATACGGGGCATTTTCAAATCAGACATGCGAAAACCTTTTCATTTGCTCTTATCAACGTTATCATGTTTTTCACAATGGAGAAATTAAAGATGAAGAAGCGTCTGTTTAAAACGCCGTCGGGAGCAGAAATCAGTTTTACAAACTTGGGTTTTGGGTCTGCCCCCTTGGGCAACCTTTACCACGCGGTCACAGAAGTTGCCGCCCAAAAAACCTTTGAAGCAGCCTGGGCCGCTGGCGTGCGCTATTATGATACGGCGCCGCTTTATGGTTTGGGCCTTGCTGAAACGCGGATGAATCATTTTCTGCGCGGAAAAAAACGCAAAGACTATGTTGTCTCAACCAAAATTGGCCGTTTGATGCAGGTGTGTTCTCCAGAAGAAAGAACAGGCCAAGGCAAGTTTTTTGAAACACCAACACGAAAGGAAATTTTCGATTACACCTATGATGGCGTTATGCGCTCGCTTGATTTTTCGCTTGAGCGTTTAGGCTTAGACTATGTGGACATGCTCTTTGTGCATGATGTTGATGTATTCAGCCATGGCTCTATCGAAGCCCGCGATCATCACATTAAAACGCTGATGGGCAGCGGCTATAAAGCCTTGCTGAAATTGCGCGAACAGGGCGTGATCAAAGCTTTTGGCGCCGGGGTGAATGAATGGCAAGCCTGCCAAATTTTGACCGAACAGGGCGACTTTGATATTTTCCTTTTGGCGGGCCGTTATACATTGTTGGAGCAGGAAGCGTTGAACAGCTTTTTGCCTTTGTGTGAACAGCGCGGAATTGGCATTGTGTTAGGCGGGCCTTATAATTCTGGCATTTTGGCCACGGGTGCAAAGCCTGGTGCTAAGTTCAATTATGATCCAGCACCGCAAGCCATTTTAGACAAAGTGAAAAAAATTGAAGCTGTTTGTCGCAAGCACAAAGTGAAGCTTTCCAATGCCGCATTGCAATTTCCGTTAACGCATCCTTGCGTGGTCAGCGTCGTGCCCGGCGGTGCCAGCGCCAAAGAAGCGACACTGAATGCAGAAGCCATGAATGTGAAATTGCCCAAAGCTTTGTGGCGCGATTTGAAGGCCCAAGGCTTGATGAATGAAAAAGCACCCGTGCCGAAATGATCATCGATTCGCACCATCATTTCTGGAACCCCAGCAGAGATGATTATAAATGGATGGCACAAAAACCCACCTTGCAGCGCAATTATTTACCGCAAGATTTTGTCGCCATCAAAGCCCAATCTGGAATTGATAAAACCGTGTTGGTGCAAGCGGCAGACACCATTGCGGAAACTGAATATATTTTGGGTTTGGCCGATGCCACAGACGATGTGGCGAAAATTGTGGGTTGGATTGATTTTGAGAACAAGGCCGATTTGCAACATTTAAAACGGCTTGCCAAACACCCGAAATTTTCGGGCGTTAGACCGATGATCCAAGATATTCCAGATGCAGAATGGATGCACCGCAAAGATGTGCAATGGGCTTATGATGCGATTATTGATCTTGATCTTACCTTCGATGCTTTAGGTTTTCCCGTGCATCTTGATCCATTCTTGAAATTGTTTCAGCGCTATCCAAAAATGCGAACGGTGGTGGATCATTGCATGAAGCCAGAAATTATAAATGGCGCATTTGATGATTGGGCCGCCAAAATTAAATTGATTGCGGATGAAACCCCAGCCTTCTGCAAACTTTCTGGCTTGGCAACCGAGGCTGCGCCAGGTTGGTCCACCGCCACGCTGGCCCCCTATATCGCGCACATCTTAAAAGTTTTCGGCCCAAATCGGGTGATGTGGGGATCCGATTGGCCGGTGTTAAATTTGAACGGCAATTACCCAAGCTGGCTTCAAACTGCCCAAGCCTGTGTGGGCCAGGCTGATCATGCACAAGTTTTCAGCGGAACAGCCGCCAAGTTCTACCGGATTTAAGCTGCCGCTTGCATGTCAATTTTGGTTGACAGCGCAGTTGCCCATGGCAGATTGGCCACCACACAAAAATTTGAGATTAATATTCGATGGCAATTCAAAAAAGCGATTTGAAAAATCGCGTCCCGTCTAAGCGGCCCGTATTTCCATTTTCAGCCATTGAGGGCCAGCAGGAATTAAAAACCTGTCTCATCCTCACGGCGGTTGATCCGTTGATCGGTGGCCTGTTGGCCATGGGTGACAGGGGCACGGGCAAATCCACGACGGTGCGGGCCTTTGCGGCCCTGCTGCCCCCCATCAAAGCGGTGAAGGGCTGCCCTTATCATTGTGATCCGGCCGCGCCACAAACGGCGTGTGATGAATGTCGCAATGCTGCAAAATTGGTCAGCGAAACCATTCCAGTGCCCGTGGTTGATCTGCCCTTAGGGGCCACGGAGGATCGTGTTGCCGGTGCCTTGGATTTAGAGCGGGCTTTATCACGCGGTGAAAAAGTGTTTGAGCCTGGTTTGCTGGCCAAGGCCAATCGCGGTTTTTTATATATCGATGAAGTGAACTTGCTTGAAGACCATCTGGTGGATTTGTTGCTTGATGTTGCGGCCTCGGGCGAGAACTTGTTTGAACGAGAAGGTTTAAGCGTTCGCCACCCTGCGCGCTTTGTTTTAATCGGCAGCGGCAACCCAGAAGAGGGTGAACTGCGGCCCCAGTTGCTCGATCGTTTTGGATTATCAGTTGAAGTAAAAACCCCGCAAGATGTGGCAAGTTGGGTTGAAATTGTAAAACGCCGTGATTTTTATGAACGCGAACCGGAACGTTTCTATGCGCAATGGCAAGACGAAGAAAAAGCATTACGCAGCCGAATCGAATCTGGCCGCAAAAGACTTGGGGATGTTGTGGTGCCTGATGCCATTCAAGAAAACACCGCAAAACTTTGCATCGCGTTGAAAACGGATGGCTTGCGCGGCCAACTCACCATCATTCGCGCCGCCCGCGCCTTGGCAGCTTTTGAAAAACAAAAAACTGTTTCCCTCAATCATGTAAAACGCATGGCGCTGTCTTCGCTGCGGCACAGGCTGCGCCGCAACCCGTTGGAGGAAACCGGAACGGCCGCCCGTGTTGAACGCGCCATTCAAGATATTTTGGGGCCATAATGCACCAAGGGTTGAGCGATGCCACGTGGGTTGCAGGGCTTCTGGCTTTGCGTGGAGAAGCTCTAGGTGGCGCCGTGGTGGCCCAAGATTTGGCAGATGATTTTATTGCAGCACTGACCAAGGCCTCCGGCCAAATCAGAACGGTTTCATCAACCCTCAGCGCCGATGCCTTGAGCGGCTCAATTGATCTGGCCGCCACCTTGGCCTTGGGCAAACCTGTGCAAACGCCCGGGCTTTTGGAAACCCATTCGCGCTTGTTAATCCGCCGCGCAGAAAGATTAGACAAAGCCTGCGCATCATTGATGGCCCAAGCGCTTGATCGGCGCGAATTGATGTTGATCGCCGTGGCTGATTTGCAAGATGAAGATTCTGCCGTGTCACCCAAGCTTGCCGAACGTTTGCCCTTTCAAGTGGAAACCAAAGCCGAAGCCTATTGGACGGCGGCTGATTTAGAGTTGGCCAATTTAATTTTGAACGTGAACATCAAACCAAAACATATGGCAGATCTTTGCGACGTTGCTTTAAGCATTGGCATCGCATCGCCGCGTGCAGTGGTGCAGGCCGTTGAAGTGGCCCGCGCCCTTTGTGCCTTGCAAGGCGTGAAAGACGTGGATGAACCCACAATCGCTTTGGCGGCGAGATTGGTTTTGGCCCATCGCGCTTTGCATTTGCCGCCGCAAGATGAAACTGACGAACAACCGCCAGAACCACCACCGCCGGAAAATCAAGACGCCCAAGACTCAGAAGAAAACACTTTGCCAAGCCCGGCAGACGCAGAGTTGATTCTTGAAGCGATAAAATCTGCGCTGCCCGCAAACCTTCTGCAACTGGCAGCAGGCGGCCTTGGCAAGCGCGGTTCCGGGCGCAATGCCAAAACGGCAGCACAACGCAAATCAAATGGGCTTCGTGGGAGGCGAGTTGGCAACAAACGCGCGTCATCTCTGGCGGGCCAGCGGCTTGATATTTTGGCAACCCTTCGCACCGCCGCACCGTGGCAAAGTTTGCGCCGCAAACTTGCAGGCGCAGGCCGCATGGTTGTAACGCGGGATGATTTTCGCGTCGCCCGCATAAAACAACGCAATGAAGCAACGGCCATCTTTGCGGTGGATGCTTCAGGCTCCACCGCGTTTCAACGCTTGGCCGAGGCCAAAGGAGCCGTCGAAACAATTTTGGCGGAATGTTATGTCAGGCGAGATCGCGTGGCGCTAGTCGCCTTTCGTGGCAAAAAAGCTGAAGTGCTTCTTCCCCCCACCAGATCATTAGAACGCGCCAAACGCGCCCTTGCTGGCTTGCCCGGCGGTGGCGGAACGCCGCTCGCATCAGGTCTTGATGAGGCCTTTGAACTGGCTGTTCAAGTGCGCCGCGGCGGTGGCAACCCGATTGTGATCGTGTTGACAGATGGCAAAGGCAACGTCACCCGCGCTGGCGAGGGCAACAAGGTGAAAGCCTTGGAGGAAAGCCAACAGGCCGCCCGCATATTTGCGGCAGAAAATTTTGATGTGATGCTGATTGACGTTTCAACAGAGCCGCAAAAATCTGCCAAAGCCTTGGCCGCCACATTACACGCAACCTATCTGCCGATGCCGCGTGCCAGCGCCACAGACATTGCGAGACCAGTTAGCATGGCATTGAAATCAGCATCCGCATGAAAGTGCCAACCATAAGTTTTGTGGAAGCTGATGGGCTTTCTTGGTGTGTTGAAACCCAAGGGCAGGGGCCGGTGATTTTATTGATCCACGGAACAGCCGCTTCAGTTCATTCGTGGCGCGATGTTATTCCGCTTTTGGCCACTGATCATAAAGTGGTAGCGATTGATCTTCCTGGCCATGGCCAAACCAAAGCAAAAAACGCTTCAGATTTTAAATTGGAACGCATGGCCACAGGTGTTGCTGCGGTGATGACAGCAATAGATCTTTCGCCCCAAACTGTGGTTGGCCATTCGGCAGGTGCCGCAATTCTGGCCGTGGCCTGTGCGCGAAAAGCCATCAACCCCCAAAATTATGTTTCCTTCAATGGCGCATTTTATCCTTTTGGCGGTGTGGCTGGCAGCCTGTTTTCGCCCATAGCAAAATTGATGGCCTTCAATTCATTTTTGCCGCGTTTGCTTTCGGGCTATGCAACCCTAGCGAAAGTTGAAAAGTTTTTGACAGATACAGGCTCAACCATAAGCCCCGAGGGTGTGGAGCTCTATTTCAACCTATTAAAACAGCCAGACCACGTGGCCGCCGCCCTCAGCATGATGGCATCGTGGGACTTGCGCGGGATGGAAGATAATTTTGTTCGCCTTTCCCAAAAATGTATCTTCGTCGCAGGCGATCGCGATAAAGCCGTGCCCCCTGAGACAGCAGACCGCGCCGCTGCCCGTTGCCGAAACGCGCAAATTATGCACATAACTGGTTTTGGCCATTTGCTGCATGAAGAAAACCCAGCGCTGGCCGCGCAAATTATAAAAGGCGAATATCCATGACTCCAACTCCACTTGTTTTGCCAGGCGACCATCCGCAACGGCGCGCCCTGAATGATGAAGTGCATGCCCGCCCGCCAGACAGTTTGGAAGCCCCAGTGCGCTTGTCTTATTTGGTTTTGATGAGTTCAGGCGGCCGGGCGGAAGACTTGGCCGCATTGACCCGCTTGCTTGAAGGAACAGGTGCACCAAAACCAAGTGTTGACGCCAATCATTTCAGCGCCAATCTTGGTTCCCTGCGCATCAAGTGGGAACGACACACTGAGTTTTGTCGCTATACATTTTATGTTCAAGGCGTTGAAAAAAAGCCGTTCTCTGAACCTGCCATTTCGCTTGTACCACAAGACTGGTTGCGCAATTTAAAAGGCCAAACCATTGCGGCCATTCACGCCAATGTGGTGCGCGGTGTAAAAGCGCCAGACCCAGTGAAAACTTCACAAGAATATTTTAATGGAAACACGATTATCGGTTCTTTGATTTCGGGTGGCACGGGCCGCGCATATACCGATTTTCGGATTCATGCTGATGGCTTTGGTCGGCTGTTGTTGTGTGATCGCCAAATGACGGCGCGCCAAGCAGGCCGCTTGGTGCAGCGGCTTTTTGAAATTGACACCTATCGCATGATGGCCTTGCTGGCCTTGCCAGTGGCGCGAAAGCTGGCCCCTGTTCTGACAGAGGCAGAACTGGAATTATCTGAAATTATGAGCGCCATGCAAACGGCAGGCGAAACGCAAGAGCCGATCTTGCTCGATCGGTTGACGAAGCTTGAAGCCTCAGTTGAGCGCCATTACACCGATAGCCATTATCGGTTTTCAGCCGCCAATGCTTATTATGATTTGGTGCAGCAACGTATCGAAGAACTGCGTGAAGACCGCATTGAAGGTTTTCAAACCTTCCGCGAATTTAACGATCGTCGGTTTCTGCCGGCCATCGCAACATGTCGTGCGGTTTCAGCGCGCTTGAGCGCCATTTCCAAACGCATTGCCCATGCCACGGTGCATTTGTCGACGCGGGTTAGCGTATCACGCGAAAAGCAAAATCAGGCACTTTTAAAATCCATGGATAATCGGGCCAATTTGCAATTGCGTTTGCAGCAAACGGTGGAAGGCCTGTCTGTCGCGGCCATCACTTATTACATCGTGGGCTTGGTTTATTATGCCGCCAAAGGTTTCATCCCCAAGGGCACGGAATATACGCCCGAATTTGTGGCCGCCTGTGCCATTCCCGTTGTGCTTTGTGCCGTGGGCTATGGTTTGCATCGTTTCCATAAATCCCTGCACGAATAAAGTGCCACACTCTTGCGCCCGTTTATTTGCGCGGTCTAATGTCAGGCTATGTTGACAGC
>JAYWFC010000132.1:0-3675 GCA_043778995.1 Aestuariivirga sp.
TGCCAGTGCCGCATTCACTTCATGCGGTTTCAAACTCGCACTCAACAATTGTACTCGCGGCTCAATGCCCGCTTCAATAGCTGTGGCCATGCACATGCGCACGAAGGGTGAGAGAAGATCACCGTGAAGTTTCATGGGTTTTTTCCTTCTGGCTGCAGTTGGCCGGGATTGAATGTCATAGAAGGGTCTCTGTCAAAGAAAAAAGCTGGGCGAAGCGTCATTTCATGCCAGAATGTTGGAAGCAACGGAAAATCTTCCGGCCTGGGCGCATGCCTGAAACCCATGGTATACCAGACCACCAAGTCTTCATTGTTGATGCTGCGTTTTTTAGCCACAAAGGCGGGCAGGCCTTCATCTTTGGTGGATAGGTTGGGGTAAAGCCCGGCTGACCAATCTTCACCTTCGGCATAGCGGCTGGCCCACAGTGAATATGCCGTGAAGCCAGCGCGGCGTTGGGGTGGATCTGCCTGATCAAGCACTGATGTGGCCTGATGATGCGTTTCAATCCAATAGCTGGGATTATATTTCAGGCCGGTTTTTTCGTTGGGGTTGATCACCCGCCAACTTTCACCCGCAGACATATGATCTGTGCTGATTGGCCCTTCGGCGGCATAGCGATCGGTTTTCATTGTCCATAATGATTTTCGCGTTTGCGCGTCTTTTATTGTGCTCGGAACGATGGTGTCTCTCACCAAAGCATTTTGCGTTCCATCAATATCAAGATCAAGGCGGAATGAAAAATAATGGTCGTGGTTGGGGGCAATTGTATAGGGCGCAATCAACGCGCCATAACGCGTGGCCTCGGCGGCGGCGGCGTCTTCCATATCTTTGGCTGTGGTTGATTTGATGGCGTCAAACCCTGTGGCACCCACGCGCATGGTAATGTTGCCTTGGGGGAAAAACACATAATCTACCACATAATCATAATTGCCCAGGGTTGGAATGTGGCGCACCACAAGTTCATTTTGGGCAATACCATTCACCGTTTTTGAACCTGATGAATAATGCCGCCATGCGGGGTCTCCGTTGGCGCGTTCAAACAGGCACAAAGCGCTGGGCCTTGTGTACGTTCCGCCCACATCATTGGGGAACGTAAGGTCCACCATAATCGCATTGACTGGACAATCCACGCCGGGCTTTAGTGATGAGATCAAATAACCCAAGCCAAATTCGCCCGCATCCATAAAGGTACGATAACTCCACGTAGGATCAGGGTCCATATAAGGCACAAACATTTCAGCAATGTTCATTTGATAGGCAATGTCGCGCAGCTTCTTTCCATCTTTAAATCGCACCAGATTTAAAATCAGTCCCGCCCGTTTATCAGCGCGCGCATGCATTGACCAATTGGCCCATTTGATATTGAGGTTGCCTGAAAGTTCAATGTTCGGGCCATCAGGCGCCACCATGGCAATGGGTTTGGTGGGCGCGTCTTGCTGTGGCAGCCCGTCGCCATAGCCTGTGGCCATTTTCGGTAGGGGCACCTCGTCATTGTCAATCACATCAAGAACGGCACCTGTGTCTGAATCAACGATGCCCATCAGGCCTTCCACGGGCCTTGCCATGCCGGGTGCTGCCTTATCGTCTTTCGAAAAGCATGGAACTTTAAGAATGCGCTTGCCTTCAAAACCATCGCCCGGAAATGTGCCGGCGGAATTGGGTGTGCAAATCACATTGGTTAAACCACGTTTGGCGATGGCCGCTTTAAAGCGCGCATCTGCTTCAAAAGCGTCCCGCGCCTTGGCCCATTCCATGTCTAATATCATGGGCTGTTCGCCAGGCTTTGCGGTGTTCGAAATTACCTTTTGGTTGGTAAGATCGACCACCGCTTCATATGTCACCAAGTTGCGCCGTAAAACCACGAAGGCAGATCTGGTGAAGCCATCGCCTTGTTTCCATGAACGGATTGAATCTTTTGATGCCGGGGCCAACGTGATGGCCGGATAAACCGTTTCGTCATTGGCATCGCCCGCTTGTTTGAGTAGTTTAACAGTCAGCGCAATTTCTCTGGGTGTCAGCGCGTCCAACGGATGGAAAGGCCCTTCGGGCGCATCAGCCCAAGCGCGTGTGGCAAGAAAAAGAAAAATAATCAGTGTGCGGAACATTTAAAACTGTCTTTGAAATTGCGTTGGCGCATTTCTAAACTGAGTCTTGCTGTTGCGCCTAATCCTTCAAGGGTTGTTCTAATTTTCCGGCCAAGTCTTGGATAAACTGCCACGCCACGCGGCCAGATCTGGCGCCGCGTGTGACAGACCATTCAACGGCAGCGGCTTCAATGTCTTGCGCATGCATTTTCAAGCCAAAGTGTTTGGCATAGCCGTGAACCATGGCGAAAAAATCTTCTTGGCTGCAATTGTGAAAGCCAAGCCACAGTCCAAAACGATCAGACAAAGACACTTTCTCTTGCACAGCCTCTGATGGACTGATGGCGGTTGATTGTTCGTTTTCAATCATGTCACGCGGCAGCAAATGCCTGCGATTTGAAGTGGCATAGAAAATCACATTTTCTGGCCGTCCTTCAAGGCCGCCATCCAAAGCGGCCTTCAAAGATTTATAACTGGTGTCTTGTGCATCAAACGACAAATCATCACAGAAAATAATAAACCGATATTTCGGTGCACCGCGCAACAGGCTCATCAAAATGGGCAGGGTGCTGATATCTTCGCGGTGAATTTCAACGATTTTGAGGGTTTTGAAATCAAGTGAAATTTTGCGGTGTGCGGCTTTCACCAATGATGATTTGCCCATGCCGCGCGCGCCCCAAAGCAGGGCATTGTTGGCGGGCAGGCCTTTGGCAAAACGCAGCGTGTTTTCAATCAACGTGTCTCGAGATTGGTTAACGCCTTTCAGAAGTTCGATTTCAACGCGGTTCACCTTGGCAATGGGGCTCAAGCCCACCAGTGGTCCGTTCCAAACAAAGGCGTCAGCTTTTTTCAAGTCTGGCAAAACCGCAGGGGCGGGCGCAATGCGCGCCAGACTTTCAGCAATCAACGTCAATTGGGCAAGTTCACTTGGGCGTTTCATCGAAGAAATTCCGTGGGGATTAAGGGTTGCAATGGCCTAATCCATCGCTATATTCCGCGCAAGTTTTGTTTCAGCCAAAAAATGGCTGGTTTAGGAGAGTTAATGTTTATCAGCCAAGCTTTTGCTCAAGCCGCAGTCGGTGGCGGCGGCCCCGTTGATCTTTTCGGTTTTATGGTGCCCATGGTTGCCATTGCTGGCGTGATGTATTTCTTTATGATCCGCCCGCAACAGCAAAAGGCCAAAGACCATCAAAAAATGCTGTCGCAAGTGACACGCGGAGACACGGTGACGACCCACGGCGGCCTTATTGGCAAAGTGGTTCGCGTTGTGGATGACAAAGAGTTGCTGGTTGAAATTGGCGACAAGGTGCAGGTTCGTGTTTTGCGCCAAGGCTTGGCTGACGTGCGCGCCAAAGGTGAGCCGCAAAAGGCCAAGAGCTAATGTTTCATTACTCGCGTTTAAAGATTGCCTCGGTTTTGGCGGCGGTATTGTTGTCGCTGGTTTTGGCGCTGCCGAATGTCTTGCCACAAGCCACGCAAGTATCTTTGACAGAACGTTTTGGCATTCGCCCGATGACATTGGGTTTGGATTTGCAAGGTGGTTCCAACATTCTGATGGAAGTTGACCATAAGGATTTGGTCGATAAAATTG
>JAYWFC010000133.1:0-3669 GCA_043778995.1 Aestuariivirga sp.
TGGTGGAATCACTGGATGAGCCTGCCACACATTATGGTCTGATTGCGCAAAGCATGGCGTATCCTGAAGATAAGTCTCAGGTGGTTTACAAGCTTAACCCGGCGGCGCGGTTTCATGATGGAAAGCCGATCACGCCGGACGATGTGATTTTCAGTTTGACCACGCTGAAAACCAATTTGCCGCAATATGCGGGCTATTACAAAAATGTGGAAAAGGCTGAGCAGACGGGTGAGCATGAGGTGACGTTTTTCTTCACTGAGAAGAATAACCGCGAGTTGCCTTTCATCGTTTCTGAATTGCCAATTTTGCCGAAGCATTGGTGGATGGGTGCGGGCGCTGATGGGAAACCGCGCAACACGGACGAAGCTTCATTGGAAATTCCGCTGGGTTCTGGGCCCTATAAAATTAAATCTGTTTCTGCGGGTTCCACCATCGTGCTGGAGCGGGTGGCGGATTATTGGGCCACGGATTTGCCATCACGGGTGGGGCAGAATAATTTTGATGTACTGAAATATATTTATTATCAAACACCACAAGTGGCTTTTGAAGGTTTCAAGGGCGATCAATCTGATTACCAGTATGAAACCAGTTCCAAGCAATGGGCCACGGGTTATGATTTTCCGGCCGTTGCATCTGGCAAAATCATCAAAGCCACGCCTGCGTTAAAACAAGTTCATGGCATGCAGGCCTATGTTTTGAATTTGCGCAAGGCGAAATTCCAAGACATTCGCGTGCGCAAGGCCATGGTATTGGCTTTTGATTTTCAATGGTCCAACACCAATTTGTTTTTTGGACAATATCAACAATCACGCTCATTCTTCAATGGCTCAGAATTTGAGGCCAAGGGCCTGCCATCGCCTGAGGAGCTGGAACTGTTGAACCCGCTGAAAGATAAATTAGCGCCGGAGGTGTTCTCCACCGAATATCAAAACCCAGTCAACGGCGATGCCGCTGCACGGCGCAAGAATTTGCAGCAAGCTTCCAAATTGCTGACAGAGGCAGGATGGATTGCCGCCGATGATGGCAGCAAGCGTGTTTTGAAAAATGCCAAGGGCGAAGTGTTGCAAGTGGATTTTGCGTTAGACAATCCATTGTTTGAGCGCATCACCTTGCCTTACAAAGAACAGCTGGAACTGTTGGGCTTTGCCGTTAGCGTGCGCACTTTAGACCAAGCGCAAATTAAAAAAATTCAAGATCAATTTGATTATGACATTATCGTCAATACTTATGGGCAAAGTCTTTCGCCGGGCAACGAGCAAAGATATTTCTGGGGCAGTGCTGAGGCCGACAAGCAGGGTTCACATAACTATTCCGGCATCAAGAATGAAGCGATTGATGCGCTGATTGAGAAGCTGGTGTTTGTGAAAGACCGCAAAGCCCTTGTGGCAGCGTGCCGCGCATTGGACCGTGTTTTGACGTGGAATTATTACATGGTTCCACATTGGTTCGTGCCCTACGAGCGCATTGCCTATTGGGATCGTTTCGGCAAGCCAGACAAAGTGCCGGACTATGCGCTTGGCGTGCCAGCCACATGGTGGTGGGATGAGGCGAAGGCCAAGAAAATTTCGGGCTGATGGGTTCTTATATTATCAAGCGATTGCTGTTGATGATCCCTACGTTGCTGGGGGCATTGCTGATCACTTTTGCCATCACCCAATTTGTGCCCGGGGGGCCTATTGAGCAGTTGATTGCCAAGCTGGAAAACCCCGCCGATCAAAATAATAAATTGAATGGCGGATCTGAGACGGCGCAAGTTGCGACCAATAAAAACTCAACTTACCAAGGGGCGCGCGGCATTGACCCGGAGACGATCAAGAAATGGGAAAAGCAATTTGGCTTTGACAAGCCAGCGCCGCAGCGTTTTGCCGAGATGGTGTGGAATTATGCGCGGTTTGATTTCGGTGAAAGCTATTTTCAATCGCGGTCTGTGCTTTCGCTGATCAAGGAAAAATTGCCGGTTTCGATTTCGCTGGGGATTTGGCTGTTGTTGATTTCCTATTCGATTTCCATTCCGCTGGGCATTGCCAAGGCAGTGCGCGAAGGCACGCGTTTTGATGTGTGGACTTCGGCGATCATCAGCATTGGTTATGCCATACCAAATTTTATTTTTGCCATCATGCTGATTATTTTATTTGCGGGCGGCAGTTATTGGAGTTTCTTTCCTTTGCGCGGCCTCACGTCAGATAATTTTGGTGATCTCTCGGTGTGGGGTAAAGTGAAAGACTATGCTTGGCATATGGCGCTGCCACTGGTTGCCATGGGCGTTTCCGGTTTTGCCACCACAACTTTATTGACGAAAAATTCCTTCCTTGACGAAATTCGCAAACAATATGTGGTGACGGCGCGGGCCAAGGGCTTGACGGAAGCGCGTGTGCTTTATGGCCATATTTTTCGCAATGCCATGATGTTGGTGATCTCTGGATTTCCCGGCGCGTTCATCGGAGCGTTTTTTACAGGCTCACTTCTGATTGAGCAGGTGTTTTCGCTCGATGGGCTGGGTTACCTCACTTATAAATCCACCGTGAACCGCGACTATGCTGTGGTGTTTGCCTCTATGTGGGTGTTCACGCTGATTGGGTTGACGGTGGCACTGTTGTCAGATCTGATTTACACGTGGATTGACCCTCGCATTGATTTTGATACGCGAGAAGTGTGAAATGTTTTCATTCTCACCCCTCAATCAGCGACGCGCTGCTTTGTTTCGTAAGAATGCGCGGGGCTTTTGGTCTTTGTGGATTTTCATCGCGCTGTTTGTGATTTCACTTCTCGCACCACTGGTGGCCAATGATCGACCATTTCTGGTATCCTATAAAGGCGAGTTGTTGTTTCCGCTGACGCATGATTATCCCGAAAGCAAGTTCGGGGGGTTTTTGGCGAAGACGAATTTTCGCGATCCCGTGAATGTGGATGAGATCAATAGTAATGGTTGGATGTTGTGGCCGCTGATTCATTATTCATTCAACACGGTCAATGCTGAATTGCCGTTCCCTGCCCCATCGAAGCCTGCCTATATGATGAGCCGTGATGAAGCTTGTGCGAAATTTCCGCTGAAGGCGCAAGATTCGGGCTGCATTGCGGGCAATATGAATTGGCTGGGCACGGATGATCAGGGCCGCGATTTGATTGCACGGCTGCTATACGGCTTTCGGGTTTCGGTGGCTTTTGGTTTGATCTTGACGCTGATTTCATCGGTCATTGGCATTGCTGCTGGCGCTGTGCAGGGTTATTTCGGTGGCTGGACGGATTTGCTGATGCAGCGTTTCATCGACATTTGGCAATCTGTGCCCACACTTTATTTGTTGATCATTCTCTCGGCATTCATTCAACCGAATTTCTGGTTGCTGCTGTTTATTCTGGTGCTGTTTTCCTGGACGCATCTGGTGCATTTGATCCGCGCTGAATTTTTGCGGGCACGAAATTTTGAATATGTGCGGGCGGCCAAGGCCTTGGGGCTTTCGGATTCCAAAATCATTTTCAAGCATGTTCTGCCCAATGCCATGGTATCTGCGGTTACATTCATGCCTTTCATCGTAGCGGGATCGGTGACGGTGTTGACCTCATTGGATTATTTGGGTTTCGGTTTGCCGCCGGGATCGGCTTCGCTGGGTGAACTGGTGTCACAAGGCAAAAATAATTTGCAGGCGCCGTGGATTGGCATCAGCATTTTCT
>JAYWFC010000134.1:0-24794 GCA_043778995.1 Aestuariivirga sp.
TCAAAGGAATACCCATTATGGGCACGAAAATGCTGATCGACGCAAGTCAGCCAGAAGAAACCCGCGTAGTCGTTGCACGTGGCACTAAACTCGAAGAATTTGATTTTGAAAGCGCCTCCAAAAAGCCGCTGAAAGGCAACATCTATCTCGCGAAAGTTACGCGGGTGGAGCCTTCGCTTCAAGCAGCGTTTGTTGAATATGGCGGCAACCGCCATGGCTTTTTGGCTTTTGCCGAAATTCACCCCGATTATTATCAAATCCCTATCGCTGATCGCCAAGCGCTTATTGCAGAGCAAGAGGCCGAAGACTCCGAAGATGAAGACGATGACGAAGAGCCGATGGAAGCTGTGGCCGTTGCTTCAGCTGAAGATGCAAACTCTGATCATCCCGAAGAGCATGAACATGTTGAAGGTGAGGCCCACGAACATGCAATGCCGTTAGAGGCAGAGCCTGAGCCTACACATGCCTCCGAAGTTGTCGCTGTTGATGATGATCATCACGCACCTGAAGCATCGCCAGCAGGCGAAGTTGAAGACGTCGGTGGCGATGGCGAAAGCCACAAGGTTGAAACCATTGGCGAAGAAGACGCGATGGAAGAAGTTCCTCAGCGCCAGCGCAGCCGTGCTCCGCGCAAGCGCCATTATAAAATTCAAGAAGTGATCAAGCGCCGCCAAATTTTGCTGGTGCAGGTGGTTAAAGAAGAACGCGGCAACAAGGGTGCAGCGCTTACAACCTATATGTCTCTGGCAGGCCGTTATTGCGTGTTGATGCCAAACACGGCGCGCGGCGGTGGCATTTCTCGTAAAATTACAGATGCGGGTGATCGCCGTCGTTTGAAAGAAGTAGCCAAGGACGTTGAAGTGCCAAAAGGCATGGGCGTTATTGTGCGCACGGCTGGTGCACAACGCACAAGGCCTGAAATTAAGCGCGACTTTGATTATCTTATGCGCCTGTGGGAATCGGTTCGGGAACTGACACTCAAATCGCAAGCGCCTTCGCTGGTTTATGAAGAAGGCAATTTGATCAAGCGCTCTATTCGCGATCTTTATACAAAAGACGTTGAAGAAGTTGTGGTTGATGGTGAAGCTGCTTGTCGCGATGCCAAAGACTTTATGAAAATGTTGATGCCTTCACATGCTAAAAATGTGAAGCAATATAAAGATCCAAAGCCGCTGTTTCAGCGCTATCAAGTTGAAACCCATTTGGATGCGCTGTTCTCACCAACGGTCACTTTGCCATCGGGCGGTTATATCGTCATCAACCAAACCGAAGCTTTGGTTTCAATCGACATCAACTCTGGCAAGGCCACGCGCGAACATAATATTGAAGACACAGCCAGCAAAACCAACTTAGAAGCCTGTGATGAAATTGCGCGCCAACTTCGGTTGCGCGATTTGGCCGGCTTGGTTGTGATCGACTTTATCGACATGGAAGAAAACCGCAACAATCGCGCGGTTGAACGGCGCATGAAAGATGCGCTGAAAAATGATCGTGCCCGCATTCAAGTGGGCCGCATTTCACATTTCGGTTTGCTCGAAATGTCGCGCCAACGCTTGCGTCCAGGCCTTCTTGAAGGTTCGTTCAAGCCCTGTGCGCATTGTGAAGGCCGTGGCATTGTGCGTTCCATTCCATCTTGCGGCCTTGGCGTGTTGCGTCAGGTTGAAGAATATTTGCAAAAGGGCCGCAGCGATAACCTTACGGTTAAATGCCCTCGTGAAGTGGCGTTCTATCTGCTCAACGAAAAGCGCGATAGCTTGTTAAGCCTTGAAACGATTTATGGCATTTCGATATTCCTGGTGCCTGGTGGCGAAGATATGCGCGGCACACAAGCCGTTATCGAACGCGCACCTGATCGTGAAAAAATTCAGCGCCGCATTGCTTCAGCGCCCGTGCAAATGGATTCAGCCTTCAGCACAGAGCCCGAAGTTGAAGACGATTTGGTCGACGAACAAATCGATGAGACAGTGGAAGATTCCGTTGAAGCTTCGGCCGAACCACAAGAAAATGGGTCGGTTGAAAGCAATGGCGAAGCTGGCGAACGTGACGGAACACGCAGACGCCGCAGGCGTGGTCGGCGTGGAAATCGCCGTGATGAAACCAATGGGAACGCTTCACAAGCCAGCAACGAAAATGCTGATGCATCCGTTGAAGATGAGGCACCTGACGGTGTTGAATCAAATGTGGAAGATGCGCCTGAAACTGTTGAAGAGGCAGGTTCAGAAAATAAAGCTGATCGCAATTCTGATCAGGGCCAAGAAAAGCGCGGGCGCAGGCGTGGCAAGTTTGGCCGCAATCGTGATCGAAACGGAGATCGCAATGGTGACCGCAATGGCAACCATGGGGATAAGCCCCGGGGCGATCGGCCAACGCGTTCAGAAGAAACACGTGAAGAACGCCCAGCCAGAGCTGAAACTGTTTATGAAGCCCCTGCTCCGGCACCTGTTGTGATCAAGATTCCAGACTTTGTGCCTGAACCCGAAGTGCGCAAATGGCAACCGCCAGCGCCCACAGTTTCAGCCGAAGTGAAGGAACGCAAAGGCGGTTGGTGGAGCAAGAAATAATCGCCTTCGTGGTGCCTTAATTTATTTGGAAACGTCATGCCTGCGAAAACGGGCATGACAATCACTTCAAGGCCGACGCCAAATTTGTTTGCGCAGACGTTGCATAATTAAGAATGTAGTTTTGAACCGTTTGAAATTGTTTCGCCCCATTTCGTTGTTTCTTGCCGCCATTCTTTCGGCGCAATCTGCTTTGGCTGTGCCTGATCAGAGCGACCCTAGTAAGCGCAATCGAGGCGCTGGAATTATTCGCGACGCGGAAATTGAGGGCCTGCTGCGCATTTATGCCAAGCCCATTTTCAAAGTGGCTGGCATCAATTCAAACTCTGCCAAAGTTGTGGTGATTGGTGAAACCGGCATCAACGCCTTTGTTGCTGGTGGGCAGCGCATTTTTGTCAACGCTGGATTGATTATCAGAGCAGACAGACCCAACGAAGTGATTGGGGTTTTGGCCCATGAGTCGGGCCACATTGCTGGCGGCCATTTGGCCAAGATGAACAGTGAATTGGCCCGCGCCAGCACCGAATCCATCATCGGCACAGTGTTTGGTATTGCAGCAATGGTGGGCGGCGCCATGACAGGCAGCGCCACGGCAGCACAAGCGGGCCAAGGTGTTGTTCTGGGTGCCCAACAGGCAGCCCAACGAGGCGTTTTGGTTTATCAACGCGCGATGGAAGCAACCGCTGACGAATCTGCATTACGATATCTTGAAGCCACGGGGCAAAGCGCCAAGGGCATGTTGGATTTGTTCCGTGTCTTGGCTGATGAGTCGCTCGCTTCAACCCATGGTGCTGATCCTTACGCCTATTCCCACCCGATGCCATTTGATCGTTTGCGCACTTTGGAAGCAACGGCCAAAGCCTCGGCCAATTATAATAAGCCTGACAGCCCGGCATTAATTTTGCGGCATAAATTGGCCCAAGCAAAACTGGTTGGCTTTCTTCAGCCACAAGCGGTCTATCAACGCTATCCGGCATCAGACACGTCTTTGCCCGCGCGTTATGCCCACGCCATTGCGTTGTTTCGGCGCGGAGACATGACCAATGCGTTGCCGATTATCAAAAGCCTGACAGATGAATTGCCGCAAGACCCCTATTTTTGGGAATTGAAGGCTCAAGCCTATTTAGAAAATGGCCGGGCAGATGAAGGCTTGGCCGCCATTGTAAAGGCGCGCGCAATTTTGCCGGGCAATGGGCTTTTGCAAATTCTACATGCGCAGGTTTTGCTTGGTTCTGAAAATCCGGCCCACGCGGCCCAAGCTGTTTTACTTTTAAAAGCCGCACAACTCACCGAACCGGGCGAGCCAGAAATTTATAAGTTTTTGGCACAAGCTTATGGCCTTCAAAATAAACTGCCTGAAGCTGAATTAGCCACGGCAGAATTTGCATATTCAGTGGGTGACCGCCAGTTGGCAATTGATAAAGCTACAATTGCCCAAAAATATTTTAAGCGCGGCACCCCGGAATGGTTACGGGCCAGTGATATTTTAAATTTTGCGAACAAGAAATAGTCAAGTATTTGTGATTGGGTTGCCCACCATTCGTGCGGCAGTGTGATGGAATTGAAGGAGTTTTCTATGCGCCACATTATTTCGCTTTTTGCGGCTTTGGTTTTGTCATTTGGTTTGATGATTCCGGCGCAGGCAGATTCATTCACCCCGGCCCAACAAGAAGAGTTGCAAAAGCTGGTGCGTGATTATTTGGTGCAGCACCCTGAAATTTTGCGTGACATGGCCAATGCCTTGGACGCAAAAGACAAAAAGGCCGAAATTGAAACCCGCGCCAATGTGCTTTCATCCAATTCCAACGAGATTTTTCATAATGCTGGAGACGCAATCGCCGGAAGCGCTAAGGGCGATGTGACAGTTGTGGAATTCATGGATTATAATTGTGGCTGGTGCCGCAAAAGTGTCAAAGAAATGCAAGCCATTGTCGGCGCCGACAAAAACGTGCGCGTGATTATGAAAGAATTTCCGATTTTTGGTGAAGGCTCAGAATATGCAGCAAAGGCTGCCATGGCCTCGGTGAAGCAAGGCAAATATTGGGAATTCCACCAAGCCTTGTTCGCCACTGAAGGCAAGGTTACGCCGCAAAGCACTGATGCCACCGCAAAATCGATTGGCATTGATCTGGCCAAAATGAAAGCTGATATGAAATCTCCTGAAATTGCTGCGACGCTGGCTAAAAACCAACAACTGGCTTCGGCTTTGTTGATTACGGGCACGCCTGCATTCATCGTGGATGGAACGCTTTTCCCGGGCTATGAGCAAAAAGATGTTTTGATGGCAGCAATTGCTGGCGTGCGTACCAATGGCGGTTGCAAACTTTGCTAAAAGGCAGACAGGCCTCTTCAATCAACCAAGCTTAAAACTTGGAATTAGATCGTTTTCAAATGGCTTTCTCATAGCTATAACGGTTTTATGAAAATGATTTATATTTTGAACGGGCCAAATCTCAACCTGTTGGGCACACGAGAACCCGAAATTTATGGCACAGACACTTTGGCTTCCATTGAAGTGGCCTGTGCTGCCAAAGCCAAAACGCTTGGGTTTGATATTGATTTTAGGCAAACCAACATCGAGGGTGAACTGGTCAACCACATTCACGCTGCTCGTGAACATGCATTGGGCATTGTGATTAACGCAGGCGCGTATACACATACATCTGTGGCTTTGCATGATGCTATCAAAGCCGTGGGCCTGCCCACCATCGAAGTGCATTTGAGCAATGTTTACAAACGCGAGAGTTTTCGCCATCACAGTTATATCTCACCCGTGGCCCATGGATTGATTTGCGGCTTTGGGCCCAAAAGTTATGAATTAGCGCTGGAAGGCCTTTCCAGCATTTTGAAGAGCACAGGAAAAGCATAATGCCTGCCAAGAAAAAACCTTCCGCCGCCCCTGTTAAGTCAGAATCAGGCGAGTTGACCCTGATCCGCAAATTGGCGGAAATTTTAAATGAGACGGGTCTGTCTGAAATCGAACTTGACCATAAGGGCGCACGTGTTCGGGTGTCTCGCCAAATACAGGCAGCGGCAGTGGTGCATCATGCAGCGCCCACCGGACATTCAGCACCGATGCCCAGCGCACCAATGGCTGGTGTTTCTGCCTCGCCTTCTGCTGATGCCGAAGTTGCCGGGACGCCACTCAAATCCCCCATGGTGGGTACGGCATATTTGTGCCCATCGCCTGAAGCTCCGGTGTTTGCTGCCCTCGGATCAAATGTGAAGCAGGGCCAGACATTGTTGATCATTGAAGCGATGAAGACGATGAACCAAATCGTTGCGCCCAAATCTGGCAAGCTGGTGAAAGTGTTGATCGACAATGCCCAGCCGGTTGAATTTGCCGAAGTGTTGATGGTGATTGAATAAACAATGTTTGAAAAAATCCTGATCGCCAATCGCGGCGAAATTGCGCTTCGGGTTTTGCGGGCCTGCCGCGAGCTTGGCATTCAAACCGTTGCTGTGCATTCCACCGCCGATGCGGATGCGATGCATGTGAAACTGGCCGATGAAAGTGTTTGCATTGGCCCGCCCGCGGCGAAGGACAGTTATTTAAGCATTCCATCCATTGTTTCGGCCTGCGAAATTACGGGTGCCGATGCAGTTCACCCTGGCTATGGCTTTTTGTCTGAAAACGCCAAGTTTGCAGAAATTTTGGGCGAACATGGCATTAAGTTCATTGGCCCTTCCCCCGAAAACATTCGCACCATGGGCGACAAGATTGAAGCCAAGCGCACGGCCAAAGCTTTGGGCATTCCGGTTGTGCCGGGCTCTGAGGGCGGTGTGGCTGATGTGGCGCAAGCCCGCAAAGTGGGCAAGGATATTGGTTATCCTGTCATCATCAAAGCTACGGCTGGTGGCGGCGGGCGCGGCATGAAAGTTGCCAATAACGAAAGCGAATTGGAACTGGCAGTTTCAACGGCGCAATCTGAAGCCAAGGCCGCATTTGGCAATGGCGAAGTTTATATTGAAAAATATTTGCAGAAGCCGCGCCATATTGAAATTCAAGTGTTGGGTGATGGCCAAGGCCGCGCCGTGCATTTGGGTGAGCGCGATTGCTCGTTGCAACGCCGCCACCAAAAAGTTTGGGAAGAGGCTTTTTCACCCGCACTCAATGTTGAACAACGCAGCGCCATTGGCGACCGTGTGGCCAAAGCGATGTGCGATTTGAAATATGAAGGTGTTGGCACGATTGAATTTCTCTACGAAAACGGCGAATTTTATTTCATTGAAATGAATACGCGTTTGCAAGTGGAACATCCGGTAACGGAAATGATCACTGGGCTTGATCTTGTGCAAGAGCAAATTCGCGTGGCATCTGGTGCGGCTCTTCTATACAAACAAAGCGATATTCAATTTGCGGGCCATGCCATCGAGTGCCGCATTAATGCAGAAAATGCGCAGACATTTGCGCCTTCACCCGGCAAAGTAGACGCGGTGCATTTTCCCGGTGGGCTTGGAGTGCGCATCGATTCAGCCTTGTATTCGGGCTATCGTATTCCGCCCTATTATGACAGCTTGATTGGCAAGTTGATTGTATTTGGAAAAACCCGTGCCGAATGCATGATGCGTTTGAAACGTTCGCTTTCTGAATTTGTTATTGAAGGTGTTGAAACCACCATTCCGCTGTTTCAGCGCTTGCTGAATGAAGCCGATATTATTGACGGCAATTATGATATCCATTGGCTTGAAAAGTTTTTGGCCCGAACAGCGAAATGAATTCGATAACGCCGCAAGTTTTGTTGAAAGCTTATGCGGCGGGCATATTCCCCATGGCAGAAAGTGCCGATGATCCGGCACTCTATTGGGTGGAACCTGAAGAACGCGGCGTTATTCCACTCGATAAATTTCACATTTCAAAATCTCTGCGCAAGTCTGTGCGCCATGCCGGATTTGAAATTCGCATCGATACGAGTTTTGAAACCGTGATGAAGTGCTGTGCCGAAAAAACCGAGGATCGCGATGAAACGTGGATCAACCACCGCATCTTGAAACTTTATGGCCAGCTTCATTCCATGGGGTGTTGTCATTCTGTCGAAACATGGAAAGATAACCAGTTGGTCGGTGGCCTCTATGGTTTGCGTATCGGGGCGGTTTTTTTTGGTGAAAGCATGTTTTCACGCGCAACCGACGCTAGCAAAGTGGCGCTGGTGCATTTGGTGGCGCGGCTGAACTTTGGCGGTTTTCAATTGCTTGATGCGCAATTTTTGAACCCGCATCTTGAACAGTTTGGTTGCTATACAATTCTGAAAGAAGACTATCGGCCAATTTTAGAAGAAGGCCTTGATGGCACCGGAAATTTTGCCGCCTTCACTCAAGATGCTGATGCCGAGGCTGTTTTATCTTGGGCAACACGATCAACATAAAGCTGAATTAATCGGGCGGAGGCTTATCGCCACTATCAATCTGGTCTTGCAATGTTGAAAGATCTGGCGCGGCCTCAACGGGCGGTGGCGGTGCATTGGGGTCTCTACACCCCGTCAACCACACATCATAAAGCGGATGTTCAACAGCATTCAAACCGGGGCTTTCAGCAAACATCCAGCCCGAAAAAATGCGCTTGCGTGAACCATCTGTCAGCTGTTCATCAACTTCAACAAAGGCAACGGTTTTAGGGTCTTCCGTAATGGGGCGCGTGTCACACACATCGGCTTTCACAATAAGGCCGCCGAATTTTTTTTCTTCACCAATCTTGGCTTCAAAATTTGTTGTCAGGCCCATGATCTTATCAAGGCCAGCAAACAACGCGATTGGATTGGTTTTAACTTCCGCAAAGCCTGTGCCATTCAGCACCAAAAGCAATGCGCCCCCACAGATTATTTGCTTCATGGTTTGGGTGTTACGGCCGGATCAGCTGGCTTTGTTGCTGGCGACGGTGATGAACCAGATTTTGAGAACATGGCTTGGCTGATCAAAGACCAAATATCGACAGAGCCTTGGGTGTAGCTGATAACGCTGCCCTCTGTCAGTTTGCCATCAGAGCCACCGGGCTCTAAGGCCACAAATTTTGAACCCAGCAAACCTTCTGATGTAATTTTGGCTGACGTATCATCGGCCAGTTGGATTTGCGGTTGAAGTACCATGTCGATTTGCGCTTGATAAGATTTGGGGTCTAAGTGTTGGCCCACAACGGTTCCCACTTTAATTCCGGCAACGCGCACATCAGAGCCAACCGCCACGCCGTCAACATTATCAAATTGGGCACTCACATGATAACCGCCCATGCCGCCCCCAACGCCTGATGCTTTGGCGGCAAAAACAAAAAAGCCAATTGCTGCAAGAATAACGATTGCGCCAACCAGCGTTTCAAGTTTTGAGCTGTTCATTCAGGCTTCCATGCTTGATAATCTGGCGTGCGCACTTGCGGCTTTCCGCCCACAGCGATGGAGCCTGGTGGATGATATGCGCCAGCAGAACCGGTTAGATTTTCTTGGTGCGGCTTTTGCCATTCGCGGGGCACGTATGCTTCCTGCGAAGGTGCCACGTCAACACGGTGATGCAGCCAGCCATGCCAACCCGGGCCAACTTGTGATGCCTCAGAATAGCCTTTGTAAATGACCCAACGACGTTCAGGAATGGAATCAGGAATGGCCGACTTTGCCTTATAATATGTGTTGCCCATTTCATCCTGGCCCACAAACGTGCCTTTGCGCCATGTGTAAAAACGTGTGTTCAAGGTTTGGCCGTTCCACCAGGTGAAAAACTGTTTCAAAAGCTGCATGTCAATCTTCTCTAAGGTGACTCAATCTAAGTCTCGAATTTGGGCGGAATATGGCGGAAGGCTTTGCCAAAATCCAGCTAAGATTTGGGCTTCAAAATCAGCACAGGCTGGCCTGCCAACATATTGCGGGCCAAAGTTTCAATTTGCGGATCATCCGTCAGTGTTTTGATAATAGTCGCCATGTCATCTGGCTTGATGGCCTCGTTGCTGGGCACAGCGAACATGCCCAGATCTGGTTTTAAATTCTCAAGCGTAATGTTGATCAGGTAAACGCGTTCTGCGGTTGTAGACAACACGCGAACGTTCGATTGAAACGCACGAAGCACAATGCGCTTGGGGTTATGAATTTGATCAAACAATGTGCCCGTGAGTTTTGCTTTTAAACCTTCATGCACCGCAGGGCTTGGCGCCAAATCGGCCAATGCGGCGTTGGGGTTCATATAGGGCAAGGCATCGCGCCAACTCCATTTATCCCACAGGGTAAAATGGTCGCGCTCTAATGCTGCCTTCAAGCTTGATAATGAACCCACCCATTGGATGACGAAAGCTTCAGATGCCGTGCCCACGAGGTTGATGCGCTGGCCGGGAACCTTGCTCCACCCGCTTGCCAAATAATCCGATTGGCCGAAACTCACGATCTTGTTGATGGGTTGATAGCGTTCGGCCTTTTTATCAAAATTGTTTTGAATGTTGTTGCCGCCTGCAATGAACAAAACAGTGACAGATGTTGCCAAAAGCGTCAACGGCTTGAAGCGCCTCATATGTATTGTGGCAATTGCAACAGAATAAATAACCGAAATGATGCTGGCAATTAAAACGCCACCCACAATATCGCTGAACCAACTGACCCCAAGATAAAGCCTTGAGAAAGATATGGCGATGACAGCCATGGCACAACTGGCAACGATAAGCGCCTGGCTCCAGCGACCAATACCACGCGCGCCCAAAACGCCAAGAACACCTAAAACTGTTCCAGACATCAGGGCATGGTTGCTTGGAAATTTAAACCCAAGACGGGCCGCTTCCAAGCCGCCTGAATTGAACTGGAAATTAAAGCCCAGCGAGATAAGTTTGGCGGCGGCCACTGCGGCAAATGTGGCGACGGCTACACGCCAGTTTTGTTTGAACAAAAACCAAATGATGGGAACAGCAGCCACTGCGAATAATACGGGTTCATCGCCTAGCATTGTTATGCGCACAAACAATTCATCGCCGGGAACCGAGCGCAGCTCGCTGAAATAATTAAATAGCGAATGATCAAAATTGCCAACGGCTTGTTTCAGTACCAAGCCCGACAGTAAATCAATCAAAGCCACGAGTGCCGCCAAGCCCAACACAACCAGAAGAATGAGCAACACAGAATTTGGATTTTGTGGCGCAATGACAGCGCCAAATCTTTTCATGGCGGGTGAAGATTTTGACTTCGCCCATTGCGAAATGTAGCCCTGCGCCGCCTTGCGATAGGGGCTGATGCTGGCCGCAATCAACCTGATCAACCAGCCCGCAACAGCCAAGACGGCGAGCAAGACAAGCAACACGATCAACAGCCGGCCACTCAGTTCACCGGCCAATGCCAAGGCCTGGCCCAACACAACACCAGGCAACAAATGCAACGCCGCCCAGGCAATGCCAGAGACGATATTAATGGACAAAAAGAACATTTGGCCCATGCCAAACATGCCGGCAATTCCGGGCACTACAGATTTAATGCCGGGTACAAAGCGGCCCAGTGCAATTGAAACGCCGCCATGATTTTTTACATAGTCTTCTCCCTTGGCGAGAAGATGGGGATAGTTTTTTAAAGGCCATAAATTGCGCAAACGATCGCCAAACATGCGGCCGGCCCAATAAGACAATTGATCGCCCATGATACAGCCAATTGTCGTAGAAATCATCACCGGCCAAAACGGAAGCTTGCCTGTGCCAACCAAAGCCCCTGCCCCAATGAGCACGGCTGTTGATGGCACAAACAGGCCGATAACCAACAAGGCCTCGCCCATTGCGATGAGAAACACTACGGCGATGGCCCAGTTTGGGTGGTTGCCGAAATAATCAAGATAAGGTTGGATTTGATCCATATGGAAACTTTGTTACTTTTCTTTATTTGCGGGCTGTCGTTATAGGTAGGTTATCTCAAATGTTATTACTATGATTGTATGAAGGCGGAACACATGAATTTTTATACAGCTATCTTAATGATTTGCGCAGGCATTTTAGGAGGGCTGGCCAATTCCATGGCGGGTGGGGCTTCATTGTTTACATTTCCCGCGCTGCTATTTGCGGGCTTGCCTCCAATTGTGGCCAATGCCTCAAATGCCATGGCTGTTACATCAAGCAATGGCGTTGGTTTTTTAAGCGATCTGCAAAAATTGCCGCATAATGATAGGGCATTCCGGGTCACGTTGTTGGTGGCGGTGATCGGTGGAGCATTGGGCGCTTGGTTGCTTTTGGTAACGCCGGAAAAAACTTTCACGAATTCTGTGCCCGCCTTGATTGGCATTGCAACATTGTTGTTTGCTTTTTCAAAATCGATCCAGAAATATCTCAGCAATTTTTTGGGTGGCGGCTCTGATCATGCAAAGTTGCGCCAAGTGTTATTATTGCCCGTGGCGATTTATGCCGGATATTTTGGCGCAGGTGCGGGCGTAGTTATTCTTTCGGTGCTGAGTGCCACAAGCAGTTTAGAACTGCGCACTTTGAACGCATTGAAAAACCTGTTTGCGTTTTTAGCCAATGCAACGGCCATATTCTTTTTCCAGTGGTTTGGGTTGATCGATTGGTCTCACACTTTGGTAATGATGATTGGAACTGTGATTGGCGGCGCATTGGGAATTCAATTGACCAAATCAATTGACCCAAACATCGTCCGTGCACTGATTATTTGTGCTGGCGTTTTGATGACTGGAATTTACGTTTATCGTTATTGGCTATAAGCGACAGCTATTTTGGCTGCAACCACGGCGTTGTTTTCGACCAGAGCAATATTGGCCGTTAAAGATCTTCCGGCTGTTACCTTGGCCAAATGTTGTAACAAAAATGGCGTTACATTTTTGCCAGCAATGTTTTGGCGTTTTGCTTCCAAAATGGCTTTTTCAATAACAGGTGCAATTTCAGCAGATGGAATTTCGAAGCTTTTAGGAATTGGATTGGCGATGACTAAACCGCCTTGCAAATTCATTTCCCACTTGGCTTTCATCAGAGCTGCAATGTCTTGAGCACTGTTGCATTGCATAGGCGTTTTCAAACCAGAAACACGAGAATAAAACGCCGGAAAATCATCGGTGCCAAACCCCACAACGGGCACGCCCAAAGTTTCAAGCGTTTCCAACGTTAAAGATAAATCCAAAATGGCTTTTGCACCTGCCGTTACCACAGCCACATTGGATTGGGCAAATTCAGGCAAGTCTGCTGAAATATCAAAACTTGTTTCGGCGCCACGATGGACGCCCCCCATTCCGCCTGTTGCAAAAACCGCAATTTTGGCCATCGCCGCAATGCGCATGGTGGAGGCAACGGTTGTTGCGCCGTTCAGTTTTTGGGAAACCACAAAAGGCAGATCACGCGTCGACACTTTAATAATCTGCGGGCCAGATTTCGCGAAAAGTTCAAGTTCAGAGTGCGATAATCCCACCCTCAGCTGGCCATCAATGATCGCGATTGTGGCGGGCGTTGCGCCATTCTGCTCAATGATCGATTCGACCTTTTTTGCCATTTCAAAATTTTGTGGAAACGGCATGCCATGAGCTATGATGGTTGATTCCAAAGCCACGATGGGCTGGTTCTTGGCTAAGGCAGATTTTACGGCGGCAGAAAATATCAGCATATTATTCCAGTGTTGAAAGTTCAGACGCAATTACTTTTGCGGCCATGGTTTGCCCAAGTTCAGCGGCTTTGGCCAGCGGCATGTTTTGGGCGAGGCCAAACACCAGTCCGGCGGTTGCTGCATCGCCTGCTCCAGTCACCTCAACAATGGTTTTGGCTTGGGCTGGAACGTGGCTGAAGTTTTGGCCATTTGAAACAAATGCGCCTTGTTGGCCTGCGTGAATGACGATGTTGAGAAGGCCTTTTGCATGCAGAAATTTGGCCGCTGCTTCCGGCTGCCGTGTTCCTGTTAAGGCTTCGACTTGATCGAGGTTTGGCGTGGCCAGATAGATTTTGCAGTTTTGCAAAAGCGCTAAAATCTTGGCTGATTTTGCCACCGAAACAGGTTCGATAATCAGTTTTTCAGCGGCCTGATTGGCAAGTTCATCAAGAGTTTCGAGCGCTAAATTGCAATCAGCCACGACAAAGCGATTCTCCTTGACAATTGATTGTTTGTTCCTTATTTGTTCTTTTGAAAGGAGCTGTAGGCAATCCATGTCTGAGGCTGCACTCACCAATTCTCCGCTGCTATCAAGCAAGGCCAAATATATGCCTGTTGCAGTTTTGGCGCGAATGATGTGGCTGACATTCACGCCAGCTTTTTGCGTGGCTTTGATGATTGTTTCGGCGTTAGCATCATTGCCCACCACGCTGAGCAAAGTGGTTTCAACGCCAAGCCTTGCCAAATTATGGGCAATGTTGCGGGCAACGCCACCGGGCTTGGTGATGATCAAAGCCGGATTAGACGTTGCCAAAACATGGGCGGCCAAGGTTTTTGCCTTGATATCCATATTGCTGCCGCCGATGACAAGAACCTTAGAAATCGGTTTTCACTCCACCTTCGCTCAAGCGGCGATCAACAAAATCATTCAGCCCATCGCGAATGCTGTCTTCCATATAGGGCTGTTGGTATTCGGCCAACGCTTGCTTGTAAACCGTGTTGGCCCGTTTCAACGCATCAGGCGAACCTGCGGCCAACCATTGCGGATTGTTGCGCCAATCCGAAATAATGGGTTGATAAAACGCATTGGCATAACGCTTCAACGTGTGTTGCGCGCCGAAAAAATGCCCGCCGGGGCCAACTTCTCGAATGGCTTCTACACCCAAAGCATCTTCAGTGGTTTCAAGGGGTTGCAAGAATTCGCTCACCATTTGAATCAAGTCGACGTCCATCACGAATTTTTCAAAACTGGCAACCAAGCCGCCTTCAAGCCAGCCCGCACCATGCATGATGAAATTGCCGCCACCCATGGTCAATGCCCAGAGCGAGAACACCGATTCGTAGGCCGCCTGAGCGTCCATCATATTGGCGGCACAGGTGTTGGACGTGCGATAAGGGATGTTATAGCGCCGGGCCATTTGGCCGCCCACCATCACGGCTTTCATATATTCAGGCGTTCCGAACGCCGGGGCACCAGACTTCATATCAACATTCGAGGTGAAGCCGCCATAAATAACAGGCGCACCTTTTTTGACCAATTGTGTAAACGCAATGCCCGCCAAGGCTTCGGCATTTTGTTCAACCACAGCGCCTGCCATGGTGACCGGAGCCATAGCACCCGCCAGCGTGAAGGGGGTGACGCAAACCACTTGACCGCGCGACGACATTTCCATGATGCCGTTGATCATATAGGCATCCAACTTCAGCGGTGAATTGGTGTTGATGATGGTGGTGAGCGTTGGCTCTCGTTCAAATTGCTCATGGCTTACACCGCGGGCCAGCCTGGCAATTTCCAAACCGTCTTGAATGCGATGCGCGCCAAGGGAATAGGCCGTCATTGGCTTATCCATCAGCGTTGCCATATCGCGCAAGGCTTCCAAATGCCTAATGCCGGAATGCAAATCCACCGGCTCCACCGGATAGCCAGCGCTGAAATTGATGGCGTTAAAATGCTGGCCAAGTTTCAGAAACTTTTGATAATCGGCGCGGTTGCCTGTGCGGCGGCCATTATCAGTATCATGGCATGAAGGCGGTGAACCCACTGTGCCAAACACCATGTTGTTGCCACCAAGCTGCATGTTATGAGCAGGATTTCTGGCATGAACGGTGAATTCTGCTGGTGCATAAGAAACCAGCTGTTCGATTAACCCCGGATCAAAGCGCACACGTTCATTCTCAATCTTGGCGCCAGCTTTTTTCCACATGACGCGGGCTTCTTCATCGAGAAAATCCATGCCAATTTCGGCAAGCACTTTCAGGGAAGAACGGTGAATGGATTCGGCTTCATCTGCTGAGATGATGTTGGTGGGCGCAAACATGCGTTTGACTTTGCGCGTGGGCAATTGCGGAATGACAGCTCCACCGCCCGCACCGGGGTTAGAACGGGCACCGCCACGGCGCGCGCGGCGAGGTTCAGTTTCAATGTTCATGTTTAAAACCTCGTTGAATTATCTGCGCGCAAAAAGCCAAACCCATCACAGCGCCTCCAAACTTGAATCGGCGGCCACTTGTTTCACCAACCAATCTTCAAATCGTTTCACTTTATTTTTAGATTTGTTGGCGGCAGCACAGGCAAAATACCAATTGTGTTTGTGCGGCACGCGCAACGGAAATGGCTGCACCAAGCGGCCCAATTTAATATCTTCATGGGCAAAGGGGCCAATTGTCATGGCTACACCCCTGCCCTCGATGGCGGCTTCTTGGCTTAAAATGTAACTATCCACCGAAAGCCTATTGGCGGGTTTCACGTTTTCAACACCCGCTGCATCAAGCCACTGTTGCCAATCTTCCTCGGCGGTATAAACATCAATCAACTTCGCCGTTTTCAAATCTTTGGGTGAAGAAAACTTCAATTTGGGTGAACACACGGGCACCAAAAATGATTTAAAAAGCGGGCGATAATAATGCCCGGGCAATTGGTTGCGCGCCAAGATAAGGCCCACATCAACATTGCGTTCATCAAAATCCCAATCAAAATAGCTGGTGGAAAGGCGCACTTTTGTATCAGGAAATTTGCGCTCAAAATCATGCAGACGAGGTATCAGCCATTTCAGCGCAACGGTGACGTAAACTTGGATGGTAAGTTCTTTATCCGTGTTGGCCGGGCGCAGCGCCCGGGTTTGAGCTTCGATCTCATCGAACGCATCACGCACTTTGGGAAAGTAAGTTTGGCCCGCTTGGGTGAGTTCAGCGCGGCGTGCGTCACGCCTGAACAGTTGCACATCCAACCGCTGTTCCAGAAGTTTTACCTGATGGCTGACAGCAGAACGCGTGATGCCCAATTCACCCGCCGCCATGCGGAAGGAACCAAGGCGGGCGGCAGCTTCAAAAGCCGTTAAAGCGCGGAGCGGAGGCAGATCACGGCGGGCCAAAAAATTCACCTTTTTTTGTATTGAAATCAGGATTAGCATGGAATTTGACGCAAAACAGAGATTTTAGGGTGGTGATATTTATTCAACACCTGAACACGGAACTGCCGCTTTGCACAATCTGCAAACACGGGCACATTGGTAAAAATATTTGAGGTTGTGAAATGTCACTTGTTGAAGATATTACCAAACGCCGCGGCGGCCGCGATGCGCGGCGCACATTGCGTTCCACCGCCATTCCCATGTCGAAGGCCGCTGTAAAACCTGGCATGGTTGGCGGGCAATATAAGCCTTTAAAAGACGCGGATATGGTGCGCATTCATCAAACCGCCTTGAAGCTTTTGAACGATGTGGGCCTTGCTCGCGCCATTCCTTCCTGCATCGAAGCAATGACGGCGCGGGGCTGTTTCATGCGCGAGAATGGCCGCTTGTGCATTCCGCCTTCATTGGTTGAAGATATTCTGGCGTCGTGTGCCAAGAACTTTGTTCTGCATGCACGTAAACCTCAGCTTGATATGGAGCCTTGGGGCAACAAGGTCTATTTTGGCACGGCTGGCGCTGCCGTTCACATTGTTGAAATTGAATCGAATTCTTATCGCGAATCTTATTTGGCGGATTTGTATGATGCTGCCCGCATTGTTGATACATGCGAACACATCCATTTTTTCCAACGCTCGCTTACTGCGCGCGACATGTTGAATGGGCATGATCTTGATATCAACACGATGTATGCCTGCCTTGCTGGCACACAAAAACATGTGGGCACTTCGATGGTGGAAGCTTCACATGTGGATGAGTGTTTGCAGATTTTGCATTATGTGGCCGGTGGTGAGAAAAAATGGCGGGAACGGCCGTTCGTTTCGCAAAGCAATTGCTTTGTGGTTCCTCCATTAAATTTTGCTGAAGATGCTTGCGCCTGTTTAGAAGCCGCCGCACGTGGCGGCATGCCCGTATTGTTATTGTCTGCTGCACAAGCGGGGGCCACTGCGCCTGCGGCCCTTGCTGGCACAGTTGTGCAGGCCGTGGCTGAATGTTTGGCCGGCTTGGTTTATATCAATTGCGTGGTGCCTGGTGCCATTGCCATTTGGGGGCCATGGCCCTTTGTTTCAGATTTGCGCACAGGTGCCATGAGCGGCGGTTCGGGCGAGCAGGCTTTGATTACCTCGGCTTGCGCACAGATGGGCCATTATTTTGGCCTTACGGTTGGATCTGCTGCCGGCATGTGTGATGCCAAAATGCCAGATATTCAGGCGGGCTATGAAAAGGGTTTAACCGCAGGCATTTCAGCCATGACCGGCATTAACATGATGTATGAGGCCGCTGGCATGCATGCTTCCTTGTTGGGCTTTTGTTTGGAAAGCTTGCTGATTGATAATGACATGTTGGGTTCAATCAACCGCAATGTGCGCGGCATTGAAGTGACCGAAGACACGCTTTCGCTTGATGTGATCACCGAGACTTGCCTTGAAGGGCCCGGCCATTATTTGGGTTCCAACCAAACGCTGACGATGATGCAAACCGAATATATTTATCCCGCCATGGCCAATCGGATGAGCCCGAAGGAATGGAACGAGGCAGGCAAGCCTGATATTTTATCAAAGGCCATTGCCCGCAAGAAGGAAATTCTTTCAACCTATTATCCAGAATATATCCCGCTGGAGATTGATGCGATTATTCGCCAGCATCACGATATTAAATTGCCCCGCGAAGTGATGGAGATTGGCGATCCACGCTGGATGAAGTAAACCCTCGCGGATGGAACACCCCATCCTTGCGCGTATTCAGCGCGAAACATTCACACCGCTCGGCTGGTTTTCACCCCCTGATATGGGTGAGACCAAACAAGTCATTTTGATTGGCAACGCCGGGCCGGAAATGTTTCGCAGGTTTGCACGTTCTGGTGCTGCCACAATGGATGAATGGACGCGGGTTGTTGTTGAAGCTTTGGCTGAAGATTTGAGTGCTAAAGCGTTGTTTCCGTTTGATAAGCCTGCACTGCCATTTCTGTCTTGGGCCAGGCTTGCTGGGGCTGGGCACACTTCGCCGTTGGGGCTTAACATTCACCCTACTTATGGCCTTTGGCATGCTTACCGGGCCGCATTGTTATTTCCGGTGGAGTTTGATTTGCCGCGAATTTCGGCAGGTGCCCACCCATGTGAAGCTTGCGTTGGCAAGCCCTGCCTTAGTGCCTGCCCCGTGCAAGCGTTTGACGGTTCCACCTATAATGTTGCCGTTTGCGGCGCGCATATTCAATCTGCGGCGGGAGATGATTGCATGGATAATGGATGTTTGGCGCGGCGGGCTTGCCCCGTGGGTCAAAAATTTGCTTATTCAAAACCACAAGCGCAATTTCACATGAGGGCCTTTCGTGACCTACGATAACATCAAGAAAAAACTGGCGGCGGGCGAAACCATAATTCTCGACGGCGGCACGGGCACAGACATTCAGCGCCGCGGCGCGCCGATGAGTGGTGATACATGGTGCGCGGAAGTGAACCTGACGCATCCAGAAATCGTGCGTTCTGTGCATGATGATTACATCAAGCGCGGGGCTGATATTATTACAGCCAATACATTTGCATCGAGCGCATTGTCGTTCAACGCTTATGGCCGCGATGAGGATTTGTTGGCGATAGACCGCGCCGCAGTGGCCGTGGCCAAAGCCGCAGCGCAGGGCACAGATGTTTGTGTGGCCGGTTCTGTTTCAACGATGCGACCGGTGTTTTTGGGCAGCGACCGAACGGATACATCCAAGAACTGGACTGAGGCCGAGGCACGGGCATTGTTCGCCCGCAAAGTTCAAAACTTAAAAGCGCAGGGTGTTGACCTGATTATGATGGAGATGATGCGAGATCTGGATTATTCCGTGTGGGCCACATCAGAGGCATTGAAAACTGACCTTCCGGTTTGGGTTGGCATATCTGTTGAGAAACATGACGGTGTGCTCACTGGGTTTGGCCGTGAAGACCAAAACCTGCACGACATTGCCAAGGCGCTTTGTGCGTTAAAGCCAGATGTTATTTCGATCATGCACACGTCTTCGAATGACACTGATGAAGCTTTGGAGATTCTACGGCAATATTGGAACGGGCCGATTGGCACTTATCCTGAATGTGGATATTTCAAAGCGCCCGATTGGCAATTTGTTGATGTGATAACACCTTCTGATCTTGTCCATAAATCCCACGAATGGAATGCGTTAGGCGCCACAATTTTTGGCGGCTGTTGTGGCATTGGGCCTGATCATATCGAAGCCTTGGCGAAAGAATTTAAATGATGAAAACCGGCTCTTGTCTTTGTGGCGCGGTGGCATTTGAAATTCATGGCCCCATGGATGATGTGGTGGCGTGCCATTGTTCACAATGCCGAAAGATGACAGGCAATTATTGGTCTTCCACCCACGTGGCAGATGATGATTTGAAATTCATCAAGCAAGATGGTTTGAAATGGTTTGCATCCAGTGATTTTGCAAAACGCGGATTTTGCATGGAATGTGGTTCAAGTCTGTTTTGGAAACAAAATGATTCAACCACAACATCACTTTGCGTTGGCGCAATCGACGGCAAATCTGAGCTGAAACTTGGTGGCCATATTTTTTGTGATGACGCTGGTGATTATTACGAAATTGTTGGCGGCAGCTATCAAAAGGCAACATTTTAAACACATCACTTTTCCTTCATGTGCGGCGAACTGGCCACACAATTGCCATTGGCCTTGAACAGGCTCTCCCTGTAGTATGTCGGTGAATCTGGGAGCCATATTTTGCGTTTAATGCCATTTGCTTTTTCTGTCGCGCTGTTTGGTGCTTCTGCTTTACCCGCTTTTTCCACTGATGTTTTGAATGTGAACATTGAAACGGCCGGCCAATATGAAATTCATATGTGGGTGCCGTTCGGATCTTATGTCGACACGGTTCCGGGCATTGCGCATGTGTTGGAACATTTGAAATTCAAATCAGGGGGCGAAAAAGGCATTGGCGCGCTTGATAATATTGTAGGATCTGCCACCAATGCTGCGACCACATATCGTTATACGCGCTATGATGTGGGCATTTCTCAAGATCACTTAAAACAGGCTTTGGTTGCTTTGGCTGGTGTTACAAACGCTCTTAAAATTCAAGAGACCGATTTAACGGGCCAAAAAAATGTTGTAAAACAGGAATTGTATCAGCGCTATAACAGTGATCCTGACACGCCGTTCTTTTTCAAATTTTCATCTACTCTTTATGAAGGCACGCCACTTGCCTTTTTGCCGGGCGGCACAATTGACAGCGTTGATAAAGTGCAAATGGCAGATGTGTTGAAATTTGACGCCGCACATTATCAAGGTGCTGATCGATTTTTGCTGATCGCGGGGCCAGAACTTCCCGCCACGGCCAAAGCCGATATTGAGACGATATTTCCCAAAGTGCATTTTGGTCTGATTACAGTCGATCATAAACGCCATGTAACATATGATGATAAAGAGCTGCGCAGCCAGCCGGTGTTTCTGGAAGCGCCGCAGCCTTTTCCCATTCAACCTTCGCGGTTCAGGCAAGATGGAACGTCGAACCACATTAAATCCACGAAGCTGCTTTATTCAAAAATCATCAATGCTCCGATGACATGGAAAGGTGTTTTATCGGGTGATATTTTATCGCGAGCGGTTGAAAGCCGCTTGCAAGAAGGTTTGATTGATAAGATTTCAGAAGACGCAGGCTTGGTGCAGAATTTTGATTTCTCAGTTGACTCATCAACCCAACGCAGCTGGAAAATTGATTTGAGCGCAGACTTGGTTGACGGCGTTAAACCAGAAGCGGTTGTTGATATTTTTGAAAAATATTTTGCTGAATTATCGAAGAACGGCATTTCAGAAAAAACTTTCACACGGTTGCGCGACAGGTTTTTTATTCGCGATGGGTGGGATGATGTGGAAAGCCGCATCAGCATTCTGGGGCAAACGGCCGCGCAATATGGATATGAAAAAGCCGCAGATGAATTTGCAGACTTTCACGATTTAAAGGTGGAAGATGTGAACGCGCTGTTGAAAACATTAGGACAAGATGGCCGCGTTGGCGTTGCTGTGTTGGCACCTGCGGGAGTTGCACAATGATGCTGCGTGTTAAGAAAATGGTTATTCTGGCTGCGTGTTTGGTATTCAGCGGCTGCAACTTTGGGGCCAATGCCGATCAATTGGATTTGCATGAATATAAAAGCCCGAAGGGGTTTTACTTCAGCTTGGCCAATTCAGAAATTCAAGATGCGGTGGCATTGTCCTTCGCATTTGAATGCGGTTTGGTGTGCGATGATCAAAAAAACTATGCCGCAGGTTATGTGGCGGTAGCAACAGCCAAGGCTGGTGGAACCTTGTCGCTTTCAGCGGCAGAAACCTCTGAAAGCTTTCGCGATGCGGGTGCAAGGTTCAATTTGAGTGCCAATAGTGACCAAACTTATATTGATATTTCAGCGCCGTCACGCGGCATAGACCGCGCTGTTGCCTTGGCCAACGCGGTTTTGACCAAGCCCGTTTTGCCTGAAAAAACCATGCTGCGCTTGCGTGAACAAATGGCCAAGCAGCGCGAAGAAAACGAACTTTCAGCCGAAGTGAAAGCCTTTGCCAGTTTTGTTGAAGCAGGTGTGAACGCTGAGGCTTATGCGCAATATTTTTCGCCCCATGCGGCTGATCTGCGCGCCGTGCAATTGGCGCAATTGCAACCTTGGCTGCGCAACCATCTTATCACCAAGAATGTTCTAGTGGCGGTTATGGCTGATATGACACCGGAACGCGCTGGCGTTTTGGTGGACAGTGTTTTGAAAGATTTACCGGTTGAAGGCCCGCTTAAATTTCCGCCTGCTGGCGCGTTAAAACCTGTGGGCACAGATGTTATTACAATTGCGGGCGATGGTGGCGCGCAGGCGGTTGTGAATTTTGGCAGCATTAACATGCGGCCAGAAACATTGCAGGAATGGCTTTCAGGCAACATGCTGGCCAAGATATTTGCAGAAGGTTCAAAATCTCGGTTGTTTGCCGATGTGCGCGAAAAGATTGGCGCAACCTATGGCCTTGACCTTGATTTCAATTTTTATGAAAGCATGGCGATGAACCGCGTGGTGGGGCGTGTGGGCCTCGACAAACTTGACCAAGCCTTGGCGCAAATGCGCCTGAGTTGGAAAAAGTTTCGTGAGGAAGGGCCAACGGATGCCGAAATTTCAGAGGCAAAAGCTTCCATGCTGAATGAAATGAACAATGTTTCACGCGACCATGCGCGCGCTGCTGGCACAATTCGCGATTATCTGACTGGCCATTGGACAAGTGATGAAATTGCCAATATGCCAAGCCTGATTATGAACGCAAACCTGAAAGATAAAGCCTTGTTGGCAAAACTGTTCCCCCTCAATCCGATTGTTGTGGTTGCACGGTGACGGTTAACCTGGCGCCAGAACAAGCCCGCATAGAGCTTCCAACGTGGGCGCGGTGGTTTGGCTTTTTTGCCATGTGCGTGGGCATGTTTATGGCCATTCTTGATATTCAGGTGGTGGTGACAGCGCTTTCCGTTGTTGAAAAAGCGCTGGGCATTGGCGCTGAACAAATGAGTTGGGTGCAAACATCGTATTTGATTGCAGAAGTGATTGCCATTCCGCTGACAGGCTTGTTGATGCGGGTTTTTACCATGCGCTGGCTTTCGATCACGGCTTTGACAATTTTTACATTGGCATCAATCGGCTGCGCCTATAGCCATGGCTTTGTGGATTTGTTGGCGTTTCGGCTGTTGCAGGGGTTTTCTGGCGGTTTGCTGATCCCCATGGTGTTTTCAGCCATCTTCCTGTTGTTTCCGGTTGGATTTGAGCAAACCACGGCCACAACCATGGGCGGCTTTTTGGCGGTGCTTGCGCCAACGCTGGGGCCATTGATTGGCGGCTGGTTGACCGAAAACTATTCATGGCATTGGCTGTTTTTGATCAATGTTGTGCCGGGCATTATTGCGGTGGTTGTTGGCCTTGTAACCTTGCCGCGCGGCCCCTTGCGTTTGCATGAGCTGAAAAGCCTTGATTGGTTTTCATTGGTGCTTCTGGCCGTGGGCCTTGCTGCACTTCTTATCGGCCTGAAAGACGCACCCAGCTTGGGTTGGTTTTCAATCCGCGTGATGTTCTGGTTTGCCCTTTCAATTGCCTGTGCCTTTGGCATGTGGTCGAGACCCAACCCTGCGGTGATGTTTCATTTGTTGAAAGAACGTTCGCTTGGGTTTGGCTGTATCTTAAGTTTTCTGGCTGGGTTTGTGCTTTATGGCTCGGTTTATCTGGTGCCCGTATTCATGGCCTTTGTACGCAGCCACACGCCCTTGGAAATTGGCGAATGCACTTTGGTGATTGGCGTTACGCAACTTCTGGCCGCTGTGCCCAGCGTGCAAGTTGACCGGTTTTTCAATGCGCGCTGGCTATCCATGATTGGCTTTGTGGTGTTCGGCGCTGGCTTGTTTATGAATGCAGGCCTTACCGTTAGCTCAGACTATGACGCATTATATTGGCCGCAGGTTGTGCGCGGTTTGGGTGTTACGCTGTGTTTGCTGCCTGCCATTCGCTTTGCTTTGGCGCTTATGCCGCTTGATAAAATTGGCGATGCCAGCGGGCTTTTTAATGTGTCTCGCAACATTGGCGGGGCCATTGGCATTGCCTTGATTGACACCGTGATGTTTTCACGTCGCCCGATCTATGTGGACAGCATTTCTGAGCTTATGAAAACAGACATGGCACAAGCCGCCAAGCTTTTGGGCATTTCGTTGAAAGATATGCCCTCGCTTGATGACGCCATGGGCATGATCAGCATTCAAGAATCTGTGCAGCAGGCGGGGCTGACGTTAGCCATTAATGACTGCTGGCTGTTGATGGGGTTTGTGAGCCTGTTGGCCATTCCGGTGATTCTGCTTTTGGGGCCGGTGCGCAGCGCGCTTCCGGTTAAGCAACTCAATCGAAGGCCTGCTCAATAGATTTCTCTCAATCTATAATTGCGGCGCGCCAACGCACGTGAAACAGATTTATTTTTTATATTTGCGCGCCCGAAGGCTTGACCCCTGTCAAGGGGCAATGCGTTTTCTTCAACACTGAAAATATGTTTGTGCGTTTTGTCGTGGATGTTCTTGAGCTTGCACCCAGAATCGGATGATATGTTTATATTCGAAACGTGATTGCTGCTGCAGACACAATATCTGGTATTAATGTTTCATTAACACACTAGCTATTGACGAAATGGACGCATTGTAATACCGTCTTTATCCAAGGTCGTGCAGCGAAATTTCGCGGTAAACCGCTGTTATTTCTGCGTAAGTTCAAAGAACAGTCAGCACGCGTTGGGGCGAGAACGATCGCCAA
>JAYWFC010000135.1:0-3630 GCA_043778995.1 Aestuariivirga sp.
TAAAGAAGGCGTGAACAAGAAAGACGCTGACGACATGAAGAAGAAGCTGGAAGCAGCTGGCGCCAAGGTCGAATTGAAGTAACCACAATTTTGCCACGGGGGCAGGGCAGAAGTGCTCTTCCTCCGTGACAAATGTTAAAGCGTTGAGTTGTGAACAGTTCCTCTAAAGCACCTGAAAAGGAGCTTCAGAAGAACTGTTTTAAGCGTCTGGGGATCTTATCCCCTTTGAAATGAAAGTGACAGGAAACCACATGGCTGACACACACACCACTGCAAGCCGCAAGCGCATCCGTAAAGTATTTGGCAAAGGCATCGAAGTTGCCGTCATGCCAAACCTGATCGAGGTGCAACGCGAATCTTACGACCAATTCCTTCAAATGAAGGAACCAACGGGCGGTCGTTTGAATGAAGGCCTGCAATCGGTGTTCAAATCGGTATTCCCTATCGCAGATTTTTCCGGCCAAGCCGTGTTGGAATTTGTGCGCTATGAATTTGAACAACCAAAATTTGATGTTGATGAATGCCAACAACGCGGCATGACATTTGCTGCACCTTTAAAGGTGACGCTGCGTCTGATCGTGTTTGAAATTGATCCAGATACACAAGCCAAGTCTGTTAAAGACATCAAGGAACAAGACGTTTACATGGGCGACATTCCGCTCATGACCAAAAACGGCACCTTTGTGGTCAACGGCACAGAACGCGTTATCGTTTCACAAATGCACCGTTCACCCGGTGTGTTCTTCGATCATGACAAGGGCAAAAGCCATTCATCTGGCAAAATTCTTTTCGCTGCTCGCGTTATTCCTTATCGCGGGTCATGGCTTGATTTTGAATTTGATGCCAAGGATTTGATTTTCGCACGTATCGATCGCCGTCGCAAATTGCCAGTGACCACTTTGCTTTATGCCCTTGGCATGCAAGCTGAAGAAATTTTGCATTACTTCTACAAAACCGTTCCTTACGTGCACGTGAAGGACGGCTGGAAAATGCCATATTCGGCAGACCGTTTGAAAGGCATTAAGCCTTCGGTGGATTTGATCGATGCTAAAACCGGCCAAGTTGTGGTTGAAGCGGGCAAGAAAATTTCGCCCCGCATGGCGCGCAAAATCGCTGAAGACGGCACCAAGGAATTGTTGGTGCGTGATGAAGATTTGTTCGGCCAATATATTGCTGATGAATTGGTGAATGAAGCAACAGGTGAAATCTATGCCGAAGCCGGCGAAGAAATCACCGAAAAGCTGTTGGCGTCATTGTTAGAACTTGGCTTTAAAACGCTGAACCTGCTCGACATCGACCACATGAACACCGGCGGCTATATCCGCAACACGCTGAAAGCCGACAAGGTTGAAAGCTATGAACAGGCGCTGGTTGAAATTTACCGCGTGATGCGCCCTGGTGAACCGCCAACCCGCGAAGGTGCTGAAGCTTTGTTCAAGGGCCTGTTCTTTGACATTGAGCGCTATGACCTCTCGGCAGTTGGCCGCGTGAAAATGAACATGCGTCTTGAACTTAATGTGCCAGACACTGAACGTGTTTTGCGCAAGGAAGACGTGTTGCTTGTTGTAAAAACGCTGCATGACTTGCGCGATTCAAAAGGCGAAGTGGACGACATCGATAACTTGGGCAACCGTCGTGTGCGCTCAGTTGGCGAGTTGATGGAAAATCAATATCGCTTGGGCTTGGTGCGTATGGAACGTGCCATCAAGGAACGTTTGTCATCGGTTGATATTGATACTGTGATGCCGCATGATTTGATCAACGCCAAGCCAGCGGCTGCGGCGGTTCGTGAATTCTTCGGCTCTTCGCAGCTGTCGCAATTTATGGATCAAACCAATCCGCTTTCAGAAATCACCCACAAGCGCCGCCTTTCAGCCTTGGGCCCAGGCGGTTTGACACGTGAACGCGCGGGCTTTGAAGTGCGCGACGTTCATCCCACGCATTATGGCCGCATCTGCCCGATTGAAACGCCAGAAGGCCCGAATATTGGTTTGATCAACTCACTCGCAACATATGCGCGGGTGAACAAATATGGCTTTATCGAAACGCCTTATCGCAAGGTTGTGAACGGCAAAGTGACTGACGAGGTGAAATATCTCTCGGCCATCGAAGAAGCGAAATATTCAATCGCGCAAGCCAACGTGCCATTGACCAAAGACAATCGGTTTGCCGAAGAACAAGTAATCGTTCGCCACAACGGTGACGTGTTGCCTGTTACGCCAGACAAGGTTGATTTTGCCGACGTTTCGCCAAAGCAAATTGTGTCTGTTGCAGCGGCACTAATTCCATTCTTGGAAAACGACGACGCCAACCGCGCTTTGATGGGTTCTAACATGCAACGCCAAGCGGTTCCGCTGGTGCGTTCAGCAGCACCTTTCGTAGGCACTGGCATGGAAGCCATTGTTGCACGTGACTCTGGCGCTGCTTTCACAGCACGCCGTTCAGGCATTGTTGATCAGGTAGACGCCAAGCGCATTGTTATTCGCGCCACGGACGAAACTGATCCTTCAAAGCCCGGCGTTGATATTTACACACTGGCAAAGTTCCAGCGTTCGAACCAATCCACCTGCATCAATCAGCGTCCGCTGGTTCGCACAGGCGACATTGTGAAGGCTGGCGAAATTATTGCTGACGGCCCTTCAACCGAACTTGGCGATTTGGCACTTGGCCAAAACTGTCTCGTGGCGTTTATGCCGTGGAATGGTTACAACTTCGAAGATTCGATCTTGTTGTCTGAACGTATTGTCAAAGACGACGTGTTCACTTCAATTCACATTGAAGAATTTGATGTGATGGCACGTGATACAAAGCTTGGGCCAGAAGAAATCACCCGCGATATTCCAAACGTAGGTGAAGAATCGCTCAAGAATCTCGATGAAGCTGGCATTGTTTACATCGGCGCAGAAGTAAAACCGGGCGACATTCTCTGCGGCAAGATTACGCCAAAGGGCGAGTCACCCATGACACCAGAAGAAAAACTTCTGCGTGCCATCTTCGGTGAAAAAGCATCTGACGTTCGGGATACATCTTTGCGTCTGCCGCCCGGTGTTTCCGGAACTGTGGTGGAAGTGCGCGTGTTCAACCGCCATGGTGTTGATAAGGACGAACGTGCCTTGTCAATCGAACGCGAAGAAATTGAACGCTTGGCAAAAGATCGTGACGACGAGTTGGCGATTTTGGATCGTAACTCTTACGGTCGTTTGCATGATTTCTTGTTCGACAAAGTTGCAACAGGCGGCCCACGTGGCCACAAGCTTGATGGCAAGATCACTGAAAAGAACTTGGAAGATATTCCACGTTCGCAATGGTGGAACATTGCTCTGGGCGCTGAAAAGCCAATGGGCGAACTTGAAGCCATGAAGCTGCAATATGACGAGTCTAAGAAGGGCCTTGAAAACCGCTTCATGGATAAAGTTGAAAAGCTGCAACGTGGTGATGAGTTGCCTCCCGGCGTTATGAAAATGGTTAAAGTCTTCGTTGCTGTGAAGCGCAAGATTCAACCCGGCGATAAGATGGCTGGTCGCCATGGTAACAAGGGCGTGGTTTCGCGCATCGTTCCGCAAGAAGATATGCCATATCTGGAAGACGGCACACCGGTTGACGTTGTGCTCAATCCACTCGGCGTTCCTT
>JAYWFC010000136.1:0-3613 GCA_043778995.1 Aestuariivirga sp.
CAAGGCAGGTGCGCTACCAGACTGCGCTACGCCCCGACTATTCCGTGGCCGCTGAATAACCATTAAAAACACAAAGCGCAACAGCAGAATTGAACTAAAATGTTTCGCTTTTGGCAGCCTTCCACAGCGTCCACTGCTTTTTAACCTGCATTACGTCAATTCCAGCATTCAGTGCGGCTGAACCGCGTTTCAAAGCCTGGCGCAAATAGCCATCCGTCAAAGCCACATGCAAAAACGCAGGCGCAACTTTGCTGTTAATCGTCCACGCCCTTTGGCGGGCTTCGTTGAAGCGCGAGCGGGCTTTTTCCCGAAGCTCTGCCAGAACAACTGTGACCCCTGCCTCACTGTCAGGCAAATAAACCTCGAGAGGTTTTACCTGCCGCAGGGTTAACAGATCAGCAGGCAAGAAACATTGTTTCAAAGCCCTTGCCCGCGGCAAGGCGTTGATGATGTGCACCAACCCATAAGCAACACCGGCCAAGCCAGAAGCCTCGGCGCATTCCAGCGCTGCATCACGATCAAGAATCATTGCAGCCATTTGGATTAGGGCTGATTGGGTTTCACCAAGATAGCCTTCAAGATCATGCAGACTTGGCATTGCATCTGAATAAAAATCAAATGCGTGCGCATTCACAAGATTGAGCAAAGCATGTTTGGGAATATCGCCCACCTCAATGGCTTGGGCCAAAGCTTGGGCCACAGGGTGTTGCTGCGCATCTTGATGATAGATCCCATCAACAGTATCGCGCCACCATTGCAGACGAATTTCCGCGAGTTGCGGTTCTGTCACTTGGGCCGCGATGCGGCTGATTTCAGCATTAAAAGCGTAAAGCGCCAAAAGATGGGAACGCTTTTCTGCTGGCGCAAACAATGATGCAAGATAGCGATCTTGATCATATTGGCGCACCAGTTTTTGAAGTTCATCACTCATGGCACAGCAATGAATGCGGCAGCAACGCGACGCGCTTCACCCAGCATGAAGTTATAAGAATGGATGGCGGCAGATGTTGTCATACAGTCGGCATAAATCCCCTGCTCTTCCAGCATGGCCAAAACCGTTTTATCAATACGATGAAGAACAGCACCGGTGCCGATGACAAAAAAATCAATCTCAGATTTTTCGGCAATCACCAGAGAATAATCCAAACCATCCCACGCATACATTCCAGAGGGCAAAACCAATAGATGGCCTTGGTGGGAATGATCAGCAAAACGAAAACCGCCCTTCCCGAAGGAAGCAATGGAATGCCGCTGTGGCAAAAATTTCATTTATCGCCGCGTGGCGGGCACCTTTTCACTGCTGCCCTTTTCGCGTTTGGTGCCAAGCAAAATCAACACGGGCGAGGCAATAAAAATGGATGAATAGGTGCCAATCAAAACGCCCCAGATCATTGCGAACGAGAACCCGTGGATCACGTCGCCGCCAAAGAAGAATAGCGCCAACAGCGCCATCATGGTGGCGGCTGATGTGAGAATAGTACGCGGCAACACTGAGTTGATCGAAAAATCAATCAAATCGGCAAGGCCCATGGATTTATAGCGGCGCAAGAATTCGCGAATACGGTCGAACACCACAACAGTGTCGTTCAAAGAATAGCCGATGATAGTGAGAATAGCGGCAACGATGGACAGGTTAAATTCCAGCCCAATCAAACTGAACAGGCCGATGGAAAGAAGAACGTCGTGCAACAGCGATAAAACCGCGCCCAAAGCAAATTGCCATTCAAAGCGCATTGACAAATAAAACAACACAAAAACGATCGACAGCATTACGGCGCCAGTGGCATTTTGTGTGTATTCTGAAGACACCGTTCCGCCCACAGTATTGGCCGAACGCTTTTCAAAGCCCGATCCTAAGGCTTCAAGAACTTTTTTCTGGGTCGCTTGGCCTTCGGTGTCGCCTGCCTGTGAGGCAAACTTAATCATGACATCATTGCCTTTGCCAATTTGCTGCAAATCAACTTTGCCAACACCCAGCGCATCAAGCTTGGTACGCAGCTCATCAAGTTGCAGTGGCTGGCTTGAGCGCACCTGAATTTCAGACCCGCCCTTAAAGTCGATGCCATAATTTAGGCCCTTGAACACAAACAGTGCAACGGCAATCGAGCACAGAATGCCCGAAAGGAAAAAGCCATAGCGTGAAAGGCGCATAAAAGGATATTTGGTGTCGTCTGCAATCAGACGCACAGGTTTCCAACGCATTAGAGGTTAATCTCCTTGGGGCGATATCGTCTGGCCCATACCGAAACCATCATACGCGTGAGCACAAAGGCCGTGAACATGGTTGTTAAAATTCCAACGCCAAGTGTAATAGCAAAGCCGCGCACAGGCCCTGTGCCCATGCCGAACAAAATGAATGCAGCAATCAACGTTGTCACGTTGGCGTCGATCACGGTGTTCAGGGCTGCTTTAAAGCCAGTTTCAATCGCAGACATTGCAGGTCTGCCATGGCGCCATTCTTCGCGCACGCGTTCATAGATCAATACGTTAGAGTCAACAGCCATGCCCAATGTCAGCACTATGCCCGCAATACCCGGCAAGGTAAGCGTGAAACCAAAGAGGGACATGACTGCAACCAACATTATTAAATTCACGATCACTGCGATATCGGCCACAACACCAAAAAAGCCATAGGGCAAAAGCATAAATATCATCACGAGGATCAACCCCATCACTGATGCAAAAAGACCTGCCTTGATGGAGTCCGCACCCAAGCTTGGGCCCACGGTGGCTTCTTCCACAATTCCCAATTTCGCGGGCAACGCACCAGAGCGAAGCACAATGGAAAGTGTGTTGGTTTGATCAATGGTAAAATTGCCGGAAATTTGGCCCGTGCCACCCAAAATGGCATCGTTGATTACAGGATCACTTTGAATAACTTTATCCAGCAGAATGGCAAAAGGTTTGCCCACATTGTCGGCAGTCAATTTACCAAATTTAACTGCACCCTTTTGGTTGAAGCGGAATGTGACCATGGGCCGATTGTTCTGGTCAAATGAGGGTTGTGCATCCACCAGATCAGCACCATCCACAATCGAGCGGCTGGATGTTTGCACCCACACTTGGCGCAGAGTTTTAAAATCCGAATCTGTCAAATCTGCCTGTGTCAGCTTTTTTGCAGCTGGATCTTTTTTAATTGCATCAGCATTTTTTTGTGCAAGCAAGGCTTCCACATCTTCCTTGGTGGGATAGCCCGTGCAATCTGGCGGTGGCGTTGCACCTGCACCCGAAGCCTGTTCGGCGCACAGCAACTGGAACGTAAGTTTGGCGGTTGAGCCTAAAAGCTCTTTCACTTTTTCAGGGTCTTGCAGGCCAGGAATTTGGATTGAAATACGGTCTTTGCCCTGTTGCTGAATAGACGCTTCCGTGGTGCCATTTCCATTGATACGATTGGAAACAATGCTAACAGATTGTTTGATCGCCGCAGCAACCTTGGCGTCAAAACCCGCAGGTTCAATTTTGAAATTAAACTGCTGGCCTGATTGAGCAACCGAATAAAGATTAACCCGCTGCCCTGCGGCCAAAAGGCCAGCGTCCAACGGCTGCAAAAGCTTTTCCATTTCGGTTTTGGTTTTGTCTAAGTCTTCTGGCTTGGTGATGGTTACCACAACGC
>JAYWFC010000137.1:0-3555 GCA_043778995.1 Aestuariivirga sp.
GGGCCAACAAAACCATTGTTTGGATATGCGGTTTTATGGCTCAGCCATGCGCAACCCTCATATTCACGGCGCGTTTCAACAGGTGTTGGTTGCTGATGCAACGCAATGCCATGTGGTGAATGAAGGTGTTTCCATTGAAGAGGCGGCCTTTGCGGAACCTTTTGCAGTGACTTTGCACGCCATTGTGCGTGCCGGATCATTGGCCAATAAACGCGTGCTGGTCACAGGCTGCGGGCCCATTGGTGCCTTGGCCATTGCTGCGGCACGCGTGCATGGTGCGCGTGACATTGTGGCCACTGATGTTTCTGATTTCACTTTGGGCTTGGCCCGAAAAATGGGCGCAGACAACACCATTAACGTGGCAACGCAGGCTGAACACTTAACGCCATTCAAAGCCAATAAAGGTTTCTTTGATGTGATGATTGAAGCTTCGGGCAATGAGAGTGCTTTGCGCAGTGGCTTGGAAATTTTAAGGCCCCGCGGTATTCTTATCCAATTGGGTTTGGGGGGCGATGTTTCAATTCCGCAAAATATGATTGTGTCTAAAGAAATTGAAATTCGCGGCTCGTTTCGTTTCCATGAAGAATTTGGTTTGGCGGTTGATTTGATCAATAAGCGTCGCGTGGATTTAAAACCTTTGCTGACTGAAGTTGTGCCGCTTGAAGAGGCTGCGCGCGGGTTTGATCTGGCTTTGGACAGAAGCCGCGCTATGAAAGTGCAGATTGCGTTTTAATAATTCTTTGAATTGATGCTGGTGATTGTGGGGCTTAGTCCGTTCAGTGGATTATCCTTGTTCCAACTCAGGCCCGTTTCAAAAAACCGGCTAAATAGCGCATCATACATTAAAATTCTGCCTGCCAAGCTTTCACCAATATCCAGCAATTCCTTGATCACTTCCATGGCCTGCATGGAACCCAAAATGCCGGGCAACGCGCCCAAAATTCCGGCCACTTCGCAGGCAGGAAACATGCCCGATTCTGGCAGATCGCCGATGAAACACCGATAGGTGGGAAAAGGCTCACCACCTGGTTTTTTGAGATAGGGTTTGAAGGTTGAAATCTGGCCATCAAATTGGCCCACGGCTGCTGTGATCAGCGGCTTTTTTGCAAAGTAACACGCATCAGACACCAGAAAACGCGTGGAAAAATTATCACTGGCATCAGCCACAACATCATAGGCTGAAACGAGCGCCATCACATTTTTGGTGTCAATTCGGGTGTCATGTTGAACCACGGCAACATTGGGGTTGAGGTGTTCAATGAAATGCGCGGCACTGGCGGTTTTCGGTTTTCCAATAAACTCCATCGTGTGGATGATCTGGCGCTGCAAATTTGAAAGCGACACGATATCTTCATCACAAATGCCAATCGTGCCCACACCTGCCGCGGCCAAATATTGCAACAGGGGTGCGCCAAGGCCGCCCGCACCGATCACCAGAACTTTTGATTTTTTCAATTTGTTTTGGCCGGGCCCACCCACTTCAGGCAGCACGATGTGGCGGGCATAACGTTCAAGCTCATCATCATTCAAGGCCATCAGCTTTTTCCTGAAGAGCCAAAGCCGCCTGTGCCTCTGGCTGTATCGTCGAGTGCTGGGGTTGAAATTAATTCCACCCGCACAACGGGGGCAACAATCATTTGGGCAATACGATCACCACGCTCAATCTTGAAATCCTCCTCACCAAGATTGATCAACGGCACTTTGATTTCACCGCGATAATCAGCATCGATGGTGCCAGGTGAATTGAGAACGGTGATGCCAAATTTAACCGCAAGGCCTGAACGAGGGCGAACCTGCGCCTCATAGTTTTCCGGCAAGGCAATGGCAAATCCGGTTGGCATCAAACAGCGCGCACCCGGTTTAAGCACAACCCCTTCAGCCGCGCGCAAATCTAAACCCGCGGCCCCCAATGTGGCATAGCTTGGCACATCAAGGCCATTGCCATTTTCAAGCCTGAGAATTTTTACACTGATTATCACAGCAGCTTGGCGCATCGTTCAAGAATGCGCTTGGCCACTTGTGCCTTATCAAGCTTTGGCCAGGTTTCAACTTCAGTTGCCGTTATTAGGTGGACCGTATTGGTGTTAGCACCAAACACACCTTGGCTCACATCATTGGCGATGATCATATCACAGCCCTTGCGCTTTAATTTTTCTTGCGCGTTGACTACCACATTTTCTGTCTCAGCAGCAAAACCAACAACAAGTTTGGCGCGGCCTTGTTTTAACGTGCTGAGGCTTTTCAAAATATCAGGGTTGGCCGCAAATGAAATCTTCGGCGTATCCATCTTATCGGTTTTTTTCATTTTCTGGGTGGCTGGGTTTTCTACTTTCCAATCAGCCACAGCAGCAGCACAAATGGCCACGTCAATATCGGTTAAGCTAATGCAGGCCGCCAACATCTGGTCTGCCGTTTCAACCTTGATCAGCTTTAAGCCGCTGGGAGCTTTCAATTCAACGGGGCCTGAAACCAACGTGACGGTGGCACCCATATCAACCGCGGCCTGGGCCAAGGCATAGCCTTGCTTTCCTGAAGAGTGATTGGAAATATAGCGGACAGGATCAATAGGTTCGCGTGTTGGGCCAGCGGTTATCAAAACATGTTTGCCCGCAAGAAGTTTTGCCCCGCCCAAAAGCTTTTCAATAGCGCTTACAATTTCCAATGGTTCTGCCATGCGGCCAAAACCAAACTCTCCGCAGGCCATATCACCTTCATTGGGGCCTACGAGGTGAATGCCATCCCCCTGAAGTGTTGCCAAATTGCGCCTCGTGGCCACGTGTTCCCACATGCGCACATTCATGGCAGGCGCAATCAGCACCGGCTTATCTGTGGCCAGCAAGGTCGTTGTGGCCAAATCATTTGCTATTCCCACGGCCATTTTCGCCATCAGATCGGCAGTTGCTGGTGCAACCACAATCAAATCTGCTGAGCGTGATAATTCAATATGGCCCATTTCGGTTTCATCGGTCAGGCTGAACAGATCATTGAAAACTTTCTCGCCAGAGAGCGAGGCCACAGACAATGGTGTTACAAATTCTTCTGCCGCCTTGGTCATAATCACGCGCACGCCAATATTGCGCGCCTTCAACTGGCGGATCAATTCCAAACATTTATAGGCGGCAATGCCGCCGCCGATGATGAGAAGAACTTTTTTGTCCATCACCTATAAAACACCAATTTTACCGCAATCACAACCAGCGCCAAAGTGCTGATGACCAGCAACCGGTTTGGCCATGGGCTTGCAGGCTTTGATTGTTGATCGAGCACGGTAGAAAATTTGCGCATCACGCCATGCGCTTCGGCCAGTGCTTGAGGCAAACGAAGTGCCAAGCCTGAAACTGTTCCCGCACTGCCCAAGGTCTGTTCAATTTTTCCCAAAGGCCCAAGTTTGCGTTCAATCCATCCACGCACCACGGGTTCTCCAGTTTTCCAAATGTTAAGTTCAGGGTTCAACGTCCGCGCCACACCTTCAGTGACCACCATGGTTTTTTGCAATAACAGCAATTGCGGCTGGGTTTGCATGTTGAAATGATCAGTCACTTCGAAAAGCTGGGT
>JAYWFC010000138.1:0-9361 GCA_043778995.1 Aestuariivirga sp.
CCGCGCATGGAAGCCACAGGCTTTGGTGTTTTAGCTGTCGATGAACATGACGTCATTACGGCATTTGTGGAAAAACCCAAAGATCCGCCAGCCATTCCCGGCAACCCAGATATTGCATTGGCTTCCATGGGTATTTATGTTTTTGAAACGAAATTTTTGGCCGGCTTGTTGCATCGTGATGCGGCAGACCCAAATTCATCGCGCGACTTTGGCAAAGACATCATTCCCTATGTTGTAAAAAGCGGCAAAGCTGTAGCTCATCGGTTCTCGAAATCGTGCGTGCGCTCGCCTTTGGAAAAACATGCCTATTGGCGTGATGCCGGAACCATTGACGCCTATTGGGAAGCCAATATTGATTTGACGGATACGTTGCCCGCACTAGATCTTTATGATCGTGATTGGCCAATCTGGACGTATGGCGAAGTGACACCACCAGCAAAATTCGTCCACGATCTTGAAGGCCGTCGCGGCAGTGCCATTGCGTCATTGGTTTCTGGTGGCTGCATTGTTTCTGGCGCGTCGATCAAACGGGCTTTGCTTTTCACCAATGTCAGAGTGAACTCGTTTTCCAATTTGGAAGATGCTGTCATTTTGCCAAATGTTGAAATTGGCCGCAATGCCAGCCTGACAAAAGTAATCATCGATTCAAGTGTGCAAATTCCTGAAGGGCTGATCGTGGGCCAAGACCCTGTCTTGGATGCCAAACGTTTCCGGCGCAGTGAAAAAGGCATTTGTTTAATCACCCAGCCGATGATTGATCAATTGGTCTGACATGCAGGTTCTTTCTGTCACATCTGAACTTTATCCGCTGATCAAAACCGGCGGCCTTGCTGATGTGACAGGCGCTTTGCCAGAAGCACTAAAGCCCCACGGCATCACCATGAAAACACTGGTGCCGGGTTATCCTGCCGTTATGAACGTTTTGGAAAAAGCTGAAACAATCAAAAGCTTTGCAAACCTATTTGGTGGCGCAGCGAAATTATTAAGTGGCAAGGCCAAGGGGCTGGATGTGTTCGTGTTGGATGCGCCACATCTTTATAACCGTGTTGGCAATCCTTATTTGGGTGGAGATGGCAAAGATTGGCCAGACAACCCGCAACGCTTTGCAGCACTTTCGCAAGTGGCCGCACTTTTGGCGCGCGGCGAATGCGGCAGTTATAAAGCCGATGTTCTTCATGCCCATGATTGGCAAGCGGCATTGGCGCCGGTTTATCTGCATTATTCCGGCGGGCCTAAAACCATCCTCACTGTTCACAACATCGCCTTCCAAGGGCAATTTTCGCCAGCGATATTTTCACAACTTGGCTTGCCACCTCAAGCTTTCAATGTGAACGCATTGGAATTCTATGGCAACGTGGGCTTCCTGAAGGGCGGACTGGCTTTGGCCAATGCCATCACCACGGTTTCACCGACCTATGCGCAAGAAATTTGCACAAGCGAATATGGCATGGGGCTTGAAGGCTTATTGAGGGCCCGGAGCAACGTGCTCTTTGGATTTGTAAATGGCATAGACGCCGATGTGTGGAACCCGCAAACGGATAAAGCGCTGCCCACCAACTACACAGTCAAAAATTTGGAAGCGCGCGCAGCAAACAAGCGCGCCATTGAAAAAAGTTTTAAACTTGAACCAGGTGATGGCATCATCCACGGCGTGGTCAGCCGCCTCACATGGCAAAAAGGCATGGACATTTTTGCCGGCCTTTTAGATTGGTTGGTAGGTTCTGGGGCAAGATTGGCATTAATCGGAACGGGTGAGTCTGCAATTGAACAAGCCGTCATGGCCGCTGCATGGCGTCACCCTGGCCGCATTGGCGTTGTTGCAGCATACGATGAAAACTTGTCGCATTTGGTTCAAGGCGGCTGTGACACAATGCTTGTGCCTTCGCGGTTTGAACCTTGTGGCCTAACCCAGCTTTACGGCTTGCGTTATGGCTGCGTTCCCATCGTGGCGCGCACGGGTGGTTTGGCCGACACGATCATAGATGCCAATGATGCGGGCTTAAGTGCAGGCGTTGCAACAGGTTTGCAATTCACTCCGGTTGATCAACCCAGTTTGCAAAATGTTTTAAGCAGAGCAGCAAAGCTTTTTGGAAATAAGCCCCAGTGGCAAAACATGCAAAAGCGCGGCATGGCCAGCGATGTATCGTGGGATCATTCGGCAAAGGCTTACGCAGAACTTTATAAAACGGTGTGACCATGATTGAAACAATTGCAACAAAACCCTTTGATGGTCAGCGCCCCGGAACATCTGGATTGCGCAAAAAAGTGACTATCTTTCAACAGCCGCATTATGCAGAAAATTTCATTCAATCCATTTTCAATTCGCTTGAAAGCTTCGTCGGCAAAACCTTGGTGATTGGCGGTGATGGCCGTTTTTATAATAAAGAAGTTGTTCAAATTGCATTGCGCATGGCTGCAGCAAGTGGTTTTGGCAAAGTGATTGTTGGCCAGAACGGGCTTTTGTCAACTCCGGCGGCTTCACATCTTATTCGCAAAAACCAAGCCTTTGGCGGCATCATTCTCTCTGCCAGCCACAACCCGGGCGGACCAGATGGCGACTTTGGCATAAAATATAACGCCAGCAACGGCGGCCCTGCGCCAGAAAAACTAACTGAAGCAATGTTTGCCCACACGCAAACAATTTCATCTTACAAAACCCTTCGCCACGCGGATTTTAATCTTGATAAGATCGGTCATCACACATTGGGCTCAATGCACGTTGAGGTCGTTGATCCTGTCACCGACTATGCTGCATTAATGCAAACCCTGTTTGATTTTGATTTGATCCGTGCGCGGATTAAATCGGGCCTCACCATGAAGTTTGATGGCATGAACGCCATAACAGGCCCCTACGGCAAGCGTATATTGGAAGATACTTTGGGCTTTGCCAAAGGCACCGTGATCAATGGTACCCCGCTGCCCGATTTTGGCGGCCACCACCCAGACCCGAATTTGGTTCATGCTAAAGAGTTATGTGACAGCGTGCTATCAGGCAATGGCCCTGATTTTGGCGCCGCCTCTGATGGAGATGGTGATCGCAACCTAATTGTCGGTAAAGGCATTTACGTCACCCCATCAGACAGTTTGGCCATTATCGCCGCCAACATGCATTTGGCACCGGGTTATAAAGCCGGCATTGCAGGCATTGCCCGTTCCATGCCCACCAGCGGCGCGGCAGATCGCGTGGCCGCTAAAATGGGCCTGAAATGTTATGAAACTCCCACAGGTTGGAAATTCTTCGGCAATTTGCTGGATGCCAATAAGGCAACCGTCTGCGGCGAAGAAAGCTTTGGCACGGGCTCTAATCATGTGCGTGAAAAAGATGGCCTGTGGGCCGTTTTGATGTGGCTGAACATTTTGGCCGCGCGCAAACAATCTGTCGCAGATATTGTTCACGCCCATTGGGCTGAATATGGCCGAAATTATTATACGCGGCATGATTATGAAGAGGTTGATTTAGCCGCCGCCACAAACCTTATGAACGGCCTGCGCAATCAATTGCCATCACTCGTGGGGCAGCATTCAATCGAAAAAGCTGATGATTTTGCGTATGATGATCCCATTGACGGCTCGCGCACCACGGGCCAAGGCATTCGCCTGCTTATGGCAAATGGCGCACGGGTAATCTATCGCCTCTCTGGTACAGGCACGGCTGGCGCAACTTTGCGGGTCTATATTGAAAAATATGAATCAGACCCCTCCAAACACAATCAAGAAACACAATCCGCTTTGACAAATCTGATCACACTTTCGCGCAGCGTGGCACAGATTGAAAAATTAACCGGCCGGGCCCAACCCACGGTTATTACCTAACACGCACATGCCTAAGAAAACTGGACAACCATCACCCTTAGGAGTGACTTTGGGTAAAGACGGCGCAAATGTCGCTGTCTTTTCCAAATATGCCACGAAAATTTTTATCTGCATTTTCGATGCTGAGCGGGAGACCCGCCGCATTGAGCTGACTGAACGTAGCGGTGATATTCATTTTGCGTGGGTTGAAAATATTTCTGCCGGAACACGCTATGGTTTGCGCGCCGATGGGCCGTGGCAACCAGCTCAGGGCCATCGCTTTGATATTTCAAAACTGTTGGTTGATCCGCTGGCCGCAACACTTGATGGCCCTTTTGTCTATGACGATCGGTTGAGCCAGCGTGGCGTTGACACAGCTTTATGCGTGCCAAAATGCGTGGTTGAAAATCTATGGTCAGATGTTGTCAGGCCGCCATATCGCAAACCAGAATTTATTTATGAATTGCCGGTCAAGGCATTCAGTAAATTGCATACGCATGTGCCACCAAAAAAGCGCGGCACAATTTCAGCGTTGCAAGAACCCGTCATCATTGAACACCTCAAAACACTGGGTGTGGACACAATTGAGTTGATGCCAATCACCGCATGGATTGACGAACGTCATTTGCAACCGCACAAACTAACCAATGCCTGGGGCTATAATCCCATTCAATTCACAGCCCTTGAACCGAAGATAGAACCTCATGGTTTCAATGCGTTACGTGAATCAATTGCTACGCTGCATCAACATGATTTTCGCGTCATTATGGATGTGGTTCTCAATCATACTGGAGAAAGCGATCAATTCGGCCCAACGCTTTGCTTTCGCGGCCTCGACAATTGCACCTATTATGCCCAAGCCCATGGCGAGTTGATCAACGACACAGGCTGCGGCAACACCTTGGCACTAAACAACCCAAATGTGGTCGAGTTGGTCATCGCATCATTGCGCCATTGGGTTTTAAAAGCAGGTGTTGATGGATTTCGATTTGACCTTGCAAGCGTAATGGGCAGACAGCCCGATGGTTTTCATGCTGATGCTCCTCTCTTCAAAGCCATTGAAAATGACGACGTTCTTTCAACCTGCATTATGATTGCAGAACCATGGGACATTGGTCCCGGCGGTTATCAACTCGGCAACTTTCCACCGCGCTGGCAAGAATGGAATGACAAATTTCGGGATGATGTAAGGCGCTTCTGGCGCGGCGATCAATTTTCTGTAAATAATTTGGCAACGCGCATCGCGGGATCAGCCGACGTTTTTTCTAAACCGTCGCGCGGCATTAATTTTATAGCGGCCCATGATGGTTTTACGATGAAAGACCTGACGCTCTATTCTGAAAAGAATAATTTGGCCAATGGCGAAAATAACCGTGATGGCAAAAATGGCGAAGTCACATTTATCGGCGGCAACGTAGAAGCTTTGCTTGCCACGCTTTTTCTTTCGCGCGGAACACCAATGTTAACGGCGGGTGATGAATTTGGCCGCACCCAAAAAGGCAATAACAACGCTTATGCCCAAGACAATGCCACCACATGGCTTAATTGGAAAAACCGAGATCAAGAACTTATTGCCCATATCAGCAATTTATTTGCGCTGCGCCAACGGTTAAATCTTTTTCAGAGTGATCGCATTCTCAGCGGCAACGAAAAGCTGGGCTTCGTTGAAGCCAGTTGGTTTGATGAAAATGGCGAGCCGATAAAATGGTCAAATCCCAATCAACGGTTTTTAGGCCTGCTTTTTATTGGCCCTGAAAAGCGCTGTGTTGTGGCCGCCAATGGCTCAAACCAGTTACATAAGTTGGCTTTATTGGCCCAAAAAGGCTATACGTGGAAGAGGCTTTACTGCTCTTCACCGCTTGACGGCTGTCCAGCACAATCCGTCAGCGTGTTCGAGGAAGTGCCAAAGCTGGCACTGCGTTAACAAGCGACATTGAAAAACCTGCCCGATGCGGCTAGGTGCTCATCTTCCAAAAGACAGGAAACCGCAGTGACCCCCTCGATCAACTTTCATCAATTGGCCAATCTTTCTGTTGCCGAGCGCGCTAAATTGCAGCAGCGCACGGAAACAGATCTTTCATCGTTTGAAGCCAAAGTTAAGCCCATTATTGAGGCCGTGCGCGTTGAAGGTGATGAAGCCTTGGCACGATTTGCAAGAGATTTTGACAAGGCCCCCGTAGAGGCTGGCAACATTGCAGCCACCGAGGCAGATTTTGCCGCCGCAGAAAAAACTCTTGCACCAGAAGTGCGTGAAGCGTTGGAATTTGCAGCAGGATCGATCCGTAAGTTCCATCAAGAACAAATGCCGGAAAAAATGTGGCTGCATGAAATCAGGCCCGGCGCATTCGGTGGCGATCGTGCTTCACCCATTCCCTCGGTTGCGTGCTATGTTCCACGTGGCAAGGGCGCGTTTCCGTCGGCTGCACTGATGCTCACAATTCCAGCACAAGTCGCTGGCGTGAAAGATATTTGTATCATAACCCCGCCCGGCCCCAACGGGCAGATTGATGATGCCACATTGGTGGCAGCCCGCAATTCCGGTGTAAGCAAGGTTTATAAAGCCGGCGGCGCACAAGGCATTGCGGCTGTTGCATATGGCACGCAGACAATCTCTAAGGCCACCAAAGTGGTGGGCCCTGGAAGCCCTTGGGTGGGTGCCGCCAAGCGTTTGCTTTCGCATATCATAGATACAGGCACACCCGCGGGGCCAAGTGAAGTGATCATCTTGGCTGACGATAGCGTAAGCGGAAAACTCGCGGCCCTTGATCTTCTTGTAGAAGCCGAACATGGCCCTGATAGTTCAGCCTATCTTGTTACATGGAACAGACACGTTGCAGAAGAAGCCTTGGCTGCCATTCCCGAATATTGGAAGCACATGGGCGCATTGCGCGTGGGTTATTCCTGCACAGTTCTGTCTGGCTCAATGGGCGGCATCGTTTTGGCCCGCGATGAAGCCGACGCAATTGCATTTTGTAATGAATATGCCCCAGAACATTTGGAAGTTTTGTCAAAAGAGCCCTTCCAATATCTAGGCAGGCTTGAACATGCCGGTGAAATTCTTTTGGGCGAACATACACCAAGCACGCTGGGCAATTATGTGATCGGCCCCAATCATTGCTTGCCAACAAGTGGCTGGGCAAAAACATCGTCGGCCATTTCTGTTTTTGATTTTATGAAACGCACTTCAATTGCCTATGTCACCAGCAAGGGCTATCCAGATCTTGCAAAGCAAGCCCATGTTTTAGCAACCTATGAGGGCTTCGACGGACATGCCAATGCCGTATCAAAATTGCGCGAAGACGTGTTGATGGATCTGTCAAAAAAAGCTGATTAGGCGTTTTGTCCAACCGCAATTGATGCTTTTTGAGAAGTTGTGGATTGTGTTAATTTCGGCCGCTCCTGCCAAGCTTTGATATTCTCAAGCGACAACTGGCCGTCCAAATCGGCGTGCATCTTTGCAATTTGAACTTCTTGCACAGGCCTTCCAAAATGATACCCCTGCAGTTCATCACAGCCGGAAGCCTTCGCAAACTGGTGCTGTAAAGCAGTCTCAACACCTTCGGCTAAAACCGGAACGCTGAGAGCTTGCCCAAATCATAAACTAGGCTTGCTGCATCCCAAATCTCATCAACAGGGATGTGCCCACTGGGATCACTCGCGTTGATGTAACCTTTGGCATTGAGAACAACGGAACCATTGGAAGTGAGCGGCTGGCCGAAGGGGCCATAGTCATGCTTGGTGGTGGCCCCGCGCGCGTTTGAGTTAAGCGAACATCTATCCCGCCAGTACAGAAAGCTTCTTCCGCACCATCGGAATAGTCAGCAACGTGCTCAACACTGCCATGAGCAACAGCGCTGTAAACAGGCTTGGCGCAATGATTTCGCGGTCGAGCAGAATGTTGGCAAAAATTATCATAATCAATGCCTTGGTTTGCAACAGCCATCCGATGATGAAGGCTTCGTCTTTTCGCCAGTTCAACAATCGCCCGGCAAGTTGAACGCCTATCAGTTTTCCGCCAACTGCTGCGGCCAACATTGCAAAGGCTGCGCCCCAAACCCAAATGCCGCCCATGTCCCATTTCGTACGAAGGCCCGTGGAGAGAAAGAAAACCGGCATCACCGCCACCAAAAGCATATTTCGAAAGTGATCAAGCCGTTCCAAAGTGAACCACGATCGGTCGGTCATCACGCCTGCAAGAAACGCCCCAACCATGAAATGCAATCCCGCCCAGTCGGCCGCAAATCCGAGGCCGCCACCCAAATGAGGGCAACAAACCAGCGATCATCTTCCGCAATCCGTTGCATCAATCGGCGATAAGCAAACGTCACTGGAACCAGTGCGATGAAAAATAGCACTTGCCGTTCCAACCTGTTCCAATCCAGCAAAATGGCCGCCAAAACAGCCCAAATGGCAATATCGTCAAGGCTGGCATAGCGCAGCACCCGCTGGCCCAAAGGCTGGCGTAAAATCCCCAATCGCTCCAGCAGAAGCACCAATATGGGAAGTGCTGTCACAGCGCACGCCATGCCAACGCCCAAAACCAGCTGCAGCGGGTTGCCATGGGTTCCCATCCAAGCCGAGCTTTGCATCAACAGCCCTATTCCGACGAGTGCCCCAAAGATAAAAGGCATGGCCAAGGCCAAAGCCGCCGTCAATCCCGTTTCCCGTCGATTGTTCCAAGCCTGTGAAACGTCAAGCTCCACACCTGCAAGGAACACAAAAATCATAACGGCCCAGGATGCAATACCACTCAAAGCAACCAACACTTGGGCATTGAAAACCATTGCGTGCCAAGCCGGAAACAGCGCGCCCAACACGCCGGGGCCAAGCACAACGCCGCCGATAATTTGCACGATGGCCAGTGGCGCAAATTGTTCCAGCTTCAACAATCGCCAAACCACATAAGGCACGCTGAAGATAATCATCAGCGCAAGCAAAAACGCCTCGGAAAAAATCATGCTGCTGGCCGTCAACCCATCACTTTGGTGCCAAGGCTGTGGCCGATATTGGCAACAGTTGTTGGCTTGGCCACGCGCATTTCTTCCACACTGCGCACATGTTGTCGCGCAGCGCCTTGCCATTCACGAGTTTTAACTTTGGGGTTTTTCATGCGTTCGCGCGCGGCAGGAATTGCATGAGCATATTGCGGAAGCCATTCAGCTTGCGCCACCAACATTTCATCCACCATCTGCCACACTTCTTCTGGTGTAGAAATGGCACCCACCAAAGGATCATGCAACACGGCGAGTTTCAACAAATCAACATCGCCTGTAACAGCCGCCTGAACCGCCATGCGCTGCACATTGACGGAAGCAGAGCACGTGGCTGCACAGCCTAATGGAAGCTCAATGCCTTCCACCATGTTAATGCCAAAACGATCAACAAAACCGGGGCTTTCGATAATGCAATCGGGCGCCAAGTTTTTGATCACACCGTTATTCTTCACATTGAAATGCCCGCGATACGTGCGGCCAGTCTCCATCGCTTCTAAAATATGCGAGGCGTGTTCGTCAGTGCGATTATAAGTGGTTAGTGACTTTCCCGCTTGATCCAGAAAAAGTGGAAAATC
>JAYWFC010000139.1:0-24000 GCA_043778995.1 Aestuariivirga sp.
TGAAGCGCCTCGCCGATGGATTAAACAAGGCGCACGAAGCAGGTGTTATTCACCGAGACATGTCACCAGATAATGTAATCTTACCAGGCGGCCTGGTTAAAAATGCAAAAATTATAGATTTCGGAATCGCACGATCAAAAGAAGTTGGCGGCGCAACGTTATTGGGCGGCAGCTTTGCGGGAAAATACAACTATGTATCGCCAGAACAGTTAGGCCTTTTTGGCGGAGACGTAACGCCAAAATCTGATATCTATAGCTTGGCTTTGGTAATGGCCGCAGCACTTCGCGGCAAACCGTTGGATATGAGTGGCTCACAAGTTGATGTGATAGAAAAGCGCCGCACTGTTCCAGAACTTACGGGCGTGCCGAAGCAGTTTCACCCAGTTCTGATAGCGATGCTTCAACCTGACCCAACAGCAAGGCCAGAAAATATGGCAGCTGTGCGAGACTGGATGGATAAACCTGCTGAATTCAATTCTGGTAAAAAAAATAAACAGATAAAATTAAATCCAGAAGTTGCAACCCCGCCCTCATCCCCGCATTCAAATGCCATGCGCAATTTTGCCGTCATCGCTGGCTTGCTTGCTACAATTGCAATAGGTGCCCTTGGCGGTTGGCTCTATGTGAAAAGCCAAACAGGCAGCGAAAAACCAACTGTTGTGGCCCAACTACCCGTCACCAACACTCCGCCGGCAGAACAGCCCAAAGAGCAGCCGGCCGAACAAACCGTGCCAGAAACAAAACCAACTGTTGCGCCCCCCAAAGTTGAGCAAACTGCACCGCCGAAAATTGCATTGGATCAAGCTCCAAAAGTTGATCAGCAGCCTCCAAAGCAAGTTGAACCAATAGCAAAAGCAGATACCCCGCCACCTGCAAAAATAGAAACACCGCCTTCTCAATCCAATCAAACAAAACCTGAGATAGATCTTTCGAAAATTGGCCTACCAGAAAAGCAAATCGCAGCTCTCACTCCGCCGCCTCAGATCAAGAAGCAAGCTCCGACAGTGGCCGAAATTCAAAGTTTTGTCGATAATTATGACAGGGGCAATTGCCTGAACATTGATGTCACATCACTATCCGCAAGTTCGGCCCAATTCAATTTGCTAGGAACACCTGACGCCGAAACAGCTTTTCAAAACGCCTTTGTAAGCAAAGCGGGTTTTGCCCCACAACTGACGTTGAACGCGGCATCAGAAAAGCAATGTGGTCTTGTTTCTTCGCTTCGAAAAATGTCGAATAAGAAAGCAAAGCCAGTGGACTTTATTGTCGATTCACCAGAAATTTTTGGAAGTAACCCAGAAACTGGTGATGTCGGAGACCCGCTAAAACTCACTGTCAAAAACAGTGAAAATCAGAACATATACCTCTTCGTGATGGATCATGAGGGCGGCATTCAAAACATCAACCGACTTTGCCCAACCTGTTTAACGATGAAGATTGGTGAAATGAAAGCCGCGCTAAGCCTTGCCCTTCCACCAGCGATTGATGGACAGGTTCGTCAAAAGTTTTATCCTACCCTGGTTTTTGCTGTCGCATCAAGCAAACCCCTCATCAGCATAAACTCGCAGGACGCTTTTGACGCCGATGCTTTTATCGAACCTTTTTTGAAAGAAATCGAAACCAACAACAACGTGGTTTCAACAAAAGCTGCATTTGTAAAACTCAAAAGCCAATGAGCGATTATTAACCGCCAATAAGAACTGTCGGCATTCCAACAAGTATCGTTCCACCATGTGCTGTTACATCGCCAACGCGTGCTGCTGGCATTCCATTAACAATCACTGTCATTGATCCCATTGCAATCACATCAGGCGGCCCAACGCATAGACACATATCGCCAATGCGCGATTGTGGCATGCCTCCAATGATCACATTTGGTGACCCCATCAAAACTGGCCCGCCAAGATGTGGCACCAAAACAGTGACTAACGCACAAACATGCGGGTCGTTGAGACGTGCAGCCGGGTTTCCCATACCCCTAGACTAGGCGAAATTACCAATCGCCGATACCCCTAAATGGGTGAATTCAAAATGCCACGCCCCAAACGACTTCAGTTCAAGTAAAGAAATTGCTGCGAAAATTTATGGGCCGCGCCCTATTTTGTTCACAAATTGGCTGGCGTCGTTGTGTCCAAGCGGCATCTTGCGCATTGCTATCTTGTGCATTCGTTGTGGGCACTTGGCGCGCCAATGCAACAGCGGCCATCGGGTCTGAAGCATCAGGTGGGCCAATTCGTGGATCGCCGGCAAATAAAAAACTGGCCCTGATATCTTTAATAGGCTTCATCGTTGCTGCCGACCAATTGAATTCTGATTTCCAATTCACTGTCCATCCAATCCGTGCAAGGATTGAGATTGGTTCCACATTTCGTACGCGAGCAACAAAATAAGTAATAAATTCTTCATTGCGCGCGGCACTTGCCAAGAAATTCGGTGCGCTGGTAACCCGGTTCTCAAACCGAAGTGGAATTGCGTTGTTCGGATGGTCGGAAAACTTAACCAGAACGTCAAAACCCGTCTTCCCGGTTCTTACAGGCGTCACTGTCATCGCAGTAGATCTGAAAATTTCCTGGTCAATTGTTCGGCCACGCGCAGTTTCTTCATCCAGTGAAGGGTTCTTGCTATAGCCAAGCCGCAGATTGATTACAGTTGACCCTTCAGATTCCAGGCGGCCTGCATAGATAAATTCATAGCCGTGAAGAAAGGAAACTTGAACAAGGCCAAACTCCAAGTTGCCTAGATCGCGCTCATTTTCGGTTGACCTTATGAAAACACGTCCTTCAATGTTAATCGCAGGCCCGTTGTTCACTTCATCAGGCGGCGTCACATCACCTGCCGCCAAATTGGCATTTTTTGTGCAATGAAGTAGCGCATGATCTGTACCAACATGCACACCCGCGTTCGCACCATCTTTGACTAAGCTAATCTTCACACTTTGTTGGTCAATAATCAGCATGGTAAAATCAATCCCGCCCTCTGCCTTTGTTGCCACGCAACAGGTCGTTCTGAATAGTGATTTGGCTTTTTACTGCCAACAAAGCATCAAGTCGCGCTAAAGTTTTGGCCCCCACAATTCCATCGGCCACCAATCCATTGGCACGTTGAAACGCTATGAGAATGCGCACAGTCTCATTGCCAAATATGCCATCTGGCAAGGTTTTATTATTGGCTGTTGATATTGGCATAGCAAATCCCAAATCAATCAAAGCCAACTGCACAATACGCACCGCTTCATTCCGAGCACCTTGCTTGAGCGAGGGGTTGTTGTTGGCGGCCTTTACAATATCTAAATTACTGGAAAAACGAGTGCATATAAAATTCATGTTCCAGTCTCCGAATTCAAGTCAGGCAAAAAAATAGCGTTGCTGCCTTTGCATGGTTTAGATCGCGCGACAGAGTGCCGAAGCCCGAATTTGAGTAAGCTGCTTATCTGTTAAAGCCAGCGGAACGATGCCATTGCTCGACGTGCCGAACATCAAATTTCGAGGGCTGCCAGAATGAACCGGGGCAAAGACACTGGTCAACAAAACATGGCCCACTTCATGCGCCATGTCCCAGCGCGAACTGTCATGCGTCACAGCACATGCTGGTTTGCCCGTAGCATGTCCCCCGCAACCTAAAACATTGCTTTCCTGAAATTTGTTTACGATAAAAACCTTGATGTCGTTATTTGGTGCTGGGCTGCCCAGTGCCTGCAGCGCCGCAAATTCACCTGTATCCAATGTCCACCCACAGTTTTGCCCCACAACGTTGAATCGATTTTCTTCTTCTTGTGAAAGCCCAAGTGATTCACCCGAAGCAAAAAAGATTTCAATTCCATATTGCGCATAGGCTTTTTGAGCGCTCGAAAGCATGACGTCAAACGGCACATCACTCAGCGCCAGAGACCTGAAATGCAACCGCACCCGATGCTTAAAGCCGCCGATCTGCTTGTCTATTTCTCGAATTGTCTTCTGGCCAATTTTGCCATCCTGCTTGAGGACTGGATTTTTTCGTTGGAATGCCGCAACCGCTGCTTCGGTCTCTCGCCCGTATGATCCATCTGGGCTGAAATCTTGGCTGGCGGTCGATATGGGCATCGGAAATCCGAGATCAATCAACGCCATTTGCAACAAATGCACATGCCGCCCGGTGGCGCCGCGCGTTAAAACATCATGCCCAGATTCAATCCGCGCTAGTTGAATTTCATTTTTAAACCGTGGTGAAGTAAGTGCCATCTAACAATCCCTTCAATAGCCTTCAATTCTAATGCCCGAACCAAAGTGTTATCACCGCATTCTAATTTTCGTACGAAGCGTTGCGGCAACAACGCGGTAATACATTTCCCGCTTTCGCTCGCTCCAGGTCTTTGCATATTCCTCCAATTCCTTCCCGTGCAAGGGCGGATCTCCAAGATAATCAGACTTAACGTAACTGCTCATGTTGTGCCAAGCGTATTGAAACATATTATGTCGAGCCACAGTGTTAAACTGGCGGCCATGGCCCAATCCAGCAACAAGGCCAGTATTATAATGCTTCTGAAAATCTTTGCCATACTCAGGGTAAACTGTGCTTTGCACACCCCAGAGCTTGACGAAATTATGGGCTCTTATCCATTGCCCAGAACGGCGGTCTGCCCCCAAGACGATGCCCAGTGTAAGTCCTTCCACCATCTCGTCTTGCCTTATTTTATTTAATGCGGCCTCGTGCGGCGCGCCCAAAGCAACAAATGGTGCGATTGGAGCAATAACAATGCCTGCGCCCAGCATGGCAACTTCACCAATCGAAACACCGGCAATTGCTAGGCCGATATCAAGCATCTGAAAAATATCAAATGCCTTGCCAAGTGTATCAAGAGGGCTTGAAGGGCTTTCAAATTCTTTCGCAAAAGGTGAAGTCGAAACCGTTCCCTCAATCTCGTCGGCATCGTCGAAGTTCATCACCTGGATTGGTATGTAAATAATCCCGGGGCTCGCCCCCGAACTGAAGGCCCAGTTCATTCCATCGCGTGAAATATTACAGCCTACATTGCGCTTAAGATACCAATTCACTTCATCTGTATTATTTGTGTGAAAATTGAACTTGATCAATTCTGCAACTAGCACATTAAATTGTTTCGCCAAAGTTTCCCATCGGTCTCCATCCTTCACGCGATATGCGGTTGATCGCGCAGGCTGATAATCTTTTGGCAACGGGCGAATAGGTTCTCTTTCACGTGGCATGTCTCATCTCCTGGGCTTTGGAGGCGGAGTTCCAGATCAGACTATTCGCGAAAGTGCGTTGGCTTAATTATAGTTCTATTCAAAACTATAAAACCGCACAATCAAAGTCATCATTCTTCACATCCACCTTCGCTTCCACAATTTTCTCGCCAGCAATCGATTTTTTCAAAATCTGCCGCGATAGCGCCGGAAGCAATGTATTCGTCACAATATTATCCACCATGCGCCCACCTGAATCTGGGTCGTTGCACATGGACACTATTTTTTTCACAACTGCATCGGTGTAAGTGAATTTCGCGCTATGATTTTCGCTGATCCGCTTTCCAATGCGATCCAACTGTAAGCGAACAATGCTGCCCAGCATATCCCCTGAAAGAGGGTAGTAAGGAATTGTAACAATGCGCCCAAGCAAAGCCGGTGGAAAAACCTGCAGCAAATCTGGTTTCATTTCACTTGCCAGTTTTTCAGCATCAGGCCGTTCGGCACCATTGGCCGCTTCATGCATAATCCTGTCGGTGCCCGCATTTGTGGTGAGAATGATCAGTGTGTTTTTAAAATCAATGCGACGACCAGAACCATCCTCCATCACGCCTTTATCAAAAACTTGGAAGAATATTTCATGCACATCGGGATGGGCCTTTTCAACTTCGTCGAGCAACACAACACTATAAGGCTTGCGACGTACAGCTTCGGTCAAACGCCCCCCTTCCCCATATCCCACATAACCAGGAGGCGCTCCCTTCAGAGTTGAAACAGAATGCGCCTCTTGGAATTCTGACATATTGATGGTGATCATGTTTTGCTCACCGCCATACAAAGATTCCGCCAAAGCCAAGGCAGTTTCAGTCTTGCCCACTCCTGAAGGGCCAGCCAACATAAACACGCCAATGGGCTTGTTGGGATTATCCAACTTGGCCCGGTTCGTTTCAATGCGCTTGGCTATCATAGACAGACCGTGAGATTGTCCTACGACGCGTTTGTGCAGTGTTTCAGCGAGGTTCAAAATGGTCTGCACTTCATCCTTAACCATTTTACCAACAGGAATGCCGGTCCAATCCGAAACAACAGATGCCACAGATTGTTCATCAACATAGGGATAAATCATTCGCTTTTCAGCGTCGATTGTTTCCAGCTTTGCAATTATCGCAGTCAGTTTAGAGCGGGCTTCCTCCGCATTATCCACCTTTTCTGCAATGGCTTTACGATGCAGCATGATTTCATCCACAATCGCTTTTTCAGCGGCCCATTCTTTTTCCAGTTCGACAAGCCTGTTCTTTGCATTTTCAATGGCTTTTTGAACGTCGGCAATTCGCGCCTCATCTGCAGCGCCAATGTCGCGTTCACGTTCCAGCGCCGCCAATTCAATTTCTCGCGCGGAAATTAAAACGCGCGCGTCTTCAACTGCGGCAGGTGTCGAAGTTTGCGAAACAGCCACGCGAGCCGCGGCAGTGTCTAACAAGCTGACCGCTTTATCGGGAAGCTGTCGTGATGGGATATAGCGGCTTGAAAGCTTGACGGCAGAAACCAGGGCTGCGTCAGAGATATGAACTTTATGGTGCTTTTCCATCGGTGCAAGAAGTCCACGCATCATGTCGCAACATCGATCGACATCAGGCTCGCCAATGTTGATAGGCTGGAATCGCCGTGTCAGCGCTGGATCTTTTTCAATATGCTGGCGATATTCCGACCATGTTGTGGCAGCAATTGTTTTGAGTGTGCCGCGCGCCAATGCGGGCTTGAGAAGATTTGCTGCATCGCCTGTTCCAGCGGCACCTCCCGCACCAATCAACGTATGTGCTTCATCTATAAACAATATGATCGGGATGGGTGAGGATTGGACTTGATCGATGACTGATCTTAAGCGTTGCTCAAATTCCCCTTTCATCGAAGCGCCAGCCTGCATCAATCCAATATCGAGTGCATAAAGTTTGTTGCCTCGTAAAGGCGGAGGAACATCACCGGCTGCAATTCGTTGCGCAAAACCTTCAACAACAGCAGTTTTGCCGACTCCTGCTTCTCCAGTAAGGATGGGGTTATTCTGACGGCGACGCATTAAAACATCAATGATCTGTCGAATTTCCTCGTCGCGCCCAACAATGGGGTCCATTTCGCCTGAGGCTGCGCGTTGCGTCAAATCAATCGCAAAACGATCAAGCGCGGTGGTGCCCTTCGGCCCTTCGGCCGTGGCCGAACCCGACCTGCCACGCGCCACTGCGCCAGAGCCATCCATTGGCTGCAAATTCTCTTCAATGGATTGTTGCCAGATTTTTTGATGTTCGTTGGTCAGAAGCTCAGCATCGATACCTTTGAATTCTTTAGAGATGCCAACAAGCGTTCGATTCAAACGCGGCTCTTTCAAAATCGCAGTGAGAATGTGGCCGGTGCGAATTTGGGTTTCACCAAACAGCAGTGTGGCATAGTGCCAAGCACGATCCAGCGCATCGATTATATTTTCAGATATGCCAGGCATCTCTGTTTTGTTCATCGCAAAACCAGAAACGACTCCGCCAATGTCGGTCAAAAGCTTTGATTGATCAAGCTTGAAATGTTCAACCGTCAACGCCAAATCGGTGCGATCCATCTGCAGCATTTTCAAGAGCCAATGTTCAAGCTCAAGATTGCGATTCCCAGCTCCCTTTGCCTGGCGAAGCGCTTGCATGAAGCTATCATACCCAACTTGATTGAGCTTGCCCGTAACGGTCTCAAGACTTACATCGGCCATGACGGAGCCTCCTTGGCTGCATTTATTTCCGACGGATGAAAGCGGCAATCCCAACGCAAGGGATCATCATCGTTGGTGTGTGGTGACTTCATCCAACTTGTCCAACCCAACCTGCCAAATTTGCCAAGTTGCGTGGCTTTGGTTTTCGATTGGGCCATTCCAATTTCCACATCATAAATGAACACATTGCCCAAATAGAAAGTGATAGCGTCTGCCAAAGGTTGAAAGTGTTTCCCGTCGGGTAGAAACGTTTCAAATTCCTTGAGGTCACGAACTTCTAACCTGACGCGAAACTTGTCTCTTACGCTGTAAGAAGATTTGCCAATCAAGCTGTCAACGCCAAGACTGCAATTTCCCTTTGCCAATGCCGCTTGCTCTTGTTCATCAAGGGGCAACCAAACACCCACAAATTGTTGCACGTCAACTTTGGCCTTGAATAACCACGCCAACATGTTTTCAACACGGGCTGCACTTTTTATTGCCGGTGAAAGAAGCCCTGCAAGTGCCAGTTTGGTGAAGTCATGCAGCGAATCTCGTTGCTGCATTGATTTCGTACCAATGCCAATCATCGAACCTAAATAATTGACAAATTGATCTTCGCTTGGGCGATCTGCTTGCACGGCTGGCCGTGCATTGGCCCATGCACGAAAGAAAAGTTGCTGAAAGCGATTGTTGAAAATATCAAGAAACCGCGAGAATGCCGGGTCACGCATATTAAGCCAATGAGTGGCTTCATAAGTTGTGTGAAGCGGCAATGCGCCCTGGGGGCCCAGAAACCCAAAAAACCTAGTCAATACCAAACTGCGGCCCGCGTCATTCCGCTCAATCAACGCCACGTTGGAATCCGCAAACTCAACATAAGGAATTTGCCCCAGCGAAACAACATCTTCCAACCGCGTGCTGCTATCACCGATCCGTGGTTTATTTAAATTTGCGCTTTCCAGAACGCGCATCAAGTTCAGAAAATCAATCTTCTCGGCATCATCGGTGAAGACTGTTTCGTCTGTCACAGCGCCACCTGTCTTCCAAGTCGAACGGGCCAGCGCATAATCACCCCACGCTCGACAGAAACAATCACTGTCTGAACAGCATTGTTGATACCAACATATTCGGCAAAGAAACGATCAAGAATAGCACCCATTAAAAATATGCCGCTGCCTTCGAAGGCCTTTTCATCCAGTGTCACGCGAATTTCCAAACCCCGAACAACACCTACGCCGTTTTTTTGCCGCACGCGTCTATTGATGGCGCAGTTTTCAATGGCAACAATGCCACGAATTCGCCTGTCGATGGCAGCATCAGTGCGATTGGCGAACAATGACAGAAGCTCTCGCAGAGCCGCGGCGGAATCTTGTGTGCCGCGCCCCGTCAAACCCAAGTGGTTAAGTCTCAACATGCTGATCAATCGCCACGCTGATGTGCTCTCTGGCAAAGTTGATGCGCCGGATGCTGTATAGGCAATTGTTGAGTCCCGGGGCAAAGTTGGACCAGAAATACAACTTACCTTCAAGGCTGTTTTGTCTTCCAGAATGAAATCTGCGCCGCCCTGCCCCACTGGCAAATGTTCTGTCAGGTGCCGATTAGAACATATCGCGCGAACACTCAGTTCCGTAATCCGCAATTCATCCTCAGCATCCATATGATTGCTGAGGGTCAGAAATACATCTGTTCCGACATAGCGCGGAGATGGTCCGGATCTTCTTTCATCTTCTGATCGGCGCCTCGGCAGCCGCCTGATTGTGTAATAGAGGGTTTCAGGATTTGACGCTTCCAGTGGTGGTGCAACATACAGCGGAAAAACTTCAACCTTGGAACCGCCAGTCGAAAAGTTGGCTTGAACTTTCACCAGGCTATGGATTTCAAAATCCAGATGGCGCGACCGATCTGTCACAACGTGAAATTCGTGTTCATTCTTTTTGATGGGAACACGCGCCACAGCCATCTCAAAAAGATTGACAGCCGGAGCAGCATAAAGTGCAAAACTTTCTGCTTTCATAATCGCGTTCAACTTGCCGTCACCTTGCTTAAACGCAAATATAATATCCATGCGATTGGTATCAATTTGCGGCAGAATATTTTGCAAACCAGACAGTTTGAATCCAAGAAACTTCGCTGGAAAAACAAAATATTCTCGGAGAAGGTCAAATCCGCCGAACACCCTTTTTTCAGGTGGAAAAAGCGCTTCGTCTTCGCCAAAGCCAATTTGTTGTAAACACCCCAATGGCAATGACGCAACGAAAGGATCACCAAAACTATTCAGATAACGGATATAAATGCTTTGCGTGTTTGCAAAAATCATTTCATAGGCGCGAACTGCATCCGCCTCTTGGCACACGATATGGAACGTGAGATCATCAGTCCGACATTTAGAAATCCAACCTTCCGGTTTTTTCGCCGATTGCTTCTCGGTTGGTTCGTCCTCAAGGCGTAAGGCGGTTCGACGAAGGACCGAAAATTTCATCCCAGATTGAGCTGTTGAATCGGCATCAACACCAAGCCCTTGCAATGAAGCAGGCGAAGGCAAAAATTCAGCACCCGCCAAAAACAAAGGCCAAAGCGTAATATCCGCTCCAAGCCGATACTTGCAGGCAATTCGCCTTTCACGCTCAACAAATCGCGCCTCGGCATAAGAGCCATTTGAAATTTTCACCCCGTCTTTCAAACTTGGTTCGGCAAAGGGCGGATCAATTTTCAGCAATGCAGCAGATGGCACCGGCGCCAAATAATCAGGCACAAGCTGATCCAACAGATTATTGGTGAACTGAGAATATTCGTGTTTCAGTTTCAATTGTACGCGCGCCGCCATAAAGGCCGTGCCTTCAAGCAGACCCGCGATCATTGGATCCATATTGTTGTCGAGCAACCCGCCAAGTCTTTCAGCAAGACCAGGAAACTCCTCAGCAAACTCTTTTCCGTGCTCTCTTAGAATTCGAAGCTCACGGTTATACAGTTCAAGAAATTCCCGATCCATGGCTCACAAACGCTTCACATTCATCTTGCCGCTATAGGACTCGATGTCGGCCACAAATTCCACCGGCACATTCGTTGGCGTTGCATACATTTCCGCAGCAACGTGAAACGAAAGGCGCATATTCACTTCGTCAAGTTCAGCACTTTTTGAAACTTCCAAACTTTGCCCGGCCAAACGGATTTCATAGCGTTGCAAAACTTCTTTAAGATGAAGCGCAACATTTTCAGTCGCATCAGAATCAGTTGAAAATGAAGTCATGTCGCTTACGCCAAAATTCAATATGGAGTGTTTGACATAGTCAAGGCCTTCTAGGTTTTCTGCAGAGGCAAGGTTTACAGTGTTAAGCAGGGCTGCCAAATCTTGCGACAGCTCCTGCTTTAATACACTTTCATTCACTGCATTTCGCGGGCTGGAACGCCTGCCGGCAATAATTCGTTCGTCAGATTGACTTCTCAAATCAATTTTTTTTTGAGAATCTTTTTCCCGAAACGCTGCCCTGAAAGCTTGCATAATGGGTGGTACAAAACGATCATGCCTCTTAACGTTCTTCACGAGCGGTTAAGCACCTTTTTTGATATCCCATTCTACAGTTTTTCCGCCACCAAGCGAGCCATCCGCTTTCTGCACTTTATATTCAAAGTTATAATTGGCTTCATTCAGGCTAAACGATTCATGCGGTTCCCCGCCGGCGCCCATGCTGATTGAATAATTTGTTACCACCGCATCTTTAAGTGTGATGGTCAAATATTCTTGTTGGCCGCCGCCCTGCTTTCGCGACACGATAACGGCCTCGGTGATAACTTCGCCAGTTAAAAGGGCTAACTGAATTCCGTTTGATGCGCCATCAACAGCTTTGGTGAATGAAACATCAGAAAAACTCACTTCACCGGTGCCACCACCACCGCCGCGGTGGCTGCTGCCAGGGCTTACCATTCCCCAGTTTACGGATTGAATGTCAATTTCCCCAATATGATCTTTCTTGGCGCTTTCGCCGGCAATCTTGCCTTGCTTCTTGCCGGTAAGCTTAAGAATAATATCGTCTGCCATGTGCTGTCTCCGTTGCTAAGTTCTGGGTTGGCGCGTTCCTCGCGTAACAATCACATAATCATCTTTTAACAAACTTGTGATCCCGCAAATGGGGGATACCGAGTTTGAACTTAGTTCTGCTGACCAGGCAACCGCGACACCAAACTCATCCCAACATCCATGCCTTCAAGTTGATAGTGCGGCCGCAAATAAAAGCGCGCGGCATAATAGCCAGGGTTTTCTTCGTCTGGAAAAACCTCAACCTTGGCATCTGCAAGCGGCAATTTTGCTTTTGTTGCCTCGCTGGAATTTTTCGGATCACCATCAACATATTTCATGATCCAATCTTGCAACCAGCGTTGCAACTGCGCCTCTTCCATCGTGGCGCCAATCTTATCGCGCACCATGCATTTAAGGTAATGTGCAAAGCGCGACACAGCGAACATATATGGCAATCGCGACGATAAATTATCTGCTGCCGTTGCCAAATCGCTGTCCATTTTGCGCGGCTTGTAAAGCGATTGCGCACCGATAAAAGCTGCTTTGTCTGTGTTCTTGCGGTGGATCAACGGCAAAAGGCCAGACTTTGACAACTCAGCTTCGCGTCGGTCACTGATTGCAATTTCTGTTGGGCACTTAAGGTCAATGCCACCATCATCTGTGGGGAAAGTATGCGTGGGCAAGTTCACCACTTCGCCACCAGATTGCACACCGCGAATTCTCACCGTCCATCCATATTCTTTGAAGGCACGGTTGATGTTTGTAGCCATGGCATAGGCTGCATTCATCCAGCCATATTTTTCACCTTTATGGCCGTCAGTATCTTCTTCAAAGGCAAATTCTTCCACAGGCTCAGATTTGGCGCCATAGGGTTGGCGGGCCAAAACGCGCGGCATGCAAAGCCCCACATAGCGAGAATCAGGTTGCTCGCGCAGAGATTTGAAAGCTGCATAATCTGGCGTATCAAAAATTTTCCCAATGTCGCGCGGGTTGGTAAGCTCGTTCCAACTGTCCATTCCCAGAAGGGTGCTGTTGGCAGCGGCAAGAAACGGCGCATGCATAGATGCCGCCACTTTGCTGATATCACGCAACAATTGAACATCTGTTGGCGAGTGATCGAAATAATAGTCGCCCACAAGGCAGCCGTATGGGTCACCACCCAACTGCCCATATTCCGCTTCATATAGCTTTTTGAAAATCGGGCTCTGATCCCATCGCGCACCCGGATAAACCTTGAATTCCCGATATAATTCTTCTTTCGAAACGTTCATCACTCGAATTTTAAGAGACGTGTCGGTCTCAGAATTGAAAACCAGGTAATTTAATCCGCGCCATGCGCTTTCAAGTTTTTGAAATTGTTCTGCGTGGATAATTTCATTCAGTTGCACGGAAAGCTGTTGGTCAAGCTTTGCAATCATCGAGTCAATCGTGTCCAGCACATCGTCTTTCACCAAAGACGTGTCTTCAAGCGCCTGCCTGACAAGCGCTGAAACAGCATTTTCAACTTCAGCAGCGGCACTGTCATTGCGTGGCTTGAAACTTTTTTTCAGTAACGCCGTAAACGCTTCAGGATCGCGTGTTTCAGTTGCTGTACTACCCGTTTGGGCGGCTGGTTTAACGGCCATTGAGGTCTCCCCGATCTGATCACTCTTATAATAATCTATTCGCGTATATTATTCAGACGTTTCTTCAGCACTGCGTTCTTTAAGCAGCTTCATCAATTCCGGATCTTTAAGGAGATTCTTGATCTGGTCTTCAGCGGCAACCTTGCCATCCATGTAGCGTTGCAAATTCGCCAATTGCTCACGAGCTTTTAAAAGCTTGGCCAAACTTGGCACTTGGCGAACGACGGAAGCGGGGCTGAAATCTGCCATTTTTTCAAAATTAAGCTTAACTGACATTTTCTCATCACCCTTTGCGTCGCCCAATTTATTGGCAACTTTAAAGGCAATCCCTGGCTTGATGGCCTTCATCCGGTCATCAAAGTTATCCATGTCAATGTCGAGATATTTGCGATCGGCAATTGCGGGTTTTTCAACATCCGAAGCATTGCCAGAAAGGTCAGACATCACCCCCATCACAAAGGGCAATTCCACCATTTTCTCAGCGTTATACGGGTCTTCATATTGAATCTGAACCCGAGGTGGGCGATTACGCTTGATAAACTTTTGTCCACTGTCAGCCATGGCATTCGCCCTTACTCAAGTTTGACTTTCATGCCCCTGAAAAAAGCTAGTCCAATTTCAAACGCTTGGCAATGGGTTTGCCACAGCGCTAGGGTTTTGCTTTCCAGCGGCGTCTTCAGGTATGGATTATGGAGCGCGTATTTTCCATCCTTCTTTTAGATGAGGCAAGCTTAGACCGAATATGCGGTCAGACACTTTGGAAAATCACAAAATAAACGATCGCCGATCAAGCAATGCTTTCCAACTGTCTATTAGCGAAACGGAAACAACAAAAGCGCGCGCACGGTGAAGGCTGAAGGCTTTGCGCCAAGTGGAAGCCCCATGCGCAGCTGGCTTACAGGCTCGCTCGGTTGGTCAACATAGGTGCCAAACAGCCTGTCCCAAAGTGTAAACATAGCGCCGAAATTGGAATTGCCTTCCGCCAAGTTTTGCGAATGATGCGTGCGGTGAACATCGGGCGTAACGATAAGCCAGCGCAGTTTCCTGTCGAGCCATCGAGGGATAGCAATATCTGCGTGAGAAAAAACAGCGTGAATACTTAAGGCAATCCCAAAATAGACTAACACCAGAACCGGCATGCCCAACATCACGGCCAAGCCTGTTATAAAAACGGCCACATAAAGTGATTCCAACGGGTGATGTAACAAGGATGAAAATGCAGTGACATGTTCGTCCGCGTGGTGGATTTTATGCAGTCGCCAAACGGACGGCGTATGATGAGCAATAAGATGTGCCAGAAAATGGAAAAAATCCAAGAGCAATATCGAAACAACAATCAATAGCCAATCCGGCATTGGAAGCTTGGAAAGACTGAAAAACTTCAATTTGACAAATGCTGAGATTAACGCCGGCTGTGCCCACCAACCATAAAATTGCACCACAACAATCGTTGCAAGCACAAGGCCACCAATTGCGACCAACCTTCCACCAGACAATTTCCTATTTGCAATGCGTGGCTTCCAACGCTCCAATGGCCAACAAAAAGCGATCAGCAATAACATAATTGCAACAGGCCCAACCCACTGGTTGATGAACTGCCAAATTTGATAAACCAAAGATCTTGTATCCACTAAGCCAAATCAGAAAAAACACTACGCGGCAGGAATTACAATCGTCGTCGTGGCACTCGGAGCGCTTCCAAAAGTGTCAATGCCCAAATAAGGATGAAACTCACCGTCGAACAGATAATTGGCACCGCCTTCAATATATGGCCCCTGAATGCCAACGCCAATCAATGGCTGTTGGTTGGCAAAATCATAGCCAATACCTGCCTCGCCTTGAACTGATGTTGAACCCACCAATCCCATCGCGCGAATTTTTGGCCCAAAGTGTTTTTTGTTGGTGAGAGGAATGGCCAATTCTGCCAAGCCGCCAGTCACTGTGTTGTTGGTGTCGGTATATGTGTGGCGCACGGTGCCAACAATTTCGGGTGCATTATCACCAAACTCAAAGCGCAATCCAATTGCAGCAGCAGTTTCACTTGTGCCCGTTACAGAGCTGATCGGAGGCGGAGGCGGCGGAAGTGCGCATCCGGCCAACGCAGTGATTGAGCCGATTGTGCCAACAACAGAGACAGCGGCGACAACTGCCAAAATGCAACGAAAATTCTTCATAATGATTCTCCCATGCCCCCAAGTGAATACTACTCGCTTTCTTAGACCATGTTTTTGAGCTTCAAACAACAGTTTTGAGCATTTCGAAGTTAAGTGATTGCGCTAGCGACAGCCTGCTGCGGATTATAATGTTGATTCTAAAGTTGCATTTGCAAAACTTGCAGATAAATGTTCATGCTGAAATGTGCAAACGCGGTGGGTCAGGGAAAACGACATGAAGAAAATATTTGCCAATGCTGATGAAGCCCTGAAGGGTGTTTTGTTTGATGGTATGTTGATAGCAGCCGGTGGCTTTGGCCTGTGCGGCATTCCAGAATTGTTGATCGCTGCCATAAAGCGCGCCGGCACGAAAAACTTAACCATCGCTTCCAACAATGCAGGCGTGGACGGTTTCGGCTTGGGCCAGCTTTTAGAAAATCGCCAGGTTAAAAAAATGATGTCGTCTTATGTGGGCGAAAATGCAGAATTCATGCGCCAATATCTGTCGAAGGAATTGGAGGTTGAGTTCAACCCCCAAGGCACATTGGCCGAACGCATGCGCGCAGGTGGCGCTGGCATTCCGGGCTTTTACACAAAAACCGGCGTGGGCACGGTGATTGCCGAAGGCAAAGAGTTAAAGGATTTTGACGGCCAAACCTATGTGTTGGAACGCGGCATCGTGGCTGATCTTTCCATCGTAAAAGCTTGGAAGGCTGATCCATCAGGCAATTTGGTGTTTCGCAAAACTGCCCGAAACTTTAACCCGCCCGCTGCAACATGCGGCAAAATTTGCGTGGCCGAGGTTGAGGAAATTGTACCCTTGGGTTCGCTTGATCCTGATACAATCCACACGCCCGGCATTTATGTGCATCGCTTGATCCAAGGCGACCACGAAAAACGCATCGAACAACGTACAACACGCAAAAAGGAGATTGCATAATGTGGGATCGCAATCAAATGGCGGCGCGCGCAGCACAAGAACTGCAAGACGGCTGGTACGTAAACCTTGGCATTGGCATTCCAACACTGGTGGCCAACTACATTCCAAAAGGCGTTGAAGTTACGCTTCAATCAGAAAATGGCATGTTGGGCATGGGCCCCTTCCCATTTGAAGGCGAAGAAGATGCTGATCTGATCAACGCCGGCAAGCAAACCGTGACGGAATTGCCCCAAACTGCGTTTTTTGATTCAGCCCAAAGCTTCGCCATGATCCGCGGCGGCAAGATCAACATGGCCATTCTGGGCGCGATGGAAGTTTCTGAAAGGGGAGATCTGGCCAATTGGATGATTCCCGGCAAGCTGGTCAAAGGCATGGGCGGCGCCATGGATTTGGTGGCCGGCGTAAAACGCGTGGTGGTGGTGATGGACCACACCAACAAAGCCGGTGAAAGCAAGGTTCTGCCAAAATGCGAACTTCCGCTCACAGGCAAAGCCGTTGTCAATCGCATTATCAGCAACTTGGGTGTGTTGGATGTTGTGCAAGGCGGCCTTAAAATTGTGGAATGCGCCGAAGGTGTGACCGAAGCTGAAATTCGCGCCGCCACCAAGGCAAAAATCGTATAGGTTTCTAGATTTGAAACGACGGTAAAATTCCACCGCAAAAAACGTTCGATCGCGCGTCTCAAAAACACGTGCGGTCTTCTGATTCCGTAACGCGGAAAAAATCCGACGTGCGCTGTTCGCAGCGGCCGAAGTGTATGATTGCTGTTCGTGACACTCATATGACAACTGCATGACGTTTTGATAAAAGCCGCAGATTTTCTCAATTTTTTTGACCTCATAAAACCCAACATCTTCAATGTGTTGCGCTAGAGCCACAGGAACATTGTCATAATTCCGTCACATGCATATTCGCGTTGATTGTGACAATCCATTTAGCAAAAAAGAACGCGTGCTTAACCAAAAGCACTGTCCACCCACTCATTTGCAGGGGTTTTGGGGGGCTTTAACGAACACGGCTTCTGAGGAGAATAATATGAAGTTTTTGAAAATCGCACTTTTGGGCACAGCGGCATTTGTCGCAGTGTCTGCCAGCGCGAAGGCAGATCAGCTTTCTGATCTTAAGGCGCAAATTGAAACATTGAATTCTCGCGTTGCCTCGCTTGAAACAGCGCCATCAATCCCAGCAGGATATTCGATGGTGGCTTTCACGCGTGAGGGTGATGATCATGTGATTTCGATCATGCCAACAGCCGATGCACCAGCAGCGCCAGAAACCAAGATCACCTGGTCTGGCAACGTCCGTGGCGGTGTATTTGCGCTCTACGACTCATCAGCAGCAGCTGGTAAGCAATATTCAGCTGACGTGTGGGCCGAAGCCCGCATGAAAGTTGTTGCCAAAACCGAAACAGCCGTGGGCGAAGTGGGCGTAAGCATTGGCATGGTTGCCAAGAACAGCTCGTCCTTGAACTATAATGCTGGCAACCCAGCTGTCACAACTGATGGTTTCTATGGCTGGTGGAAACTCACACCAACCACGACGTTAAGCGCTGGCATTCAAAACCCAATCCAAAAAGGCACTTTGGCGAAGAACAGCTATAGCTTTGATGCCGTATGTTCTTGCTACCAAATTGACTCTTGGGGCGCCATCTCCAACGCACCAGGTGCCAAGGGCAATGCTCTTTCAGGTTCGAGTGCCAACAATCCAGCCCAAATGGCTTTAAGCTATGCTGATGGCCCAGTTGGATTTGCTGTTGCAGTTGAAGATTCAAACAACAACAATAACGCCAGCGCCTTTGGCGTGTCGGGCAAAGCCACCTATAAAATGGATATGATCGGCTTTGACGTGTCGGGCGGTTATTGGGGCAACACCGCAGCAGGCGGCGATGCATCATACACCATCAACGGCGGCATTGGCTTGAACCTTTCGCCCGTCAAGTTGGGCGTAACAGTGGGTGCAGGCCACGTTGGCAAAGACAGCGCCGCAGCTGGCAAGCCAGCAGCCAACTATGATTATTGGGCCGCTGGCGGCTTTGCCACCGTGGCTTTGGGCGACTCTGCAAACCTTGAATTGGGCGTGGTGCATGATTTTGGCACGGCACCTGTTGGCGTCGATCAATATGCCGGTGGCACATTGTTCAACGCTGGCATCTATTACACACCTGTGAAGCAATTGGTTGTTGGTCTTGAAGGCCAATATCAAACGGGCGGCGCTGCCGATCAATCCTACATTGCAAACATGGTCACAGTATTCAAGTTCTGATCCTAACAAATTTCACAACGAACGGCCCGCTTTGCGGGCCGTTTTAGTTTTACCTAATGCAGAGTTTGTCTTGTTCTGGCCTTGATTATCGCTTATTGCACCAACTTCATTCGGGGGCTGCCACTTGAACCTGCTGCAATCAACATTTCTTCTTTCTGCTTTGTTTTTAACCTCATGTGTTGGAGACCCAGAATCCGTCAATCTTGAGAGCCGGCCCATAGCACTTGACCAACAGGCCGAACCTGCCGGAGTGGCAGGAACAGCAGGTGCGGCCAATGTGGCGGGCCTTCTGTCGGGCACAGGCCCCACCTATGTTACGTTGACGGTGGCTGAAAATGACCAACATGGCATTTCGGACCAATCCACAACAGCAATCACATCTGGCAGCGGCTTTGTTGTAACGGGAGACGGTTATGTGATGACAGCGGCCCATGTTGCCGTTGCAAAAGGCAATGAAATTACAGCACGCGCCGCCAATGGGCGGATTTATTCTGGCGTCGTGCAGGCCATCTATCCGGCCAATGACATGGCGGTGGTGAAGCTTCGCAGTTTTAACGGCAAATCTGTGGCACCTGCAGCACCCGGTTGTTTGGCCACGGGCGACATTTTATACACCCTTGGCAAGCCCCACGGCGGCGGCGACACAGCCCGAATCGGCACCTTGCAAAACAAGCATTTCGGCAGGCCCGTAACCTATGGCAAATTCGGCTATCCAGATGCCTTGGTCTTGCACATGGGCACCCAACGCGGCGAATCAGGCGGCCCAGTGTTTAACAAGCAAGGCCAGTTGGTGGGCATGGTGGTGTCAACGCTGTCTGATGCGTCGGGCCAATCACTCAACACGGCCCATGCTATTCCCGCCAACACCTTGGGCAAATATTTATGTTCGCAAACCAACTGTGGCGCTGAATGGCAGGCCGTTGCCGCAAAACCCGTTGATAGCTGCGGCTAAGGTATCAAGACGGATGCACCTGTGGTGCGCCGCGCTTCTAAATCTTCATGCGCTTTCTGTGCATCTTTCAAGGCATAGCGTTGGTTGATGGCAATTTTCACTTTGCCAGATTTTACCATATCAATCACGTCCTGCGCGGTTTCCTGAAACTCAGCGTCGGTGCTCGTATAGGCGCCAAGCGTTGGCCTTGAAATATAAAGCGCCTTGGGCGTCAAAACACCAACGCTAATGCCTGTGACGGGCCCAGAGGCATTGCCGAAGCTCACCATCATGCCGCGCAGCGCCAAACACTCTAATGATGTTTGAAACGTGGCTTTGCCCACGCCATCATAAACCACCGGAACGCCCTGCCCCTTGGTTATTTCCTTCACGCGTGCCGCCACATCTTCGGTTGATGAATTGATCACATGGGCACAGCCATTATCATAAGCTGTTTGCATTTTTTCAGCAGATCCAACTGTGCCAATCACTTTCACACCAAGCGCCTTGGCCCATTGCGAAAAAATAAGCCCAACACCGCCTGCCGCTGCGTGAAACAAAACCGTTTGTCCGCGTTTCAGTTTATACGTGGCCCGCAATAAATACCGCACCGTCATGCCTTTAAGCATCATGCCAGCGGCGGTTTCATCGCTGATGGCCTTGGGCAATTTCACCAAGCGATTGGCAGGAAAATTGCGCTTTTCGCTATAGGCCCCAAGTGGCCCCGTGCCATAGGCCACGCGATCACCAATCTTGAAGCCTTTAACGCCCGCACCCAAAGCTTCAATAACACCAGCGCCCTCGTTGCCAAGGCCGCTGGGCATGGGCGAAGCATAAAGCCCGCTGCGAAAATAAACGTCGATAAAATTAAGCCCAATGGCCGTGTGCCGCAGTGTCACTTCACCAGCGGCTGGTGGTGGCAAAGGCCTTTCCACAAATTCCAAAACCTCAGGGCCGCCCGTTTTTTCAAATACAATTGCTTTCATCATTGCTCCAACAATTCGCCCATAGCAGCCACCAATTTTTCCCAACCCAACTCTTCAAGTGGAATAATGCGAACGTCTAACACGGCGGCTTTGCCCATCAGCGCATTATAGCGCGCGTTCATTTTAATTTCGTCGAACAAATCAGTTGTCACCAAAACGCCAACGCGTTCATTCTCCCGGCCAAAATGGTCGGCCAAATTGTCAGCCTCGTGCACCGCATCCATCAAGCGGTTCCGCTGTTTGCGGTCAGACATATCAAGTTGCGAACGCAATGCCTTGCATGAAACAAATGCCAATTGTTCGGCCTTGCGCATGATCAAATCAATCTCGTTTTCACCCGTATAGCCTTTTACTTCCCAACCCAAAACCTGACTATAAACCGCTTCGTCTGCACCCGCAGCAATTGCGGCCAGCCAAGCCAATTCCTCCAGCCAACCGCCAGAAAGAAACCGCCTGCCTTTTGGCCCGCAAATCAAATTGCCAAAGCCATCGTCGGTGATGATGCCCAAAGACTGCATAATCTCAATGAACGGCTTTTTGGCAGGCGCGAAATTTTGCGCCGTCACCATCAAATCACGGTTGGCTTCTTCGGTGGCTTTCAAAACCTTGTCGCGCAGATTTTCAAAAACAGAATATTGTGCTGCAATATTTTTCAGCAATTCAGCATGCACCAATGCAGCTTTTTCATCGCCGTGTTGGCCTTTAACCCACGCATTCCGCGATTTTAGCAAAGTTTCAATTGTTGAACTGGTCATAAATTCATTCTTGCCTTAAAGCGTAACATTTTCCAAGGGGAACAAGATGGTGGTGAAGGTTTCGAACCGTTTGGCAGGCGTGGGTTTTCCACCGATTGCGGAAGCTTTGAGTTGGATTGTTCCCAATAAAAGCAACCGCCCGCTGCTGAACATGTGCCAAGCTGTGCCCAGCTATCCGCCTGCTGAAGATTTGCAAATTGAAATAGGCGTGCTTGCCCGTTTGCCAACCATGGGAGGCTATACCGACATATTCGGTATTCCCCAATTACGCCAAGCGTTTAGCGAACATATCTCAACAGATTACTCAACAACGGTGAAGGCTGAAAATGTGGCGATCACCACGGGCTGCAATCAGGCTTTTGCGGCGGCCATAATGGCCATTGCCCAAGCGGGTGATAATGTGGTGATGCCCGCACCCTATTATTTTAACCACCAGATGTGGCTTTCCATGTTGGGTGTAAAAATTAAATCTATTTCAGCATTCGGCCCGCATGGCAATTGGCCAAGCGTGGCAGAAGCACGCAAAGCCATCACCAGTCGCACCAAGGCCATCATGCTGTGTTCGCCCAACAATCCGACGGGGGCCATTTATCCGGCCCATGTGTTGAAGGAATTTTATGATCTGGCCGAAGAATCTGGCATCGCCTTGATCATTGATGAAACCTATAAGGATTTCCGACCCGACAACGCCCCGCCCCACAGCCTTCTGCAATTGCCCAACTGGGATAAAACCCTAATCCAACTGTTCAGCTTTTCCAAAATTTATGCGCTGGCGGGCTATCGCTTGGGCGCAATGATTGCAGGCCAGCATATTCTGCACGAAGCCGCCAAAATTTTAGACACGATGACAATCTGCCCGCCGCAAATAACGCAGCGCGCGGTGCTTTATGCGCTGGCCAATTTGGATGAATGGAAACAAGGCAAACGCCAATTGATGGCAGAACGCCTTGCGGCCTTGCGCGCGTCATTCACCGATCCCAATCTCCAATACAAACTCATCAGCAGCGGCGCATATTTCGCCTATGTGGAACACCCATTCAAAGGCAAACTATCAAAAGACGTGGCCAAATTACTGGTGCAGAAAAATGATGTTCTGTGCCTGCCAGGTTCAATGTTCGGCCCCAAACAAGAAAATTATCTGCGCTTCGCCTTCGCCAATGTTGAAACAAACCTGATGCCGCAACTGGTGGAGCGGTTGAATGAGAGCGTGGTTTAAGGATCGCCCGAACTTTGAATCCATTGTCACGTGCATCTGTAACAAATTAAAACTATGCGGCCTCGCCAACTGGACCTAAATTAACAACGAGTCGGGATTTTCCGATTCACCAAAGAATAGAGGGGCGCAGATAAGATGCTAAACAACGTTGCACCAACTTTTAATCACAGCGCGGTGGTTTTATGAGCGCGCCTGCATCACCTGGCTGTTATTTGCGCGGCACAAAAATTACCACCCGCAATGGCGAATGCAAAATCGAAGACCTGAAAATCGGCGATGAGTTGATAACCCATAACGGTGGCATTCGCCCGGTAAAATGGGTGGGGCGCATGAGCTATAACAAGGGCCAGCGCCCATGGTTGCGCAGCGTTCTGCCTGTGCTTATATCAAAGGGCGCGTTGGGCAATGGTTTGCCGCACCAAGATCTTTATGTTTCACAGCGCCACGAAATGTTTATTGATGGCGTTCTGGTTATGGCCAAACAGTTGTTGAACGGCACAACAATAAGACTTTCAGCGCAGATGGATGCCACTGTTATTCAATATTTCCATGTGATGGTAGAGAAGCACGATGTAATTTTGGCAGAGGGCCAACCAGCCGAAACATTACGCAGCGGTGCTGCTGATCGTGAAAAATTTGAAAATTTTGCTGAATATTTGAAGCTCTATCCAAACGACAGCAAACGCAATTTGAAACGCTTTGCACCATTCCAGATTTCTTTTGGCCAAAAATCTTTTGGAATGAAATTTGTAGTGGGCAAAAAAACAATGTCCACTGTGGCCTGATTTAAGGGCGGTCACCACGTCCGCATTAACAAGGTAAATCCCCACCTTCAGGTTTTCGCCTGCACGGTGGGGAACTTAATTGCCGTTAGTTAGCTGTGTTGGTTGGCGCGTCTTTATTGGCCATCTTGTCAGCCATGAACCGATCAAAATCTTCGCGGTCTTTGGCGTGGCGCATTTTGGTCAAAAACTCGTCAAAAGCCTTGCGCTCATCATCAAGCTTGCGGCGCATGGCTTCAAGCTTTTCAAGCTCTACCTTGCGATATTCGTCAAAGGCTTGGTTTCCGGTGTTGGAAAAACCCTGCCAATCAGGGCGCTTCCACTTGCCGCTAAAATGTTCAGCCGCATCGCGGGGCGATTTCCAATTTTGCCAATTCGACCATGGTGCATCCATTTCACTTGCTCCGTTCCAAAGTTCACCTTTTTTGTA
>JAYWFC010000140.1:0-9250 GCA_043778995.1 Aestuariivirga sp.
GGGGCTTCTTCGAAATCGTTCAGGTCAATGGGCATCAAGGGTGATTCTTTCACCCCTTATATAGCGATGTTAAAAGAAATTATCAGGCGCAGCGTTGCAAGGGCTGATGATCTAACTTCATCGACAGTTGGTTTTGCAATTTGCGCCAATATGCTGCTGTTTCTGTGTCGCCCGATTTTTCGCACAGCATGGCATGGCGTGCAGCTTCTCCCGCAGCATGACGTCCGTGCACGAAAACCAAAGCGTCGGCAAAATGTGTGTAACCCGTGTTTGTCATGTTCGTCTCCCATTATTGGTTTTATGGAACTTACATGCAGAGGAACTATGCCCTTAGTATTGCGGGAATGTGACGATTAGGGGGCATGTGTTATCGTTTAGCGGGCAACCCAATCACATGGCCTACTTGCGGGGGCGGGGTTAAGGCTTTGTGGGCGGCGGTCATTTCATCAATTTTCGACTGTATTGCGGCAGGAAAAACCGATGTGCGATGGGTGGTAAGATCAACGTGGCTCACCATCACTTCCAGAACACAGGCAAGATAACTGGTTTCGCCTTTGAACATTTGTTGCACATAATGCACACGCTTTTGATCAGATGCGATGATTTGCGTTTCAATGCGCACTGCGTCTCCTGCCATCAATTCATTGGCATAGGATGTGTGGGTTTCAAGCGTGAAAAACGTGCAATTGGTTTGTTTTACATAATCTGGCCCAAGGCCAAAGGTTTGGAACAGTTCTTCTGCCGCCCTGTCAAACAACACAGCATAATAGGCCATATTGAGGTGGCCGTTATAATCGGTCCATTGGTCTTCAACCGTTTGCATTTGGCCTGTGAATGGTTTGGCATTTGTCATGGTATTAATTTCGCCCTGTGATAGTTTTGGTGGAACATGAATAGCCCAACAGCCAGTGCAAATACACTCCGCGCCATTGATGCGGCACGAAATCTTTTAGGCGTTCGCTTGTCCACAGCGCCCGCAGTGCGTGAGCAACATGGCAAAGACCTCACGTGGAATGTGGGAGTTCCGCCTGATGCGGTGGCCTTTGTGCATTCAACCGAAGAAGTGCAGGCGCTTGTCAGGATTTGCGCCGCTGAAAATGTCCCCGTTATCGCTTTTGGCACCGGAACATCTCTGGAGGGGCATTTTGCAGCAGTGAAAGGCGGAATATGTATTGATATCAATGCAATGAATCACATTCTGGAAGTGAATGCTGAAGATCAAGATGTTCGTGTTCAAGCGGGCGTTACGCGAAAGCAGCTGAATACTCACCTGCGTGACCAAGGTTTGTTCTTCCCGATTGATCCGGGCGCTGATGCATCGTTGGGAGGTATGGCCGCCACGCGCGCATCGGGCACCAACGCGGTGCGTTATGGTACAATGCGCGACAATGTGATGGGCCTTACTGTGGTTTTGGCCGATGGAAAAATTATCAAAACCGGAACGCGTGCGCGAAAATCATCCGCCGGATATGATCTCACGCGGCTGTTTGTGGGTTCAGAAGGCACTTTAGGCATCATCACGGAAGTGGCGCTCAAGCTTTATGGAATTCCCGATGGAATTTCCGCGGGCATTTGCGCATTTCCATCCATTGAATCCTGTTGCCTTGTTGCCATTGAAACCATCCAGTTGGGCATTCCAATTGCGCGCATAGAGTTGGTGGATGCAGAGCATATTCGCGCCATCAACACCTATTCGAAATTGTCGATGCCCGAAGTGCCCACCTTGTTTGTGGAATTTCATGGCACCAAGGCTGGTGTTGCTGAACAATCGACTTTGTTTTCTGAAATTGCATCTGCCCTTGGCGGAACTGAAATCAACTGGGCCACGCAAGAGGAAGACCGTTTAAAACTTTGGCAGGCTCGGCATGATGCATTTTGGGCTACCAAAGCCATGAAGCCCGGCAAGGAGGAAGCAATTGCCACGGATGTGTGCGTTCCCATTTCACGCCTTGCCGAATGTGTTGTGGCCACTCAGCAGGATTTGGCCGCGCATCAGGTTTATGGCCCCATCATTGGCCATGTTGGGGATGGTAACTTTCACGTTGTATTGTTTTGTGATCGCAGCAACGCCGATGAAGTGGCCCGCGTCAAAGGGGTTTATCAAAGATTGATCGAACGCGCATTGGCGATGGGCGGAACATGCACCGGCGAACATGGGATTGGTTCAGGCAAGCGAGATTATCTCAGGCTTGAACATGGTGATGCGGTGGAAACGATGCGGGCTATTAAAATGGCGCTCGACCCCAAAAACATTATGAACCCCGGGAAAAACGCCGGGCCATGATTTAACGCTGCGTGCCGCCGCTCAACCATGCGGCACATTCGGGCCCCAGTTCAGCAATGGCTTTTTCTTCATAGGCTTTGATTTCTTTCGCTGAAAGGCTGTCGCGCCATCTGCCATTGCTGCCTTTGTTGATGAAAGTTTCCGCACCACCTTTCCAAACAGAGCCGCCCCGTGGAGCAACTTCGGCGGCGTGGGCTTTCATATAATTAAAGCTGCAATGTTCAATTATTTTTGGCATCAGCGTTTCGTCAATTTCAATATCAAGAAAAGCGGCAATGCGCCTGATTGATCCTTCAAGATCGTTTTTCATGTCGTTGAAGTGAACAAGCAACACATTTGGCAAATGCCTGATATTCCACCATGAACGTATATGTTGCCAATAAGGCCAGATCGGAAATCCATTATTCTCGAACCATGCCGTGTAAAATTCGTGTGGATCTGCCGTGCCGCGCACCATCGGCGGGGCACCGTGAATGGCCCCGCGATTGTAATCCCCAAAATACTGCTCGGTGCCATTATAATGATGATTGTGAAAACTCCACGCCGCATCGCGTCCATCGCGTCCGATGTAGATATATTTGGCCTTGGGTGAGAAGACCAAAGCGTCAACTGGCAAATGGGTTTTAACAAAGCGCCTGTGGGTTTGGGTTTCCAATTCTGCAAGCGCTGGAGGTGGCAAGATGCGCAAGTCAACCCACGGCGACATCTGATGGAGGTTTAGTCCCTCGGCGCCTTTGAAGATGAGTTGAGCGACGATCTGCTGCGTCCAAGTTGTGCCAGACTTTGCATAAGTGGCGATGACAATATCATCGTCACGGAATTTGAAATTGTTCCAGACGGTGGAGTTCATATGAAAATTGTGAAGCTCGCGCGTTTTTTGCGGTAAATTAAACTCTGCTTCCGCGGGCTTATGTCTATCGGTTGGTCGTTTCTTAGCACTGGTTTTGGTGTCAGAAGCGCGGGCCATTTCCGTCATGTTCTTTCTCCAGCATGCAGAGCTACCTCTGTCACTTTAACTCATAGTCTCAGACTGCGCCCGTTGAATGGCTTTGGCAATCCTGAAAATAGATTTATGTTGGCAATCGCTTGCACCCTTTTCCCGATGGCTTATTCTGATGGCCATGACCATTCTCAAATCCCCCGTATTTTATTTTGGATTGCTGTTGTTGCTTGTTGTAGGCGGGGCTTTGGTTGCACCTTTTGTAGTGAACTGGAATTCTTATCGCGACAATTTGGAATCATACGGACGCAAGATTTCGGGTCGTGACGTTGCAATCAATGGCCCGATTGCTGTTCGGCTTTTCCCGTGGCCAAGGCTCGAAGCGGAAGATGTAAGTGTTAGTAATCCCAAAGGCGTTGAAGGGCCTGCGGTTTTGCAAGCGGCCAAAATCACCGTGCATCTGGCTTTGGCCGGGTTGTTCGGCGGGCAAATTCAAGTTGAAAGCATTGATGTTCAAAAACCCGTTCTTAATCTCACGTTGGATAAGGCGGGCCAAGGCAATTGGCATTTTGTGCCAGATCAGGGCTTGGCCAAAATGGGACTGTTGAACAATGTGTTGCTTGAAAAAATAAACATTGCAGATGGCACGCTGAATTTTGTTGATCAGCGACATTCGGTTTCGCGCAATTTGCATAACGTTAATGGTGTTGCATCCGCAGCCGCGATGGAAGGGCCGTGGCGGGTTATTGCTGTTGCCAAAGATGGTGACACACCGCTGGATATTTCGTGGTCAAGCACGGCATGGAAACCGGGCGCGCCGTTGAAATTTGGGTTGAAAATTTCGCCAAAGGACGGCGCATTTCCCGCCTTGAACTTTGACGGCGATATGCTGAACGGAAACGTGAACGGCAATGCGCTGCTGACCCCCGTCATCACTGAAGATGGCCGCACAAGTTTAGAAGGCAACTTTAAACCGCTCACCTATCAATCCAAAGTGAGCATTGTTGGTGATGTCATTAAGCTTGATGGCATTCACATTGTTCCTGCTGATGCTAAAGACAACGGCACATTGATCGAAGGTAATGCCGTTATTGATTTTTCGCGGGGCACCAAAGCTGATGTGCATTTAACAGCGCCGCATATTGATTTAGACGCATTGGCGGGCGCTTCTTCCATGCGGGTCTGGCGCGCGGGCGGCATTATGGCTTTGCTCAACACTGTGATGGCGCAAGCCTCTCATAATTTAGATCTATCGGGAACACTAGAAGCCTCGTCTCTCACAGTGGCTGGTGAAAACTTGGAGAACGTTTCGCTGAACGCAACGGCGGGGCAAAGCGCCATTCGCGTGAAAGATTTAAGCGCAGATCTGCCCGGCCGATCACGCATGAAATTTAGCGGCATCATTTTCCCCGGCGATGGTGCAGCCGACCTTGGTGGAACGCTGGCTTTTGAAAGCAATGACACGCGCGGATTTACCCAATGGCTGTGGCCAGAAGCAAAACCAAGCATTGATAAAATTTGGACAGGTTCGCGCGGCAGGTTGAAGGCGCAAAGCGACGTGACATGGGGCGGAAAGCGTTTCGGTTTTCAAAACCTCGAATATGAAATGGATGGCCTTGCTGGCAAGGCAGAGCTTGCCGTGGCTCTGGGCAAAATTCCGGCAATGGACTTAAAACTTAACGCCAAACAATTTGATTTGGGGTCATACATTTCAGGCGGTTTGGCGGGGCTGGTTTCAAGCGATGGTTTTATCAATGGCTTGAGCAGCGACAACGGATTTGAAAAGCGCCTTCAGTTTGCATTTGATAAACTGATGCTCAACGGTGTGACGGCCGATAAAGTGGCGTTGAATTATTCTTCCAGCGTATCTGGTTTTGAAGTGAAAACATTTTCGATAGGTTCAGTTGAAGGCGCTGAAGTTGCAGGCAATGGCTTGGTTTTAATCGGCCCAGATGGCCCTTCGGGAGAAGTCAAATTTGTTGTGGGCGCAGATCGCCCGCAAGGTTTGATGCGTCTTTTAGGGCTTATGCCAAAAGGCGTTGACCCGCGCTGGGCTGCAAGCTTGGGAAAAACCAATATGCGCGCCGATTTCAATGTAAAACCCGGTGCCACAGAACCTCTCTTGAATTTCAGTTTGACGGGAGACAGCGGCCCGTTTCACCTTGTCAGCGCGGGAACCGCCAAAGACCTTGCCAAAGGGGCCGACGCAACGCTTGGATTATCCGGCACAGTGACGAGCCCCGATGCCCATGACGTTGCGCGGCTGTTAGGCGTTGATGTGCCGGGCCGTGATGGGGGCGAAGGATCACTTTCAATCACCGCTGCTGGCAACAACAAACAGGGTTATAAATCAGCATTGGATTTTGAAGGCTTTGGCGCTTCGGCGGGTTTTTCTGGAACCTATTTGCCACAAGCCAATTCACTGGGCTTTTCCGGCGCATTCAATGTTGTGGCCGATGATGCAAATTCAATTGCTAAAGCTTTGGCTTTGCCTGTTGCTGCAACCAGTGTTGGCCCGTTGTCTCTCAAAATGGACACGGTGCCAAACAATGGCGGCTTGAATATTTCGTCGCTGCGCTTGGATTTTGGTGATCAAACTTTGGTGGGCAAAGGCGAAATTGATGGCACTGGCAAAGTTGCGCTGCAGCTGGGCGGCGGCGCATTCAAGCTGCTTGATGTTTTGGCATTGGCCGCGGGGCAAGACACGAATGTTTTGCAAACCACGTGGCCGCTTGGGGTTATGGGGTCGGTGAGCCTCACACCTTTGTCGCTGGCTGATCCTGTTGGCCAACAATTGCAAAATTCTCAAATTGATTTGAAGGCGGATGCAGCGGGCAAAACGCTGCATCTAAAAGGGTTGATTGGTAATGATGAAGCCGCCACAATTGACGCAACTTTGGTGCAAAAGGGAATTGGTTTTGCGCTTGATGCCAATGCGCATTATCCGTTGAATATCGGCGCTTTGACCAGCACATCGGAAGGAAAGCCAGCCTTTGCCGGAACCAGTATGATCGACGCCAAGTTCAAATCGGAATCGCGCAGCGTGCAAGGTTTGATTGCGGGCCTTAGCGGCGATGGCAGCGCCGACAGTGGGGCATTGATTTTGTACAATGTTTCGCCAGATAGCTTTTTTGCAAATCTCAAGACGCTAAACCGGCCAGAAGATATTCAAACAGAATTTGCCAAGTTGTTTTCCGGAAGTGGCATCGCGCTTGGGAATCAAAAGTTTATGTTTGAGGCCAAAGATGGCGCACTGAATTTTGTGCCACTTCGTGTGGTAACACCCGAAACAGAAATTCTGGTGGATCCGCATGTTGATTTGATCAACCCGCAATTTACAACAACGGTGACATTGAAATCGAAGACGCAGACGGATTTGCCACCCATGCGCATTGTTTATCAAGGCGGGCCTGGAGCAATGAAAGTGCTCAGCGATGTTTCTGCTCTTTCTGCCAAATTGGGTACGGCGTTGATTGCAAAAGACATGGCGGCCCTTGATCAAGTGCAAAAAGAACAAGAAAAATTAGTGGCAGACCAAGCGGCCCAAGCCCAGGCCGACAAAGAAAAATTTGAGGCCTTTCAAGCCCAACGTTTGGAACTTCGGCAACGGCTAAAGGAGCAGAAAGTTTTTGCTGCCCAACGCGCATTGGATGCCGCACGGTATAAAGCCAAAGTGGACGCGGCCATTGCTGCGGGTGCCGCCATGGTGAAGGAAGACAAGAAGCGGTTCTTGATGATGGTGAAATAGTCTCAGGCTATTTCAAGCGTTGCAAAATCCACACTCTGATGGCGCTTGATAGGTTTCTGTCGCCGCGGCTGTCGTCAATCTCGCCCACCAATGTGGCCAATGATTTATTTTCCAATTGTGCAGCCGCTTTAAGTTCAGCCCAAAATTCAGGTTCAAGCGAAAGCGATGTGCGGTGGCCTGCAATGGTGAGCGATCGTTTCAGATCAGCTTTCACGCTTTTTGCCATCTAGCTTTTTATCGTTCAGCAAATTAAGTGCGGCAGACATTTTCTTCTCGGCTTTGGTGCGGCCAAATTTGATGCGATTTTCATCGGCGTGTTTTTCATCTTCCACGCGCTGTTTATTTTTGCGCACGTTCCGCAAATTAATAAGCTCTGCCATTACGTTGGCCCGAGCATATTTTCAGGGCGCACAATGGCGTCAAAATCTTTACCATCAATGCCATCGGCCACGGCTTCTTCACGCAATGTGGTCCCATTTTTATGGGCAGTTTTGGCAATCTTTGCGGCGCGGTCATATCCATATTTTGGTGCCAGCGCTGTGACCAACATCAATGATCGATTAAGCGCTGCATTGATATTATCTTCGCGTGCTTCAATGCCCGTCACACAGTTGTCAGTGAAGCTCATCGCAACATCAGCCAACAATTGCACAGACTGCAAAAAGTTATAGGCCATCACCGGGTTATAAACATTCAGTTCAAAATGGCCCGATGCGCCTGCAAATGTCAGCGCTGCGTTGTTGCCAAATATCTGCACGCACACTTGGGTTAGCGCCTCACATTGTGTGGGGTTCACCTTGCCCGGCATGATGGAAGAGCCTGGTTCATTTTCCGGCAAGTTCAATTCGCCCAAGCCTGAGCGCGGGCCCGATGCCAAAAAGCGAATGTCATTGGCGATTTTAAAAAGCGATGCGGCAACAGTGTTAATCGCCCCATGTGTCATTACCATCGCGTCGTGTGCTGCCAAGGCTTCAAACTTGTTGGGCGCAGATGTGAAGGGCAGGCGGGTGATATTGGCAATATGTTGCGCCACCATTTCGGCAAACCCCTTGGGCGCGTTAAGGCCAGTGCCCACCGCTGTTCCGCCTTGCGCCAATTGCATTAACATGGGCAAGGTTTGTTCAATGCGTGCAATGCCGTTTTCGACTTGCTGGGTATAACCTGAAAATTCTTGGCCCAAAGTGACTGGTGTTGCGTCTTGCGTGTGGGTGCGGCCAATTTTAATGATTTTTGCAAAAGCGTGGGCCTTGTCATTCAAGGCATTTCGCAAATGTTGCAACGCTGGCAAAAGACGATGATGAATTTCTTCCGCACAAGCAATGTGCATGGCGGTGGGATACGTGTCGTTGGATGATTGTGACATGTTCACATGATCATTCGGGTGAACCGGCTTTTTGGATCCCATTACACCGCCCAACATTTCAATGGCGCGATTTGAAATCACCTCATTGGCATTCATGTTGGATTGTGTGCCCGAACCCGTTTGCCACACCGCAAGCGGAAAATGATCATTCAATTTGCCTTCAATAACCTCTTGGGCCGCGTTGATGATGGCCGCCGCAAGGATCTTGTCCAAGCCTGAAAGCGCCACGTTGGTTTCAGCGCTTGCGCGTTTGATAATGCCCAAAGCGCGGATGATGGACGCCGGCTGTTTTTCCCAACCGATTTTGAAATTCTGCAAACTGCGCTGCGCCTGCGCGCCCCAATAGCGCAAGGCATCCACCTCAATAGGGCCAAAGCTGTCAGTTTCAGTGCGGGTAGATTTGGACATGGGCAGATTTCCTAAATTGCTGCGCTGCAATAGCATGGCAATGAGCAAGTGGCGAGGGGTCGGCGCGTTGAATAGTCAAAGCCTAATCCTCCCTCTCCACAAAGGGGGGAGGAGAAACCGAAATTTCTAAGCTGCGCGTTTGAACGCTTTGACCAGAATTTTCTTTTCACCTTTTCGCGCGAAGGAAAGATCATAGGCCGTTTGCATTCGGCACAAAGTCTCCGCTCTCAAGCCAAAGGCCTTTTCAAAGCGAATGGCCATATCTGCCGAAAGCCCAACGCGCCCATTCAGCAATTTGCTCATGGCTTGGCGCGAAACACCGAAGTGTTCCGCAAGTTTCGCAACAGTCAATCCGCGCGGCTCTACAATTTCCTGGCGCAGCCATGGGCCTGGATGAACTGCAAAGACTGGGGAAAGTTTGATTGCCATCAGTGATAATCCTCCAAATCGAGATCGACGATGCCGCCGTTCTCGTCCACTCTAAACGTCAGCCGCCAATTGCGCGTC
>JAYWFC010000141.1:0-3482 GCA_043778995.1 Aestuariivirga sp.
GGCGACCATGCGCCTTCCGCCACTTCATCATCGCCGCCTTCTTTCATGGCAGCCACGGCCTCTTCCAGCATGTTTTGATAAAGCTCAAAACCCACTTCACGAATATTGCCGTGTTGTTCTTCACCCAGCAAATTGCCAGCACCGCGAATATCCAAATCATGGCTGGCCAAGTTGAAACCAGCGCCTAATGAATCCAGTGATTGCAACACTTTCAGACGCCGCTCGGCAGTAGCCGTCATTTGCTTTTTGGATGATGTGGTGAACAATGCATAGGCGCGTTGCTTTGAACGCCCCACCCGCCCGCGCAATTGATAGAGCTGGGCCAAACCAAACATATCAGCGCGGTGGATTACCAAGGTGTTAGCGGTTGAAATATCAAGGCCCGATTCAACAATGGTGGTGGACAGCAAAACGTCAAATGCCCGATCATAAAATCCGGTCATAATGTCTTCAAGTTCGGTGGGCGGCATGCGGCCATGGGCTGTGCGGAATTTCACTTCCGGCACGCTTTCTCGAAGGAATTCGGCAATCTCGTCCAAATCCGTTATGCGCGGCACCACATAAAAACTTTGCCCGCCACGGAAATGCTCGCGCAACAAGTGTTCCCTGATAATCACCGGGTCAAACGGCGCAATATAGGTGCGCACCGCCAACCTGTCTAAAGGCGGCGTGGTGATCAAAGACATTTCCCGAACGCCAGAAAGCGCCAGTTGCAATGTGCGTGGAATGGGCGTTGCTGATAGTGTTAAAACATGAACATTTGAGCGCATTTGTTTTAGGCGCTCTTTGTGCTTCACGCCAAAATGTTGTTCTTCATCGATGATCATCAGACCCAGATCACGGAACTTCACACTGTCTGCCAACAACGCATGCGTGCCTATAACAATATCCACGCTGCCATCTTCCATGCCAGCTTTTACAAGCTTGATTTCCTTGGCACCCACAAGGCGAGAGGCTTGCGCAATGCGCAACGGCAGGCCTTTGAAACGTTCGGTGAAAGTTTTAAAATGCTGCCGTGCCAAAAGCGTGGTGGGCACAACAACAGCCACTTGTTTTCCGGCATAAGCCGCAACGAAAGCTGCGCGCAACGCCACTTCGGTTTTGCCAAAGCCAACGTCACCGCAGATCAAGCGATCCATCGGGCGGCCTTTCACCAAGTCTTCCAACACGGCTTCAATGGCGGTTAATTGGTCTACGGTTTCTTCATAGGGGAACCGGGCACAGAATTCATCAAATGCGCCTTCAGCAGGTGCCAAAACATCGCCCGGTTTTAATTCACGAGCCGCAGCTGTCTTAATCAGGTCGCCAGCAATTTCACGAATGCGCTGTTTAAGCTTGGCCTTTTTGGCCTGCCAAGCTCCGCCGCCCAACTTATCAAGCTGCACGCCTTCGGTTTCGGATCCATAGCGCGACAGAAGCTCAAGATTTTCAACTGGCAAAAACAGCCGCGTGTTGTCAGCATAGATCAGCAACAAACAGTCGTGCGGCGCACCTTGAACGTCGATGGTTTTAAGGCCCTCAAAGCGGCCGATGCCGTGGTCGACATGCACCATTAAATCGCCCGGTGCCAAGGCTGATAGTTCAGATAAGAAATCCGCGGCCTTTTTGGCTTTGCGGGCGCGGCGCACAAGCCTGTCACCCAAAATATCTTGTTCAGAAATAATCGCCAAATTCGGCGCTTCAAAACCATGTTCCAGCGCCAGAACAACAACGCCAACGATGCCCACTTCAATGCTTGAAGCTTCGGCCCATGTTTTCAACGTCACCAAAGGTGCCAATTCATGGTCACGCAAAATGGTGGCCAATCGATCAGCCGAACCTTCGCTCCAACAAGCAATTAATGTGCGGGTGCCCGCTTTGCGCAATTCTTCCGTGTGCAGACGAACCGCGTCATAAATCTGGCCCTGCCCCAAGGCACGCTCTGCTGCAAAGCTGCGCCCTTGGCGGCCTTCAAATGAAACAGCGCTGCTGGAAGGGCTTTCAAATGGTGATTGTTCAACTACCGTTCGGTCTGCACAAAGTTCATTCCATTCGGCGGACAAAATATAAAGCCTGTCTGGCGGCAACGGCTTGTAGGGGGCGGCACCAAAGCTTTGCTTGTGCAGCGCTTCTTTGCGCGCATCATAATATTCTTCAATCTGCTCATGCCGCGCCTGCATCGAGGCCGTAACCTCGTTGGCAAGGCACCACACGGCTTCTGGAACATACTCAAAAAACGTTCCCAAGTTAGGCTGAAATAACGGCAACCAATGTTCCATGCCCTGATAGCGCCGCCCATTGGTGATGCTTTCATAAAGCGGGTCATTCAAATCCATGCCGCCAAAGGCTGCGGCATAGGCCGTGCGAAATTGTGCCAAAGCGGGCTTGGCCAACAGCACTTCATTGGCAGGGTTTAAGCGCAGCTCTTTCAACTGCACCAATGTGCGTTGAGATTGCGCATCAAAACTGCGGATGGATTCGAGTGTGTCGCCAAAAAAATCAAGCCGCACCGGGTTATCAAACCCTGATGGATAAATATCGATGAGCCCACCGCGCACCGCAAATTCACCTGAGTCCACAACCGTGCCCACGCGCGAATAACCATTGTCGATCATAAAGGTTTGGATGGCCTCACCTGAAATGCGCATGCCCGGTTTGGCGTTGAACATGCCTTGGGCCACCAATGTTTTGGGCACAACGCGCTGTAAAACCGCGTTCACAGTTGTTAAAACCAAAAATGGCTTCGTCATGCCCTCGTTCAAACGCGCAAGCGTGGAAAGCCTGCGCGCCAAAATATCAGCCGAAGGTGAAACTCGGTCATAGGGCAAGCAATCCCACGCCGGATAACGCAACACCTCAAGCTCGGGTGCAAAATATGAAAGCTGTTCTTCAAACCCTGCCAAATGTTGGTCATCACGGCACACATAAACAAACCCGCGCATGCCTGCCTCTGCCACAAGCTGGGGCAAAACCATGGCGTCTTGGCCTTCAAGCAACCCTGAAAGAACAACTCGGCCCGGCAGCTTTAACCGCTCCAGTAAAGGGGTGGGCAAATTCATCGGGCTAATCTCGGGCGATAAGCCAACATAGCGTCCAACATCGCGCTTTTGCGGCTGTCGGGCATGACTTCCTGATGCGTCATCCACGCCAACAATTCTTGATCTGGAATTTCCAGAATATCAGCAAAATGCAGCAAGGCCTTGGCATCCATATGGGGCAATTGTTCTTGCGCAAAGCCGCCTACAACCAAATCCATTTCTTTGATGCCACGATGCGTGGCCCGCCACAGCAATCGTTTGCGAATATTTTCAAGCTTGTCGATCATGGGTTGGGCTTCTAAACGCGCAACACTTGCGCTGCAACCGTTTGCCTGAGAAACTTATGACCATGCGACCACTTGTTCTCAACCCCCTGTTTGCCGATTTAAGCGGTGTAAAAGGCATTGGCGAAAAAACCTCAAAGCTTTTGGCCAAGCATTTGCGGGGTGATCAAGCATTGCCTGC
>JAYWFC010000142.1:0-9067 GCA_043778995.1 Aestuariivirga sp.
GGCTGCTATGGCGTGGCCTTACTTTCTATCCTGTAAGGCGGACTGACAACTCACCTGATGCTTAATTCCTGCCGCGCGTGGGTGTTACCCAACGCAATATTCATAGCCACTCTAAATAATAGTGGCAAACCGCGATGGATATCCCCACGCGCTTCCCTTCTTCTTCTTTAGATTTCGAATGACACGAAATCACCAAGCGAAGAGTCTTGTCTGCTTATCGCTTTGCAGCGCCACTCACGGCAGAAGGTGTCTCACCATTATGAAGTGCCAAAACATGGCCCGCCAGATAGAGCGATCCGCAGATTAAAATACGCGCCTGTGGATAAAGCCGCGAAGCTTGCTCCAATGCCTGTTCAAGCGATGGCGCTGCTGCAGCCTTCAACCCATTTTCCAAAGCGATGCGGCCTAGATTTTCCGCCGAAATGGCATTGGCCTCATCGGGAATGGCAAGTGTTACAACAAAATTTGCTAGGCCCTTAAAATTCATAATAAAGGCACCGGGGTGTTTGGTGTTGAGCATGCCCCAGATCATCACCACATCCCGCTTGGGCATGGCGCGCAGTGCCTCAGCCAACACAACGCCCGCTGGCCCGTTGTGCCCGCCATCAAGCCAAAGTTCATTCTGCTCGGCCACAAATTGGCGCAAATGGCCAAGGCCTAAATTCTGCAACCTTGCAGGCCATGTCACCTTGCGCAAACCCTCAGCAATCGCTTCATCAGAAATGCGATCGTCCTTCAAAGCCCGAATGGCAGCAATGGCATTGCCCGCATTGTCAATCTGGTGCGGGCCTTGCAAAGCAGGCAGCGGCAAATCCAAAAGGCCATTCTCATCTTGAAAAACCAATCGCCCATGCTGCGTGTAAGATTGCCAGTCCTGGTTGGCAATGTTCAAAGGTGCGCCCACTTTCAAAGCAATCGTCTCAATCTCATCGCGCACTTCGGGAGCTTGTGCCGCCACAATGCCAATGCAGCCACGCTTCAAAATGCCAGCTTTCTCACGAGCAATTTCTTCAATCGTGTCGCCCAGATATTGTTGATGATCTAATCCAATCGATGTGATCACGCTCACCGCGGGCCGTTCAACCACATTGGTGGCATCAAGCCTGCCGCCCAAACCCACTTCGAGGATCAAATAATCCGCTGGCCTTCGCGCATAAGCCAAAAAAGCCGCAGCGGTGGTGATCTCAAAAAACGTAATGGGTTGGGCCCCGTTCACCCCCTCACATTCTTCCAGCAAAGCTGAAAGCGCGTCTTCAGAAATCAATTCACCGGCCACGCGAATGCGCTCGTGGAAGCGCACCAAATGGGGTGATGTATAGGTGTGAACTTTCAGGCCTGCCGCTTCCAAAATAGCCAGCGTGATAGCCAAGGTCGAACCCTTGCCATTGGTGCCCGCGATATGAATAACCGGCGGAAGCTTCAATTCCGGATGGCCCAGCTTGGCCAGAATAGAATGCATCCGATCCAAAGTCAGATCGATGATCTTGGGATGCAGGCTTAACAGCCGCATCAATATCGCATCGCTTCTGGCCACTAGACGGGAACCAAAGCTCCGGTCATCTGCCGCGCTTCAGATTTGGTCAACATGCGCGCAATGCGGCTGATTCTGGCCTTCAAATCATGGCGGTGCACCACTTGGTCAACCATCCCATGGTCTTTAAGATATTCCGAACGCTGAAAGCCTTCGGGCAGCTTTTCACGGATGGTTTGTTCAATCACGCGCTGGCCAGCAAAACCAATAATTGCATTGGGTTCAGCCAGATGCACATCGCCCAACATGGCATAGGAAGCCGTAACGCCGCCCGTTGTCGGGTTGGTTAAAACCACAATGTAGGGCAACTTGGCTTCGCGCAATTCCTGCACAGCAATGGTGGTGCGCGGCAATTGCATCAAAGACAAAATGCCTTCCTGCATACGGGCTCCGCCAGAAGCCACGAACATCACGAACGGGCAATTTTTCGAAACAGCATGACGCATGGCCGCAATAATTGCATCCCCCGCCGCCATGCCCAGCGAGCCACCAATAAAGCCCATATCTTGCACAGCAATCACCATATCTTGCTCATTCACTTGGCCAAAGCCCGCCTGCACGGAATCCTCAACACCAGATTTGGCCTTGGCGTCCTTCAGCCGATCAGCATAACGCTTCTCATCGCGAAATTTTAAAGGGTCAGTTGCAGCAACAGGTGCCACAAGCTTTTCAAACAGGCCGCCATCAAACATCATGGAAAAGCGTAAATCCGCGGGCATGCGGTGATGATGGTCAGATCCCGGAAACACAAATTGATTGGCCTCAAGATCTTTATAAAAAACCATCTGGCCAGATTCAGGATCCTTGATCCACATATTCTCAGGCACTTCGCGCTTGGTAACGCCCAGAAGATTGCGAATACGCGGGCGTACGAAATTTTTAATCCAGTTCATCGCTTAGCTCCTCACACCCTTGGCAATTTCAGCAACCAGCTTATGCACGGCTGATGGCGTTTTTGCGGTGGCCTTGCCTTGTTTGTTCAATGAATTTGCAACTGCCGAAACCAGCGCTGAACCAACCACAACACCATCAGCATCCTTGGTGATCATCCGCGCTTGTTCAGCCGTTTTAACACCGAACCCCACACATATGGGAAGCGCAGTATGTTTGCGCAAACGGTTAACATTGGCTTTGACAGATTTAAGGTCAGGGGCTTTGCTGCCGGTAATGCCAAGAACCGAAACATAATAAACAAAGCCTGAGGTGTTTTCAAAAACCTTGGGCGCGCGTTCATCATCAGTTGTGGGCGTTGCCAAACGAATAAAATTCATGCCAGCCTTCATTGCAGGCAAACATAATTCATCATCTTCCTCGGGCGGCAGATCAACCACAATCAAACCATCCGCACCAGCCTTCTTCGCATCAACCAAGAACTTGTCAACGCCGTAAACATAGATGGGGTTATAATAACCCATCAACACAATGGGCGTTACATCATCACTGGTGCGATATTCTTTCACCATCTTCAGTGTTTTCTTCAACGTCTGGCCATTGGCCAAAGCGCGAAGGCCGCCCGCCTGAATAACCGGCCCATCGGCCATAGGGTCGGTAAAGGGCACGCCAAGTTCAATAATATCAGCGCCAGCCTTGGGCAGACCTTTGATGATTTTGAGCGAGGTTTCATAATCAGGGTCACCTGCTGTGACGAACGTAACAAGTGCAGCGCGGCCTAGGGTTTTCAGTTCAGAAAAGCGCCGATCAATGCGCGTGCTCACAGTTTTACGCCTAAAATATCAGCCACAGTGAAAATGTCTTTGTCGCCACGCCCACACATGTTCATCACCATCAAATGATCTTTCGGAAGTTCAGGCGCAATCTTCATCACATGGGCCAAAGCATGTGAAGGTTCTAAAGCTGGAATAATGCCTTCAAGTTTGCAACACAGTTGGAAGGCTTCCAAAGCTTCCTTGTCGGTGGCAGACACATATTCAACCCGCTTCATATCGTGCAGCCAAGCATGTTCAGGGCCAATGCCCGGATAATCTAGCCCTGCCGAAATGGAATGGCCTTCGGTAATCTGGCCATCATCATCCATCAACAAATAGGTTCTGTTGCCGTGCAAAATGCCAGGCTTGCCGCCAGCGATGGAGGCCGCGTGTTTTTTCTTCAAGCCATAGCCCGCCGCTTCAACACCAATAATTTTCACATCCTTATCATCCAAGAATGGATGGAATAACCCCATGGCGTTCGATCCGCCGCCAATGGCCGCAACAAGCGAATCTGGCAAACGGCCTTCACGCTTTAACATTTGTTCGCGTGTTTCGCGGCCAATAACAGATTGAAAATCCCGCACCATTTCCGGATAGGGTGCAGGGCCTGCAACAGTGCCGATGCAATAAAACGTGTCTTCCACATTGGCCACCCAATCACGAAGCGCTTCGTTCAAAGCATCTTTCAATGTGCGTGAACCAGATTTGGCCGGAACCACAGTGGCCCCTAAAAGCTTCATGCGAAACACGTTGGGCATTTGGCGGGCAATATCAACTTCGCCCATATAAATAATGCATTCTAAACCAAAGCGCGCGCAGGCCGTGGCCGTGGCCACGCCATGTTGGCCAGCCCCCGTTTCCGCAATGATGCGTTTTTTGCCCATGCGGCGCGCCAATAAAATCTGGCCCATCACATTGTTGATTTTATGTGCGCCTGTATGATTAAGCTCATCGCGCTTTAAATAAATCTTGGCGCCGCCCAAATATTCGGTCAACCGTTCGGCAAAATAAAGTGGCGAAGGGCGGCCCACATAATGTTCCAGAAAATCATCAAGCTCAGCTTGGAATGAAGGGTCGGCCTTGGCATCTTTATAGGCTTGTTCCAGTTGCAAGATCAGCGGCATTAAAGTTTCGGCCACAAAGCGGCCGCCGTAAATGCCGAAAAGCCCGCGTTCATCAGGGCCGGTGCGATAAGAATTAGGAACAGTGTTTGTCATTTAAAACCTCGTTTCAGGCGCTTTTAGCGGCCTTGATAAATTTGGCAATAAGCTGTGCGTCTTTCACGCCGGGGGATGATTCAACGCCAGATGATACATCCACAATCGGTGCTTTGGTCATGGCAATGGCCTTTGCAACATTATCGGGTGTAAGGCCACCCGAAAGCATGAACTGGCCTTGCGCATTGACCAATAGGTTCCAATCAAAACTCAAGCCGTTGCCGCCTGGAAGTGCGTTCACCAAAGTTTCAGGCGCCTTGGCATCATAGAGCATCAAGCTTGCAATGCCGCGGTAAGCTTGGGCTGAAGCAATGTCAGAAGCATCTTTCACTTTGATGGCTTTGATCACGGCGGTGTTTGTGAGCTTAACAATTTCTGCCACCCGCGCTGGGCGCTCTTCGCCATGGGCCTGAAAGTAATGCGGTTGAACTTCACGGGAAATCGCTTTCAATTCTTCATCAGAGGCATCGACCACCAAGGCCACAATCTTGGCTTTGCCCCGCGCTTGGTCTGCCAATTTTGAAGCAGCAGAGATTGAAACATTGCGCGGGCTTCTGGCGAAAAAAACCAAGCCCACCATATCAGCACCGTGATCCAGCGCTGCCGTCATGGTATCAGCAGTTGAAAGCCCGCAGATCTTCACTTGGATCATGCGTTTATACTTTGCAGAATATCACGTGCCGCTTGGGCAGGATCGGCAGCACCCGTAATGGCCCGCCCAATCACCAGAATGTCGGCCCCAGCATCAATCGCAGCTTGGGGCGTTGCCACGCGCTTTTGGTCGTGGGCTGCAGCATCCGCCGGGCGAATGCCTGGAACAACCGTCAGGAATTCGCGCGGCAGATCTTTTCGAATGGCGTCCAAATCCAACGGGCTGCACACCACGCCATCAAGCTCTGCCTTATGGGCAAGCTCTGCCAAATTCAGCGCATGGTGTTCCGTATGACGGCTATCAAACCCTGCGGCCCAAATGTTGTCGTTGGACAGGCTTGTTAAAATCGTGACAGCAATCAGTTTGGTGTTACCCGTCACTGCATCACGCGCGGCCTTCATCATATCAAGCCCGCCACTGGCATGGATATTAATGATTGCAGGCTTTAATCGCATCAGCGATTTCAGACCTTGTGCAACAGTATTGGGAATATCATGCAATTTCAAATCCAGAAAAATTGGCATTCCTGTTGCAGCAATCGCTTCATAACCGTGTGTTCCATGGGCATAAAAAAACTCCATGCCAATTTTCATCATGCCAACATGACCGTGCAACATTTTTGCTAAAGCAACAGCGCGCAAAAGTTCTGGCGTATCAAGGGCAACACAAATGGGATTGGTTTTGGTCATACCAAAGTTCCTAGCGGCAAACCTTCAGAAGCGCAAATATGCCATCGCCGCAGCGGCCAAATCTTCCAGCGCGGTGCCGCAGGATTTAAAAAGGGTGATTTCCGCATCGGTCTTCCGGCCCATCATGCTGCCACTGCAAAGCTGGCTTAAGTCGCCTTGAATATCTGTAAATTTGAAATGGCCCTCGGCTTCTGCTTGGATAAGGTCGCCCGCTTCGTCAGCGGCCCCTTCTCGGGTGTCGACATAAACCCGCGCCATGCCAACAGCGGCACCATCCGTTTCGCGCATGGCGGGCTTATAAGCCCCCGCCAGATCAATGTGCGTTCCGGGTTTCACCCAAGCGCCTTTAATAATTGCTTCGGTGGAATTGGTGATGCCGGAAATAATATCCGCCTCGCCCACAGCCGCTTGCAAATCATTCACAATTTCTGCACCCAACTCAGAAGCCAATGCTTTGGCCTTTTCGGGGTTGCGATTGTAGATCATCACGCGTTTTATATTTCTCACGCTGGCGTGCGCTGCTGCAAAATGCGGGGCCAACGCACCAGCACCAATCAGCAACAACGTTGAAGCATCTTTGCGGGCCAAATAATCGGCCGCTAAGGCTGATGCAGCTGCTGTGCGGCGGCGCGTAAGTTCAGTTCCGTCCATCACGGCCACAGGCGCACCCGTGGCATTGTCGATCAACAAGTATGAACCCTGCACGGTGGAAAGCCCAAGGCTTGCATTATCAGATTTCACGGTTACAGTTTTGATGCCAGTGAACGCTGCGTTCCATGCGGGCATTAAAAGCAAAGTTGTAACAGCACTGGTGTCATGCACCACGCGCAGTGGCGTTATGACTGAACTTTTAAAACCTTCGCGCAATGCTTCGACGAAATCAGCATATGAAATCTGTGCCAGCTGTTCGGCCGAGATAATTTTCACGGCATGATGCCTGGCAGAGGGGCCAACATTTGCGCTTCAATGTGTTCGGGGCTTAATTTTGCTGTGGCCATTTCATTCTGCAATTTTGTAATTTCACGGGCCCGCTCTCTCGATAATTTACGGTGCTTGCCTTGTGCCACCCAGCACGAAACCCAGCCCACCAAAATGCCAATAAAGGCACCAACAAAAAACAACAGCCACAATGGCAATTCAAGCGATACCGCAGGCGTTGCTTGATTGAACGGATCAAGTGAAAGTTGCGTCCAGCGACGGTTTGCAATCGCAAAGCCGATGACAACGATGAAAATCGGAAGGCCAATCAGCCATCGCAAAATGCGGCGCAAGGGTCAGGCCTTATCGTTCAAACGCAGGCGCAGTTCTTTGCCCGTTTTAAAAAACGGCACGCGCTTTTCAGTCACATCAACGGCCTCGCCGGTGCGCGGGTTGCGGCCAAGCCTGGCGTTGCGTTCCTTCACCGAGAAAGCCCCAAAGCCGCGCAGTTCAACACGCGATCCACCTTTCATGGCATCAATCACTTCATCAAAAACACGATTGACGATACGTTCCACATCGCGGTGATAGAGATGCGGATTTTTATCAGCAATTTTTTGCACAAGTTCAGACTTGATCATGATTCAAACGCCAATGAGTTAACAATATTCATAGCTTAAACTTTGAAACGCAAAGGTCAAGGTGAGAGAAGGGGAGATGAGAGGCGGGTTGAATGTCCACTTAAGGCCAGAAGGAGAATATCATCGCCACGTTCAACCCCTCTCAATTTCATCTGCCACCAACTCTTGCAACTGCCAAAGGCTAGGTTCGTGAATACCCTTTTCCTCAAGATGCGAAACTGTGTTGAATAAGTATTCGGCGCCGGAACCCCAGTGTCCACAAGCCCGGGCTAATGCACGAGCAACGTCTACCATTGGCCGGTTCTCAGAATAGTTGTCCAATAGGTGGGGATAGGCATAAAACACCAGGGCTCGCAGCGCGCCTTCCGCCGTCTGAACATCAATCCAACGAACACCTTCTAAAGCTTCGTGACTACCAATCTCGCGCAATAATAGTGCACCGATTTGGCCCGGAAGGTCCTCATCGCCAAGTCGCAAAGCTAAGCCTTCGCAAACGCCACCGCGGTCAAGACACATCATATAACCTGGTTGCTCAGGTGAACCACGAAACTGTTCAACTTTCAAAGAAAAGGCACGCTGCCATCCTGCTGCAGTAGCTTTCCGCGTCTCCATTGTCGGAAACTCAGGTTTCCAGATGAGCGATCCATAGGCAAAAAGCCACAATGGTCCGTCTGGCTTTCCGTCCAAAATTGCCGCAGTAGCTGCTGCATAGTCATCCTCTCCGAAGTAGTCGTACTTTGGTTCAGGGCCAGGATCTTGGACAACACGGTGGCACCGCGCAACAAGTTCTTGCGTGAGCCTCATGTTTCGTATTCCAGACTTTATTGCCATCAGTCTTGATCTACCCAGATGCATCTGTTGGTAAGTAAACGACGCAGAGAAATTCTTTCGTTTCCGGTGATTAAGCAATCAAAAAGCGAGCATGCCAACGATCAGCAATTTCCACAATACTGCCAGTTGAGGTTAGAGGATTGCTCGATGTCCGCCTTGGCTCAAAAGCAGCACCCAACTCACCCACAAACAATTAGGGCCGGATTTTCATCCGGCCCTTGTTTTTTACTTTTCGGTTTCTGACTTTTTCATTGCGGCTTGGAGAATATCTCCGAGCGACGCGCCTGAATCGGATGAGCCATATTGGGCCACCGCTTCGCGTTCATCGGCAATTTCCAAAGCCTTGATCGACACGTTAACCTTGCGGGCCTTGGCATCCATGGCCGTGATCACTGCATCAAACTTTTCACCAACGGCAAAACGATCTGAACGTTGGCTATCACGATCACGGGCCAAATCGCCACGCTTGGCATAGGCTGTGATGTCTGTGCCAGAGATGCGCACTTCTAAGCCGCCATCTTCAACTTTGAGAACTTCGCAGGTGACTTTCGAACCCTTGCGGGGCGCACCAGATGAAGCACCAGCTGCTTTTGGAGCAGACGATCCGGCAGCAGCACCAGCACCACCTTCGGTGAGTTGCTTAATGCCAAGCGAGATGCGTTCCTTTTCTTGATCAACATCAAGAACGACAGCTTTGACCATATCGCCCTTTTTGTAGTTCTTGATGGCTTCTTCGCCAGGAACTTTCCAATCAAGATCAGACAAATGCACCATGCCGTCAACATCGCCATCAAGGCCGATGAACAGACCAAACTCAGTCATGTTCTTCACTTCGCCTTCAAGCTCTGTGCCCTTTGGATATTTCGCCGCAAAGGCATT
>JAYWFC010000143.1:0-9039 GCA_043778995.1 Aestuariivirga sp.
GCCCGCCTATTGGGGCGCATATTCCATTTCCAAGGCAGCGCTTGAAGCCATGGTTAAAACCTATGCCGCTGAAACCGCCACAACCTCAGTGAAAGCCAACATGTTCAGCCCCGGCCCCACCCGCACCAGAATGCGCGCCGAAGCCATGCCCGGCGAAAACCCGATGGATTTACCAACAGCCGATGAAGTGGCCGCGCAAATTATTCCTCTGTGTACAGATGAATTTACTGATAGTGCAGCAGTTTATAAATTCGCCAAGACAGGCTTGTTTAAGCTTAGCTAGAGCCTGATTTCTTTCAATTGATCCCAGACTTCCTCCTCCATGGGCGGGCTTGACCCGCCCACCCAGAAATCTACCAGCACATGGACTGAAAAACTGGATCGGCGGGTCAAGCCCGCCGATGGAGAGAAGTGAATGTGACTCAACTGATAACATCAGATTCTGATGCGCAATCGGGGAAAAAACGGTTAAGCGCTAAAGCTTAAAAGCCTTATCACTTATCAAACGGGTTCTTGGTTCCACGCAGCGCAAACCGGATCGGAATGCCCTCTAAGCCCAATGTTTCGCGCAAGCCATTCATCAGATAGCGCTGATAGCTTTGCGGCAGCTTATCAAGTTGGTTGCCGAACAAGGCAAAAGTTGGCGGCCTTGCGTTGGCTTGCGTGGCATAGCGAATTTTAATACGCCGACCACCCGGTGCGGGCGGCGGGTTTTTAGAGATCGCACCTTCCAGCCACTTGTTCATTTTTGATGTGGAAATGCGAATGTTCCACTTTTTCTCGGCGGCCAAAACCGCCTGCATCATTTTTTCAGCACCGCGCCCCTGTTTGGCTGAAAGCGTGACAATAGGAAGGCCGCGAATTTCGGGCAAAATATCTTCCATAATTTCGTTCACTTTGCGCAACGCTGCGTTTTTATCTTCAACCAAATCCCACTTGCTTAAAACCAAAACAATGGCACGGCCTTCGCGGGCAATAAGGTCACACAGCGTTAAATCTTGTTTCTCGATTGAGAAGGAAGCATCCACCAACACCACAACAACTTCAGCAAATTTTACAGCGCGCAAAGCATCGGTGACGGAAAGCTTTTCCAACTTTTCTTTCACTTTGCCTTTGCGGCGAATGCCAGCCGTATCCCACAGTTTAATTTCGCGGCCTTGCCATTCCCAATCATTCGAAATGGCATCGCGTGTAATGCCAGCTTCGGGGCCGGTTAACATTCTGTCTTCGCCCAGCAGCGCGTTGACCAAAGTGGATTTGCCGGCATTGGGCTGGCCAATGATGGCAAGTCGCAACGGCCGCAATGGCTTTTCTGGCCCTTCATAATCAGGGTCAAAACGCTCTTCAATTTCTTCTTCTTCAACAATAGGGTTGATCTTCAGATCAGCCACCACCAACGGCTTCACAATGCCATAGATGTGTTCCAAGCCTTCGCCGTGTTCGCCTGAAATGGCAAAGGGTTCACCAAAACCCAGTGAAAAAGCTTCAGGCACAGTTTGCTGAATGAGCTTTGTTTCAGCCTTATTGGCCAGAACGGTGACGGGCTTACCAATTTTGCGAATTTTCTCGGCAAACATTTTATCAACGGGGGTTACACCCGCACGCGCATCAATCACAAAAAACACATGGTCCGACAAGCGCGCTGCTTCAGAGGCTTGCTCGCTCATCCGCGCCTCGAGGCTACCCTTTTTTGCTTCATCAAATCCGGCCGTGTCAAACACGTTGAAACTGATGTCAGCCAATTGAGCCACACCTTCGCGCCTGTCACGGGTCACACCGGGTTGATCATCCACAAGCGCAATCTTTTGCCCAATCAAGCGATTGAACAAGGTTGATTTTCCAACATTCGGACGCCCAAGGATGGCGACAGTGACTGTCATTGCGCAGGTGGCGTCGGTGGCGGCGGAGCTGGAACCGCAGGAACTGCTGGCACAGCCGGTGCCGCCGCATCAGCGGGCACGGCGGGCTTTGCCACAACGACCTTCTTTTTCTTCTTCTTGATAATCACTGGCTTTTTAACACCAAGCGGCTTGGCATCAGCCTTTCCGGCAACAGGCTTTTTAGCCATGGCTTGCTTTACGGGCACTGGTGCTGCCACTGATGGCGGCGGCAGCGGATCTGGCGGCAAGGCTTCTGGGCACAAATCCACATTTGGATCACATGGCGGATCGCCCGCATTTTGCGCAGGCATCTTTAAGGGTGCTGTTCCCTGTGGAGACATGGGCTTTGCACCCATGCCCTGTTGTGGCATTTGCGGTTGGCCGGTGACGATAGGGTCACGCGCTGTTTGCTGGTCTGGCGGCAAAATATTTTCACGCGAACCGGGCAGAACAGTATCATTCTGCTGGCCTGTTACTTTTTTCAACGTTGTGCAGCCAGAAAGCAGCGCCACGGTTAAAGCAGCAATCAAAACATGTTTCATCATCATGGTTTTCACTTTTTCAAGTTGGGAGAAATTAACTGGAGCATCATTTCAGCACGTTGCTTCATAGCACCTGATGCCTCTTTATCAGCAGCAACCGCTTTGAAATATCTGTCAGACATAGCAAAGTCTTTCACACGCCAAGCCGAAAGCCCGAAAATTTCGCGCGCCTCATTGTGCCACAGCGCATCATCTTTATCAAAGCGACCAAGACGCGTTAAAAGTTGATCAGGCGATTGTGTATCCACCAGCAAATAGCCTGCACGAATGCGCGCCAAATCAGCCAGCGCTGCATCAGACTTTGCGTCAGCCGCAAATGCGTCATAAGCCGCAACGGCTTTTTCAACATCGCCTTTTGAACCTAAAATGCCTGCCTGTTGAATTTGGGCCAACTGACTATAGCCAACATGATGCACCAAAGCCAAAGAGGCCAAGGCATCATCGCCCTTGCCAGACGTGGCTTTTTTCAACGCGTCAAAATAAAACACGCTGGCTTCTTCAGCCTGCTTTTGTTGATAATATTGATAGCCTTGCCAAGCGGCAACGGCACCCACAAACAGCAAAGCCACGGTGCCAGCATATTTGCCATATTTGTCCCACAGTTTTTTATATTCGTCTTGGCGAACTTCATCGTCCACCTCACGAAATATGGCGTCATCACTCTCGCTCAAAATCAAGCTCCATTGTTGTGTGGTGAGTAAATCAGCTAGATGCCCAAATCAAGGCAATTCACACAACCGAAAAGGCGCCAATAAGACCAGCGTCGCTGCGTTCGGCAATTAAACTGTGAATGGGCCAAAGGCCCACGTTATCGCAAACTAAGGCCAATTTCATTTTGCCAAGGGCCGGAACCACCGCCGTATCGCGCCAATTGGGTGCGCCCAGTGCTTGGCCATCTTGTTCAATGGCCTGCCAAACATGGCCATGAATGTGCAAGGCTTGAGCAAAAGTGGTTTGATTATCCACATCCAGAACAATGGTTTCGCCCTTCTTGGCATCAAACAAAACCGGCCCACCAATGCCTGCAATGCCGTTGATGGCCCAGGCCAGCCCGTGTTCCAAAAGCCCGCGCATGTCCAAATCTTGATCACCCAACTTCGCGGATTTAAGGCCACCCTTGGCCCCGCCCTGAAGCGTAATGGCAACGTGGCGGGCGGTGGATACATCACCCAAGGCAGAGACTGGGTTTGGCGCTAGCGCAAAATCAGCGGGCAGTGCAGCCGTTGGGCCTTTGCCACCCGGCACCAAAAACGCCAATTCAACCACGTCTTCTGGCATATCAAGTTGCACTGTAATGTCGCTGCGAAGCGATCTGATCAGAATATCAGCCCGTTGCCCCGGTGCCAAAACCAGCGCGTCTCGGCCATACGCAAATGGCGTTATAGGCTGGCCATCCCATGCCAAAACCTCCATCTCCGCATCTTTCATCAACAGTTTGATGGTGCGGGCGTTGGCGGCGTTGAGAACGCGCAAGCGCAATGGCTTTGCCACATCGAGTTTTATTTTCGATTGAAACATGCCATTGGCGGTGAACCAATTGCCCATGCGGCCATCTGCTATGGCGGCTTCTAACTTTTCAAAGCCTTCGACGATTTGTCTTTTTTCATCAAGCAGCCAATCATCCACAATCAATGGCACATCTTGCAAAGCGGGCTGAACAGTCTCTTCCACAATCAACATGCCATAAAGCCCGCGATCACGCTGTTCAGACGCATGCAGCAATGGCCCAAACCAAAATGTGCCAGCATCGGGCGGGGTAAACGAAAAACTTTGTGTGGTGTTGGGCAACACGTTGATTGTCATCGCCTTCACATCACCGCGAATGCCAAACCAATGGAACCACAATTCCTTGTCGAGTGTATTTACAATCTGGCCAGAAAACACTTGGCCCTGCTTGGCGCGTAAAATGGCCACAGGTTTAGCTTTTTCAAAGCGCCAGACGGGCGTTTTGTTGGAGCCTTTCACCAAAGCCATTGCAGCTTTTTCAGCGGTCAATGTTATGCCAGTTTGAGTTTGCGCAAATACCATGCGCGGGCCCACTACAACAGCAGCCGCTGCACCTAAAAAATTGCGCCGATCTATACCCATCAAATCACCTCTGATTCAGCTGAGCATAGTGTGATCTGTGTCGAAATTGAGAATGAATGAAAAAAGGGCCGAGGCCCTTTTTATTATTTGTAAACGGCTTCTTTGCCGAAATGCTTTGTCAGCATGTAATAAACCACAGCGCGATATTTGTTGCGGTTGGATTTGCCATAGATTTCTAAAACCTTGGCCAAGGCTTCATCTAGCTTTGGTCCATTGGCCATGCCCAACTTCTTCACCAAGAAGTTTTGCTTCACAGTTTCAAGTTCTGATTCTTGGGTGCCTGAAACAGTTTCTGCATCAGCATTATAAATGGATGGGCCACAGCCGATCACAACTTTTGTCAACAAATCCATATCTGCTGTCATGCCGCATTTGGCTTTTAAATCGCCAGCATATTTTGCGATCAAATCATCTCTTTTGCTCATAGTCATTTTCCCCGGTTAATTGATAGACCACGATGCTAGCGCGATTCGGCCAAGAGTTCTAATCAGCCGTAATTGCCCACCTAATCTTTCACATCGTAAGTGTTTTCTGGCAGCGGAAATGCCCTTGTGCGCACATCATCGGCATAAGATGCAATGGCTTTTTCAATGGCCTTGCCCACTTCGCCAAATTCTTTCACAAATTTTGGCACGCGCGGTGAAAGACCCAACATATCTTCCATCACCAAAATCTGGCCATCACATGATGCCGATGCACCAATGCCGATTGTGGGAATATCAATCATTTTGGTAATCTTTGCGGCCAAGGGTTCAGCCACAGCCTCAAGCACAACGGCAAAGGCACCAGCTTCACTCACGGCAACAGCATCTGCTTCAATGGCGGCCCATTGCGCGCGTTCACGTCCTTGGGTTTTAAAGCCGCCAAACACGTTGATGGATTGTGGCGTCAAACCAATATGCGCCATGACGGGGATGCCCCGTTCGGACAAAAACTTGATGGTTTCAGCCATGCGCAAGCCACCTTCAATTTTAATAGCGCCGCACTCGGTTTCTTTCATCACTTTGGCGGCGTTGCGAAATGCCTGCGCCGGGCTTTCTTCATAAGAGCCAAAAGGCATATCAACCACCACAAGCGCGTGGCGGGCCCCGCGTGTTACAGCGCGCCCATGCATGATCATCAATTCAAGGGGCACAGGCAACGTGGTTTCAAACCCGTGCATCACCATGCCGAGCGAATCGCCTACCAACAAAAAATCTACATATTTATCGGCGATGGCGGCGGTGTGCGCATGATAAGAGGTGAGCGACACAATCGGCGCCAAGTTTTTGCGGGCGCGAATATCAGGTGCCGTGAGGCGTTTTTGAACAGTGTGCTGTGACATGGGGCAAACTATAGCTGGGAATGAAGCGTGGCTCAAATCATTGTCTGCACCACTGTTAATGGCAAAGATTAGAGGCTGATTACTCGTATACTCAAAAAAGCTTCCATGTTAGACAAGTGCTTCGTTTGTCGGGCGGCAACGGAAATTCATTTAATCGGAGGCATCTATGAAACCAACTTTAATTCTCGTCGGCGCAGATAAGGGCGGCGTCGGCAAAACTACAATTTCGCGCGCGCTATTAGATTATTTTGCCCGCAAAAACGTTCTAACCCGTGCCTTCGACACTGAAAATCCGCGCGGCAGCTTGCGCCGCTTTTATCCAGCCATCACTGAGGTGATTGATCTGTCCAATGTGGCCCACCAAATGAAAGTTTTGGACACGATGGAATCTGCCAATGTTCCCGTCACCATCGTTGATTTGAAAGCCGGCAACTTGTCATATGCCTTGGATTTGTTTGAACGCATTGGCGTTTTGGAAGCCGCACGCAATGGTGTGTTCAACATGGGGCTGATGCATGTTGTGGGTTCATCCATCGCATCGCTTGATGAAATTGGTGAGATTGCAAAATATCTGCAAGGGGTTAGCTATGTTGTGGCAAGAAACTCCATCAACGAAACCAATTTCTTTGAATGGGATGATGCCACTCACAAGAAATATTTTTCAGCCATTCCAAAGGCCCAGGAAATCAACATCCCGAAACTCAACGAAATGGCTTACGAGCAAGTAGACGTCGCTGGCGTAACGTTCAAAGACTTCATTGATAACAAAGCGGCAGATGGATCAGCTGGCAAATTCTCGTTTGTGTTGCGCGGGTATGTGAAAAAATGGGTTTCAGAAATTGATGCTGAATTAGCTCATGTGCAAATGTTGCAAGAGATAACCTCTGGCGGCCGCGCGCCTAACCTTATCTAAAGCATAAAGCCCCGTGGCCCACGCTTCCACGGTTTATATCACCGCGTCAGACGAGAACCGCAATGGCAAAACTTTGCTGGCGCGGCTCTTGTCCGATTATCTTTTGCTGGATGGCAAAGACCCCTTTATAATTGACACAGACGCACCCGATGGCCCGCTTCGTCAATTTTTTCCCGGCCGCACGGCGCTGGCAGATTTTGCAACCATGCAGGGCCAGATGAAAGTGTTCGACACAATTTTAGGTGCACCCGGCCGCGATTACATTGTGGATTTGCCCGCACGCCACCTGTGGGAATTTTTCAAAGCGGCTGAAGAACTTCAGGTTTTCGAAGAAGCAAAAAAAGCAGGCTTTCGCATTGTGGTGTTTTTTGTGGTGGACCGCGTTGCCGCATCATTAAAAGCCGCAAAAGTTATTTATGAGCAAGAAGGCATTGATCTGTTTGTGGCCGTGCGCAATGAAAACGTGGGCTCATCTTGGCCCAAGGAAGAAAGCGCCTTGGTGTTGCCCGCCCTGCCCCGCGATGTGGCCGTGGCAATTTCTGAAAAACGTTTCAGCCTGCGCAATTTTGTGTTGGGCGATGAACAAAGTTTGGAAGATTCGGGCAAGCTGGCCCTGAACACATTTCTGTTGGACGTGTTAGGAAGCCTCAGCAGTATTGATAACCAAATGGCACCACAGCCAAAGATTTAAACTTTCTTGAAAGCATCACCATGGCCTTTGGATTAACTCTTTCACCCCAACATCGGATATTTGCCGGATTTTTTCTTCACGCTTTTGCCATGGGCAGCATTTTTCCGCGCATGGCCGATGTGAAGCAAAATATGGGCGTGGGCGATCAAACACTTGGCCTCAGCCTGATTGGCGTTCCAGCAGGCACAATGTTGGCGCTGACCTTTGCTACACCGTGGATAGAGCGCTTGGGCTTCAGGCGCACAATTCTCACGGCAATTCCCTGTGTGGCCACTGGCTATGCCTTGGCCGTGCACGCGATCTATCCGCCTTTGTTTTTCTTGGCCCTTTTGCCCATTGGTTTTTTGATTGGCTGCATTGAAATTGTATTGAACACAGAGGCAGACCGCGTTGAACACTTGGTGGGCAGGCGCATTATGAACCGCGCCCATTCATTCTGGAGCTTTGGCTTTTTTGCAGCGGGCCTATGCGGCGCGGCCATGGGCCAGGCAGCAATTTCGCCCCAACTTGGGCTGGCGTTGATTGCGCCCGCCATTGCCATTGGCGTTGCAACATTTCTGGGCAAGTTTGAACATTCACCAACGCGCGTGGTCGAAAGCGGAATTGAGCGCCCCAAATTTTCGTTTCCCAGCATGGCAATTTTAAGTCTGGTCACAGTAACAATCGCAGCAATGTTGATGGAAGGTGCGGGCATCGATTGGTCTGCAATTTATATGCAAACCATGTTCGGCTCTGGCCCATTTGTGGTTGGCATTGCCGTGGCCACGGTTGCACTTTCACAAGCCATTACCCGCTTTTTTGCTGATGCCTATATTGAAACCCATTCCCCAGCCAAAGTTTCGCGCCTTCTTTCAGGTGTATTGTTTATGGGCACTGTGATTGTGTTTTTATCGATAAACCCTGCCATGTCGTTGTTGGGTTTTGCCTTGATTGGCATTGGCAACAGCGCCATGTTCCCGCTTGCTGTGTCGGCCGCCGCACAAATGACCGACAGACCCTCTGCCATCAACGTGGCCTCAATGGTGCAAACATCATTTATGATATTTCTCATCGGACCGCCGCTTTTGGGCAGCCTTGGGCAATATTTCGGCACGCCATGGATTTATGGCATCGGCGCACCACTGGCAATTTTAAGTTGGTTCACGGCTGAAACATTGGGCGGCAAAAAACAAACCGCATAATGAGCGGCAACGTGCAGTGCGCTTGGGCCTTCATCGCGCCAAGGCCACTTTCGACCGCACTCACTCCCACTCGATCATCAACCGCACCATTTCTGCATTGATATGAATACATATTTCTGGGTCTACTTTGTCCATTACCGTCAAATATACCGTCAAAAATTCATGCTTGGATTGGTCGATGCGAGTTTCGAAAATGTTGCAGATAATTATTTCATTTTCGACCGGATTGAACAATTCCCTATTACAAAACTGAGTTGGCTAACTCACAGCAAATCGTGAAAGCTTCAATGAAATGCACAGCATTTCTCGGCTTTTCCAATTGCTGATTTGGACACTTTGGAATTAGTATAGACGGAGATATCTTTAGCTCGTCAGGCTCATAACCTGAAGGTCGTCAGTTCAAATCTGGCTCCCGCAACC
>JAYWFC010000144.1:0-47760 GCA_043778995.1 Aestuariivirga sp.
GGCCATGGCTTCAGGCGATCCCTTGGCATTATAGGCCGTGGCGTGGGGCAAAATCACCGTATGGGTTTCTGCGTGGGGCAAATTGAAACTGCCGCCCAATACATGGCAAAGCTTGTGATGCAGCGCCATTGAAACCGAGCCCAAAACCGTTGCACAAAGCCACGCGCCATAAAGCGCTTCATCATGGCCCGATTTGCCCTTTGGCAAGGCCGTGGCAAGGGCGCGAATGCCTTCTTCCGCCATTAAGGATATGATCGGGTTGCCATCCACCGCATAAAGCCCTTCAACAGCGTGGGCGATGGCGTTCATGCCAGATGTGGCGGCAAAATTATCAGGCAATGTATCCAGCAAATCAGGATCGTAAATCACACTTTCGGGTTGGATTTTTGCATCGCGTTTTGTGGTCTTGGCACCATCTGACGTTTCACCCAGAATGTTGGTCATCTCAGATCCGGCATAACTTGTGGGGATCACCAGTTGGGGCAAGTCTGTGCGCAAGGCGATGGCTTTGCCAAGGCCAGTGGATGATCCACCGCCCAAGGAAATGGTGCCATCACACCCTTCTGCTTTAACAATGGCCAATGCCTGCTCTGTTACGTTGGCTGGCGTGTGCATAGCCGCAGCGGCGAAAGCCACGCCGCCCACTTGTTTGATAATGGCAAGGCCAGAGGTGGCTTGATGGCTTGTAGTGATCACCAATGGACGCTTCATGCCCAGGCGTTTTGCTTCGGCTGCAACATCGGCCAGCCTGCCACGCCCGAACACAACACGCGTTGGAAGTGCCATATAGATAAAAGGGTTTATGTTCAAAAGCCCACCCTGTCGCCACCTTTAAGGGCGAGAATTTCACGCGCTTCAGTGGGCGTGGCAATCTCTAATCCAAGCTCTTCGATGATGTGGCGGATTTTGGAAACTTGCTCGGCGTTGGATGTGGCAAGTTTGCCTTTGCCAATATAAAGCGAGTCTTCCAGCCCCACGCGCACGTTGCCGCCCATCATTGCGGCTTGCGTGCAAAAGGCCATTTGGTTTTTGCCTGCGGCCAAAACCGACCAACGATAATCTTTGCCAAATAATTTATCGGCGGTTTCTTTCATAAACATCAAGTTGCGCATATCTGCACCGATACCGCCCAATATTCCAAAAATCATTTGCACGAAGAATGGCGGCTTGATGGCGCCCTTATCCACAAAATGTGCAAGATTATAAAGATGGCCCACATCATAGCATTCATGTTCAAAGCGTGTGCCGTGTTGTTCGCCCAGATCTTTGAGAATGCGCGCAATATCTTTGAAGGTGTTGCGGAAGATAAAATCATCAGTGCCACGCAGATAAGGCTCTTCCCAATCATGCTTCCAATCTTTGTAACGATCAGCCAAACCGTGAAGGGCAAAATTCATAGAGCCCATGTTGAGCGAACACATCTCAGGCTTGGCCACCAAGGGGGCGGCTAAGCGTTGATCAACAGTCATATTCAACCCACCACCCGTGGTGATATTGATCACAGCATCGCAAGATTGTTTGATACGCGGCAGAAACTGCATGAACACCGCCGGGTCTGGCGTTGGTCTGCCGTCTTTCGGATCACGAGCATGAAGATGAATGATTGATGCACCAGCCTTGGCCGCAGCAATCGACTGTTCTGCGATTTGGTCTGGCGTTATGGGCAAATGTGGCGACATGGTTGGCGTATGAATGCCGCCCGTTATTGCCACTGATATAATAACTTTATTGGCCATGGTTTAATCCTTCACATTCACAACATAACCGGTGGGGAACAGTGACACGTTCCAACGACCGGCAAAATAACCCCAGATGCCTTTGGGGGCGACAAGCATGATGATGATGGCCAATGCACCAAGCAACAAGAGATAGATCGAACCTAAGTCTGCTAAAAATTCGCGCAACAGAAAATAAATAATTGTGCCGATGATCGGTCCTTCGATGGTGCCGATGCCGCCAATGACAACAATAAAAATGACAAAGGCTGTCCAATCATTCACGCTGAAAGCAGCGTCGGGTGAAACGCGTATTTTTTGCAAGGTAATCAGCGATCCGACCATCGCAGTCATGCCAGCCACAGCAACATAGACCGCGTATTTCACTTTTTCGATGCTAATGCCAAGGCTTGAAGAGGCTACTTCACTGTCGCGAATGGCTGTTAGTGCCAAGCCGATGCGCGAACGCAACAGGCCATAGACCAATGCCAGCGCACCGATGCCCAGTGCCAAGGCCAACCAATAGATTGTGGCTTCGCGCCAGAATTTGGTTTCAGCGATTTGCTTTAAGACTTGTGCGGGAAGGCTCAAGCCAGACCCACCGCCCAGCACAGTTATTTGTGCGGCCAACAATCTAAACACTTCGGCCACCACCCATGTGCCAATGGCGAAATAAGCGCCTTGTAAACGAAACACCAGTTTGCCCACAGGCAGCGCAATGATCACTGCGGCAAGACCGGCGATGGGAATGGCCAGCAGTGGGTTAAATCCCAACAGCACGCACAGCGACATTAAGGTATAGCTGCCAAAGCCCACGAAGGCTTGCTGGCCAACAGAAACAAGGCCCGTATAACCCGCCAGCAAATTCCATAGCGAAGCCAATGCCAGATAGACCATGAACTCGCCGATCAGCCTGAGTGTGGACGTGGCACCCCACCACGGAGCAATGATGAGCAATGCAAAAATGATCAATGCTGCGAAGGCTGCAATGCTGCTGGCTTGGGTTGACCTGGTGATTATGGCGTTCATCGATCAATCCTCGGGAACAGGCCCTTTGGCCGAAATGCGAGAACCAGAAGAAAAACTAAATGCCCGGCCAGCAACTGCCAGCCCGGATTGATCTGTGCGCCGATGGCTTGAGACACGCCCAAGATAACGCCGCCTACCAATGTGCCCCAAAGATTGCCAAGACCACCAATGATCACGGCTTCGAAGCCGAAAATCAAACGGCCCGGCCCCATAAAGGGATCAAAGTTAGAGCGCACGCCGAGAAAAACACCAGCGATGGCAACAACACCCAAACACAGCGCCATGGCCCAAGCATAGGTTTTGCGCTGATCAAGCCCCATCAACAAAGCGGTTTCAGCATCATCTGACACCGCGCGAAATGATCGACCAAGGCTGGTGTTGTAAAATAAAAATTGCAAACCCCAGATGACAGCAACAGCCACAACAAATTGCAGCAAAGGCAGAAGGCCAATGGCCACACCCGGCAAAATATCAAAGCTGGCCGTTTCGATCACTCCCGCACTCAGCTTGCGGCTATCTGCGGTAAAAATTTCAAGCAAGCCATTTTGCAAAATGACAGAAAGGCCGAAGGTAACAAGCAATGGCGGCAAGATATCTTTGCCCAACGTGCGGTTTAAAATTCCACGCTGCAAGCCATAGCCAAACAGCATGGCCAAAGGCACCACGAAAATGAGGCTGAGCAGCGGATTAAGCCCAGTGAAATTCACAACTGTTAAAGTGAGATAAGCCACCGCCACAATCAAATCCCCATGGGCAATGTTGACTAAGCGCATCACACCAAAGATCAACGACAAGCCCGCCGCAAACAGCGCGTAAAGCCCGCCCACTAAAATTCCTTGAATGATGATGTTCAACCAGATCATTATTGCATCCCAAAATAGGCTGCAGAAATTTGATCTTTGGAATAGGCCTTCGGCGCGCCGGCCAGTGAGATATGGCCTTCCTGCATGCATAAAAATTGCTGACACGATGAAAGTGCGCGGGTTACATCTTGTTCAACTAAAATTGCAGTCAAGCCATTGCCCACAATCTTTGGCAACATGTCGTAAATATCTTTGATGACGATCGGGGCCAAGCCCAAGCTTAACTCATCCAGCAAAATTAGTTCGGGGTTTGACATGAGGCCCCGACCAATGGCCACCATTTGTTGTTGGCCCCCTGAAAGCGATGTGGAAGGCGCGTTGCGCTTTTCTTTGAGGATTGGGAAAAGATTGTAAATGGCGTTTAAAGACCATGGCCCTTTTCTCTCCACCTTGCCGCCCAGCACCAAATTTTCTTCGACTGAAAGCGAAGGAAAAAGCCTGCGCCCTTCGGGCACCAAGGCAATGCCCATGGCAACAATTTCATTGGCAACATTATTTGAAATGTCTTGGCCCTTAAAATGAACATGGCCAGTTTTCTTGCGCAACAGGCCGCAAATAGATTTGAGCAGCGTCGATTTGCCAGCACCGTTGGCACCGATCAATGCCAAGACTTCGCCTCGCTTCAAATCAAATGATAAGCCATGCAGCACCTTGGCATCACCATACCAGGCTTCAAGATTTTCGATGGCAAGTAGGGCATCAGACATGCGCGTCTTCACCCAGATAAACTGATTTCACTTCGCGGCTGTTCATCACCGCTTCGGGTTTTCCATCAGAGATCAGTTTGCCGAAATTCAACACCACAAGCCGTTGCGCCACGGATAAAAGTGCGTGCACCACGTGTTCAATCCACACTATAGTAACACCAGAAGCATGAACATCGCGGATGGCCGAAAGCAATGATCGGCATTCGCGTTCGGTTAGCCCGCCTGCAATTTCATCAAGTAAGAGCAGTTCAGGTTCAGTTGCCAGCGCGCGCGCAAGTTCAAGGCGTTTTCTTTCAAGTAACGTGATGGACCCGGCAAGTTGATTGGCCTTGGCCTTCATGCCTGTGAGTTCAAGAACTTGCAGCGCGTGGCTTTCAGGATTTGCATTTGCTCTTCCGAAGGTTGCTCCCACCAAAATATTTTCAAAAACTGTCATGCCGTTAAATGGCTGTGGCACTTGAAATGAACGCGATATGCCTTGCTTGCAGCGCGTTGCGGCATCTTGGTTTGAAATATCTTCACCTTTGAAAACCACGCGGCCAGAATTGGGCTGAACGGTGCCTGTGACCAAATTAAACAACGTGGTTTTGCCAGCGCCATTGGGGCCAAGAATTCCCACAATCTCGCCTTTGGCCACGTCAAGACTAACCCCGTCAGTCACCACCAACGCGCCATAACGCTTGTTCAAATTGTTCAAAGCCAAGAGCGGCATGAATTCCCACATGTTTCAAAATGCAAATGCTGCCATCCCCACATTCATGGGGATGACAGCGGAGAGTTAAAACAGTTGGACTTAACCCAACAAACGCACCTTGCCACCAACGGGAATGCTTGGCTGTTGTGGATTGGCTGTGATCACCAAATCATAGCCTTTGTCGCCCTTGGTCCATTGCCCGCCCACAAGCGGGGTTTTGCACACGTTCTTCACGGGAACGTTTGGCCCAGCTTTCCAGTTGATGGGGCCAGTGATGGTTTGCAGATCTGTTTCAGTGATTGCAGCAAGGATGGACTCAGGATCTTTCAAGTCTTTGGCGCGCTTGATCACATCAAAAGCAACTTCAAAAATTGAATGGGCAAAGCCCAAAGGCTGTGTCCATGGTTTGCCGCTTGCTGCGGTGTAAGCATCTGCCAGTTCCTTGGCTGATTGGCCCGTAAGGCTGGACTTGAACGGATGGTTGGGTGACCACCAAATTTCCGATGTTAAACCGTCGCCACGATCGCCCAAAGCGCCAACAGAAGCGGGGAACAGCAAGGCCTTACCTATTGTTGCCACTTTTGGCTTGAAGCCTTGTTGGGCTGCTTGGGCCCAGAAGGTTGCAAAGTCAGGGGGGATCATCACACCAGTGATAATCTCCACGCCAGCGGCTTTGAACGCACTGATTTGCGAGGTGAAGTCGTTGTTCAAAGGTTGATAGCGACCAGGGTCCACCATCTTATAACCCGCTGCTGCCAGCGGTTTGGCCAAGCCGCGATCTGCATCGCCCCAGGCATTGCCATCGGCATCATTGGGGAACAGGCCGCCCACAACTTTGGCAGCGCCTGATTGATCCCAAATTGCCAAGAAGTTTGCAATCACATCTTCAAGGCCCCAGAAATAATGATAGGTCCATTTGAAGCCTTCGGCAGGCTTGCCACCGCGGCCAAAGAAATAAGGTTGCCATGGGCAATTGTTGGTGATGCAGGGAACACCGTTCAATTCGGCTTGGTCTGCAACTGGGTTCGTGGTGTCTGGCGTATCTTTGCCCAGAAGAAGTTTCACGCCATCTTTCTCAATCAGCTCGGTTGCCACTTCGGCGGCGCGATTGGGATTGGATTGAGAGTCCTTGGCAATGATCTCGATGGGCACAGGAAGTTTGGTCATGGCATCTTTCAGGCCAGCGATCACCCAATCTTGGGCTTCGCCAAAGCCTGCAAGGGGGCCTGTGGTTGGGCTGACCAAACCGACTTTGAATGTGTCAGCTGCATAAGCGCGGCGCAACACTGCGGGTGCTGCAACAAGCCCTGCACTTGCTTTGAGAATAGTACGACGATTGACGATCATTTTATTTGGCATGGTTTCCTCCCTGGCTGCCAAGCAGTTTATTTATTGTTTTCAAGTGTTGGAGAACAGTGGCGCGCAATGCGCTCTTTTTCTCGTCCGTCCACGGCTTAAAACCCTGATTGGATTTGAAGCCGAGATTTCCATCACGCACAAGGGCTTCGAGATAAGAACTCGATGTTTTTGAATCTTCCAAATCAAACAGAACCTGGTTTTGTATATCGAGTGTTAAATCTGTGCCGATCAGATCAGCGTTCTCAAGTGGCCCTAATACTGCAAGCCTGCGGCCAAAACTGTTCTTCACCACAAGGTCAACAGTTTCAGCATCACACACGCCGTTTTCAACCAGAGAAATTGCCTCGCGCCACATTGCGTGTTGCAAGCGATTGCCGACAAAGCCCGGCACATCTTTTTTAACATGCACAGCCACTTTGCCCAACTGCTTCATCAAGGCCATGGTTTTGTTGATTGTATCAGCAGAAGTTTCTGCTGTTTGAATCACTTCAACAAGTGGCACCAGAAAAGGCGGGTTCCACCAATGCGTGCCGATGGCTCGGTGTTTGGATTTAACGCGTGCCATAATCTTTGTGATGGGCATAACCGAAGTGTTGGAAGCGAAAATCGCTTCGCTTGGTGCTGCGGCTTCAATCTGTTCAAACAACTGTTGTTTCAGTTCAAGCTTTTCAGGCGCTGCTTCAAGAATGAATTCGGCGTTTGCCACAGTTTCTTCGAGGGACGGGTTGGGGGTAACGCGGTCAACAACTCTTCCATCTCTTTCAAGCTGTTTTAAAGTTTCCCCGATGCGGGTTTTAACGCTGTGCAAAGTTTCAGGGAAAGCATCGGTGATTGTAACTTGATGCCCGCCTTCAGCAAAAACAAGCGCCAAACCATGGCCCATTAAACCAGCACCAATGATGGCAACCTTCACCACTGCACCTCTTTGCCTGAGCTAAGTTGATCCAGTGCTGATTGCAGCACGGCAATTTCAACATCAGTCACTTCATGTTGGCGGCCGGGGAATAGATCGCTGCGCAGGCGTGCGCGGGCTGAACCCAGTTCTTGCGTGGCAGATGAAAAAGCGTAGAGGGGAATCCATGGGTCTTTATCAGCACCACTTAAATATACCGGAAGGCCTGCAAGATCTTTTCTTGCGCGTTCGTCTTGGGCCACGCCAACCCTACAACCTGTAAAGCTGACCATGGCACCACGCCATGACCCAAAATGAAACGCATACTCAAGTGTTAAACATGCCCCTTGGCTGAAGCCTGCCATAACCACAGGAATACCCGCAGGCACCATTGCTGCCGCTTGCTTCACTTGCTCCAATGAACTTGCAAGTTGGTTGCTGGTTTTTTCTGTCAGCGGATCAATGGCGCGGGCATCATACCAACTGCCTGTTGCGGCGCGGGGCAGAATCAAGCCAACGCCCTTGGTTTTCAGACGAGAAACAATGTGTTCTTGCATCATCTCGGGCGATTGGCCTCGGCCATGAGTTAACACACACACCACCGCTGCGCTTTGCAACGCTTGGCCCAGCAAAAGTGGTGCGGTGTTTTGGGTCATTACTCGAATGTCGCTGGCTCTAGACCCGCCACCATTTCAGCGCGGCGGTTTTCAAACCATGGTGGAAACACCAGTGTTTTGCCGATGCTGCCCGGCGCTTCATCCTTGGCCCAGCCTTCAGGAACGGTCCAAGCAATTTCAAACATGGCACCACCGGGGGAACGCACATAACAAGATTTGAAATAGTTCCGATCTTTCTGTTCTGAAATATCGGTAAAGCCCAAGCCTTCAATATGGGCGCGCAGCTTTAGTTGATTTTCTTCATTGCCGGTATTCAAGGCCACGTGGTGGATGGTTCCGCCAGAAAGCGTCCATGTGCCTTGGGGCCGATCAGGCTCGTGTAAAACTTCCACAACGGAAGTGAGGCCGTGATTTTCAGGCACCGCAAAGGCTAAGCCTTCGTGGCTATCGGCAAGTTTTTTCATGGGGATTGCAATCGTGAAAAAATCATCCATGGCGGAACGATCTGCCACAGAAACGGCCACGCCATAAATGCCCTTGATGCCGTGTTCGCGGCTAATGCCTTGCTTGTCGTTGGTAATGGGTTCGCGCATATCGCCAGTGTTTTCCACCAATTCAAACGGAATGCCGCAAGGGTGTTCAAGGGCAACGCGGGTTATGCCAAAGCGGCTGGTTTTAGTGGCTTTAACACCACGGCTGTTCAGGCGGTTTACCCAAAACTCAGATGCCCCAACGGGAATTGCCGCTTGAATTGTTTTGGTTTGATTGGTGCCGCGCCTTCCAAAAACACCGGGCTTGCGGAAGGGGAATGTGGTGAAAATGGTGGAAGCATCCCCATTTTTAGAGCCGTAATAAAGGTGATAAACCGGCAACACGCCATCAAACAAAACTGTGCGTTTAACGCTGTGCAGACCCAAGTCTTTGGTGAAAAAATCAAAGTCTTCTTGGGCACCATCGGTGCTCATTGTCAGGTGGTGAAAGCCACTGATCATGCTCATTTTAGTTCTCCCATATGTTTTTTCTGCTGCCGTTCGGCGCTTTGTTGGAAAGGAGACTAACCTGAATAAAGCCCGCTGTTGATAAAGACTTGCACACTGAATATAACGATTTGTTATGAAGTTTGATGAGAGACATTTGATGCATCTGGCCGCCGTGGTTGAGGCTGGCGGCGTGACCGAAGGTGCGGCGCTGATTGGCCAATCGCAGCCCGCCATTTCGCGCACACTTTCCATGATGGAAAAGCGGGTGGGCGAGCCGTTGTTTGTGCCGGGCAGAAGGCCCTTGCAACCAACCGCTTTGGGCAGGCAACTGGCTTTGCATGGCAAGGCCATTCTTGCTGCCTCGCGCAAAGCCACCGAAACTGTGGCCAGTTTTCGCGGTGGCGTTTCTGGCCGCATGCGCGTGGGTGGTGTTCCATTTTTTATGGATGCCATTGTATCCAGCGTGATTGCGGGCTTTCAGTTGAAGGAACCCGGAATTCATTTTGACCAGTCTTATGGCCATTATAATGATCTTGTAGCTTCGCTTACCGCAGGCGAAATTGATTTGGCTGTCACCCCCGCAGGCACACAGGAAATTAGTGCCGAGTTGGTATTTGAACCTTTGATCCCGGCCCGCAACGTTGTTGCTTGCAATGCGGTTCATCCATTGTTGTTGCGCAAGCGGCTGACCAAGGCCGACTTTTTGGCCTATCCGTGGGTTGCTCCATTGCCGGGTTCGCCCTTGATGTTGGACTTGACCAACATTCTGTTGACGCTTGGCATCGGTGAATTGGCCATTCGCTATGCTGGCGGATCTTTGCATTCGGTTTTGAATTATCTGGCGGCCACGCAGGCACTGGCCATCATGCCGCTGTCTGTCATCCGCTCGCTGGAACAAGACACGCGCATTGCCATTTTGCCTTTGAACATTCCCCAGCCCGAACGCATGATCGGCATGGTTTATCGCAGGCGTTCGGGGATGGATCCCGTCAACCGAAAGTTCATCAGCCATTTGCGCGCCAATCTGGAAAACCTCAGCCGCGTGGTTTCGCGCCATGAGGCTTCGATTAAATGGCACCACGGCCCCTTCATGCATGAGCGTGGACACATGCTGGAGGGATAAATATCTCATCCTGCCGTATATCCCCCATCAGCATAGAGAATATGGCCGGTATAAAAGTCTGATGCTTTGGATGTTAGGAACAGCAAGGGCCCGGCAAGATCGGCAGGCTCTCCTAAGCGACCCTTGGGCACGCGAGCAAGGAACCCAGCTCTTGTGGCTTTTGCTTTGTCATCATCGGCAAACATCCACTCCGTCAGAGGCGAACGGAATACCGTGGGCGCAATGGCGTTGACTGTGATGCCGGTTGGTCCCAATTCACAGCCAAGTGCGCGTGTCATGCCATCGACGGCAGCTTTGGACGCGCAATAGGCCGTATACCCACCGGGGTGGCCAAGCAGGCCCCGCGCTGATGACATCAAAACAATTTTGCCGCCGTGGCCCTGTTTTAACATTTGTGTTGTTGCGGCCTTGGCCATCAACCAGCTTTGGGTAACGTTAGCGTCCATCACATCGAGAAAACGTTCAGGCGCCATATCGGTTATTTTTGAAACATCGTTTTTGCCAGATGCAACAACGAGAATATCAACACGCCCAAAGCGCGCCACGGCCTTGGCAATGATGTCATTGCAATTTTGCTCCGTAGACGGACGAATGTTCAAGGTTTCCACTTCTGTTGAACATTCAGCGGCAATTTTATCAAGCTCAGCCTTCTTGCCTGCTGTTAGAACCAGCTTGCAACCCGCACCCGACATAACTTTTGCAGCAAGCGCACCGAAGGCCCCTGAGGCACCCGTTATCACCGCGACTTTGCCTTTAATGTCAAAAAGCGAAAGTGGATTGTTCAACCAATCTTGCGTCATGGCTTTGCTCCGGGCGGATAGGGGATAACAACCAACATTTTACACACATGGTTTGATCGATTGGTAATTTCGCGCAACTCGCCCGGCGCAATGGTGCATGAGTCCATTGCTTGCAACACAGTCTCAGCTCCGCTGACGATCACCGTCATCTCGCCTTCAAGAACCACATAGACTTTTTCAAAGGGCGTTGAATCTGGCCCGGCCCCGCCGCCCGGCAGAAACTGTGAATAACCCAGCCACTGGTTTTTTGGGCCACCTTCTTCAAAGCCCTGTAAACGTAAGCCAACTACACCGCGATGGTTGGGCGCTTCATAGGGCAAGGCTTCTGCAAAGCGTTTGACCAACATTAGAAATGATCTCCGCGTTCAATGCGATAATTTTGCGATGGATCAGTGATGGCAACCAAGCGGATGATGCAGCCATCGCCCTTATCCCAATTCCACGGAAAGAAAGCGAAGGTGCAGCGTTTGCCGGTGACTGAATCTAAATCACCGCCCACATTTTCAATGCCGAGGATTCCGTTTTTAAACAGAATCTGATGCACAGGTTCCCAATCTGGAAAGTCCTTGGCCCAATCATGGCCGCCTGACCATTCGAAATATTCTTTTTCCAAATGCGGTAACAACGGGCCGTTGCGTTGAGGGCCAATGGCCGTGGCCAATGGGTGGTCATTGGCTTGCGTATCATGGCCCACCACTTTCACTTGATGGTCCACCATCCATTGGCCAGCCGATGGCACAAAGCCCGGGCAATAGGCAAAATAATCACCATCCTCATAAACCTTGTGCCAGCCTGTGTTGAGGATCAACACATCATGGGGCCTGATCGATTTGCCACAAGCCTTTTCAAGATCATCAGCGGTGATCGATTCCCATTTTTTCTTAGGCATAGGCACCACGATGCCAGAGCCAAAAAAATGCGGCAGCGGCACTTCATCAATATAGGGCGTGCCCTGCACCACATGGGCTGGCGCATCAATATGCGTAGTTGAATGCATCGACGTGGTGATGCGTTGCGACAACACGCCAGATTTCGCCATGTAATGAATGCGTTCAATTTTTACATCTGGAAAATAGGGCCAATTCGGGCATTGAAAACCCCAACGATGAGACAGGTTGGTGAAATGCAAACCCATCGGATTGTCATGGTTGGCTTGAAATTCAATGCCACGCACTTTGATCGTCATTCTAATCTCCCATTTCATTTTTGTTTTGTATGACGATACGTATTGACTTTAATTTCGTCAATACGTAAGAATTTGTACTGCATTACGATACAATTTGGATTTACCATGGCTCCAACAGACGGCATTAAAGTGATCGCAAAAGCTGCTGCAATCTTGCGGGTTTGCACAGAAAATAACGATGGTTTCAGTTTGAGCGACATTGCCAAACGCATTGATATGCCACGATCAACTGTGCAGCGCATTGTTAATGCATTGGTTGCGGAAGGCTTGTTGCAAACAACGGGGGCGGCGCGCAGCATAAAGCTTGGGCCCCAAATTCACGCCCTGTCTGAAGCGCATCGCGTGGATGTAATTGAATTGGCGCACCCGTTTTTAAAGTTGCTTTCAGAGCGAACGGGCGAGACAGTTGACCTCGCCAAACTGAAGGGTGACCATATGATCTTTGTTGATCAAGTGGTGGGCTCGCACCGTTTGCGAGCCATCTCATCGGTTGGAGAAATTTTCCCAATTCACAACACTGCAAATGGCAAGGCCGCTTTGGCGTTGTTGAGCTACGATGAAATTTCAGTGCTGATAAAGAATCTGAAATTGCCTCATCTCGAACACCAAATTAGGCAGATTCAAAAATCAGGAGTGGCGATTGATGCCGAAGAACATTCCGCCGGAATCAGCGCCATTGGCACCGCATTTAAAGTGGCGACCGGAGAAATTTACGCGATCTCTATCCCCATGCCCGCTATCAGATTCAAAGAACAAAGTTCACAGTTTGCGCCGCAGCTTCTTGCGACGCGAGACGCAATTGTCTTAGCGTGCAGTGGTAAAGCGTGAACGTATTATACGATGCCACCGCCGCCGCTTCTAGACGCGGGGCGCTGGGCGGTTATGGTCTTGCGATAGCCGCTGGCGCGATAGGCTGATACCGGATCAATGGCACCGCCCGACTTTAGTCGCGCCATTGCCAAGACAGGTTCAACATCGGTGCGAAAGGCTTGCTTAAGAGTTTGCGCGCTCATCAAAGCATCATTGGTCTCTTGATATTTTTGCAAGGCTTTGCGATCTACCAACAAGGCTTGGGCATAAGCACGCTGCACTTCAATTGCTGAAAGCATCAGGCTTTCGATGGGGTCAGTGACATTGTGGCTTTGGTCCAGCATATGGGCCGGTTTAAAACCTTTCGCGTGATTTAGTTCAGCTTCAACTAGCTCGTTGAAAATAAGAAAAAGGCGATAAGGATCAATCGAGCCTGCATCCAAATCATCATCACCATATTTGGAATCGTTGAAATGAAATCCACCCAGTTTGTTAAATTGAATAAGCCTGGATACAATCATTTCAATATTCACATTGGGTGCATGGTGGCCAAGATCCACCAAGCAATAGGCCTTGTCGCCCAACTCTTTTGAAATGAGATAATTCGTGCCCCAATCTTGCACCAGCGTTGAATAAAATGCGGGCTCATACATTTTGTGTTCGGTGAACAAGCGCCAATCTGTGGGTAGGGCTTTGTAGATTTCTTTGGTGGAATTCAAATAATGTTCAAATGATTTGGCAAAATTCACTTGGCCGGGGAAATTAGAGCCATCACCGATCCAAATTGTCAGCGCTTTTGAACCTAAGGCTTTGCCAATTTCAATGCATTCAATGTTGTGTTCAATCGCTTGGTTGCGAACGGCTTGATCAGCGTGGCTGAGGGAGCCAAATTTATAAGAATGCTCCTGGCCTTCTTGATCTGCAAATGTGTTGGAGTTCATGGCATCAAAACCCAAATCAAAACGTGCCGCTTGGGCATTCAATGCTTTCGGGTCGGCCTTATCCCACGGAATATGCAATGACACCGTGGGGGTTGCGCGTGTCAGCTGTTGAATGACGGCGCAATCTTCGATCTTGTCAAAAATATTGCGTGGCTCGCCACCGCCGGGAAAGCGCGCAAAGCGCGTGCCGCCCGTGCCCACACCCCAGCTCGGAACCGCCACACCAAAAGCGCTGACACGTTTGGAAATGTCTTCAATGTTGATAGCGCGGCGCGAAAGCTGCTCGCCCAGAACATCATAATCTCGTTGCAAATTTGCTTTGCGCTTTTCATTTTCAGTGGCGACAAGATCATTTGAAATCATAGAGTTTTTCATAGCGTTCCTCTTAGCGCGTGAAAGATTGCGCGTTGCCCGCGTCAACGTTGATAATGTTGCCTGTAGATTTTGCAGAAGCTTCTGAGGCGAAGAAATAAATCGCTTCTGCAATATCTTCCGGAAACACCGAACGCTTTAACATTGAACGCTGGCGATACATTTCTTCAAGACCGTTTTTGTCTGTTTGATAGGTGCTGGCGCGTTGCTCAAGCCATTCGCCTTGCCAGATTTTTGATCCGCGCAACACAGCATCGGGGTTGACCACGTTGACACGAATTTGCTTTTCGGCACCTTCTAAAGCCAAACAGCGGGCAAGATGAATTTCTGCCGCTTTTGCTGTGCAATAGGCCGAAGCATTAGGTGACGCAGCCAAACCATTTTTAGAAGCCACAAAAACAATATTGCCGCCAACATCTTGGGCCAGAAACAATTTGAAAGCCTCTCGTGAAACCAAGAAATAGCCCGTCGACAAAATATCCATGTTCTTGTTCCACAAAGCCAGCGTGGTGTCTTGAATGGGCGCTGATGAAGCAAGCCCAGCATTCGACACAAGTATATCAAGCCCCCCGAAAGCCAGCGATGCACGGGCAAAGCCTTTAACCACATGGTCTTCGGAAGTAACATTCATCGTGACAGCAGAAACGAAATCTTTTCCAAATGCTGTGGCCAATTCAGTGGTGGCGTTCTGCAATGCCGCTTCATCAATATCCGCGATAACAACGCAGGCCCCTTCGCGCATCAGCCGCGCCGCTGTGGCTTTGCCGATGCCACCAGCACCGCCTGTAACGAGCGCAATTTTTCCTGCAAGCGATTTTGGTTTTGGCATGCGTTGAAGCTTTGCCTCTTCCAGCAACCAATATTCAATATCAAAGGCTTCTTGTGCAGGCAGGCCCATGTAAGTTGAAACAGTGGAAGCGCCGCGCATGACATTGATGGCATTGACATAGAATTCAGCAGAAATGCGGGCCGTGGCTTTATCTTTTGCAAAAGTAAACATGCCAACTTTTGGCATTAGAAAAACCACAGGATTTGCATCGCGCATGGCCGGAGAATTCGGGTACTTGCATGCTGTATAATAAGCTTCATAGTTTTTACGATAAGCGGCAATGGCTTCCGGCAATTTGGTTTCGTCTTCAATCACCAAGGGGCAAATTTTTGTGCGCAGAAAATGATCAGGGCAACTGGTGCCTTGCGCTGCCATAGGCAAAAGGTCTTTTGAGTTTACAAATTCTAGAACTGCTGGTTGATCATCAAAATGACCCAGCATGTGATGGTCTTTCGAAATCATTCCACGAATTTTTGGCATGACACTGGCAGCAACGGCGCGGCGCTCCTCAGTTGTCAACGATGCGCTTATTGGCCCACCAAAAATTGCTTTGCCTTTGGAGTTTTCTTCAAACCAAACCGCTGCCTTGTTAATGGTGTCCAACGTGGTTTTATAACATTCTTCTGGCGTATCTGCCCAGGTGAACAACCCATGGCTTTCAAGAATAGCGCCCACAGCATTGGGGTTTTCCAAACAGAATTTTTGAAGCCACAAGCCCAGCTCAAAGCCAGGCTTTTTCCAAGGCAGCCAGCCAATTGAGTCTCCGAAAATTTCTTTTGTTAATACCTTTGAGTTTTTTGATGCTGCAATGGCAATAATTGCATCGGGGTGCATGTGATCAACAAACGGCTTGGGCACAAAAGCATGTAGCGGCGTATCAATTGATGCCGCGCGCGGATTTAAATTGAAGGTGCAATGGGGCAAATAATCCACCATCTCATCCTCGAATTCAACGCCGCGATATAATTTCTTCAGTGCACGGAGCTTTTCCATATATAAAGTTGAAAAGCCATCGCGCTTGATTGTGGCATTATCGCCGCCCGAGCCTTTAACCCACAACACTTCAACCGATTGGCCGGTTAAAATATCTTTTTCAAACGTCTTTGAGGATGTGTTGCCCCCGCCATAGTTGGTAACGCGCTTGTCGGAACCCAAAAGATTTGAACGATAAACAAGCCTGTCTGCTTCATCCATCGCATCGGCTTTGGCCTTGTCCCAAAGGTTGGGAATCAGGTGGTGGGAGTTTTTTTGGGTCACTGCTGCCTCGTTTTGTGATGACGCAAGTTTGCATCATAAAACCTGAGTGTCAATCATAATCCGTCATTTACAATCAAAATGGTGCAGTGCAGCGACGATTTTTGCGCGAAGTTGATTGACAGCATTCAAATTCAATCATACTGTTGAGAAATTGTTAAGTTGAGCTTTGAACCCGATGCATGAAAAAGAGCGCCACAGCACGATCTTAAGAGCCGTTAAGGAGCGGCCCATCGTGACTGTTGATGAATTGGTTGTGCTCACTGAATCTTCCGAGGCCACTGTGCGTCGCGATATCTCAGCTCTTCACGCGCAAAACCGTTTGCGCCGCGTGCGCGGTGGGGCCGAAGCGTTGAACCAACCGCATCTGGCTGGCACACCTTTTACTGTAAACTTGACCAAACACGTTGCGCAAAAACGCGCCATTGCCAAAGCAGCTGTGGATCTTTGCAAAGATGGTGAACCCATCATCATCAACGGCGGCACCACAACATTTCAAATGGTGCATTATCTCAATCAGAAAATCATGGCGGTATTTACCAACTCATTTCCGATTGCAGAGCATTTGCTGAAGCATTCAAAAAATGTGGTGACACTTCCAGGCGGCACAATTTATCGCGAGCAAAACATTATTCTTTCTCCGTTTGAAAACGATATGACGCAGAATTTTTCTGCCAAGCGCATGTTCACAAGCACACAAGCCATCAGCCCTTTTGGCATTATGGAAAGTGACCCTCTTCTCATTTTGGCAGAACAAAAATTATTGAGCCAAGCCGAAGAGTTGATTGTGTTGGCAGACTCTTCAAAATTTAAACAACATTCAAGCCTGGTGCTGTGCAAATTGGCGCGCATCGCAATGGTCATCACCGATGATGGCATCAGCGAACGCGAAGCCGCCATCATCACAGATGCAGGCGTTAAACTGAACATTGTCAGCGTTGCTGCTGATGCACAAGAATCTGTACTATCAGCATAAGGCTGGTGTGGCGGGTAACATGGGAGGATTATGATGAATATCTCAATTAAGGCGTTGGCTGTTGCCAGCGTGGCCTTTGGTTTGATGACCGTTGGCGCACAAGCAGAAAATTTGAAGGTTGGCCTCTTGGTCAAATCATTGGGCAACGGCTTTTTTGATGCCGCCCACAAGGGTGCTGACAATGCCGCCAAAGAACTTGGCGACACTGAAGTCATTTACACTGGCCCAACCAAGGCAACTGCCGAAGGCCAAATCGAAATTATCAATTCGTTGATTGACCAAAAAGTTGGCTGCATTGCAATTTCTGCCAATGACCCTGATGCCGTTGCTCCTGCGCTGAAGAAGGCCATGGATCGCGGAATTAAAGTTATCTCATGGGATTCAGGCGTGGCTGAATCAGGCCGCATGTTGCATTTGAACCCATCAGACACAGGCCTGATTGGCGACACCATTATTAAGCTTGCTGCAGACTATCTGCCAGATGGTGGCGAAGTAGCCATTCTTTCTGCAGCTTCAACTGCTGCCAACCAAAACAGCTGGATTGATGCGGCCAAAGCAATCTTGCCAACCAAATATCCAAAGATCAAATTGGTTGATGTAGTCTATGGCGATGATGATTCAGCCAAGTCTACTGATGCAGCAAAAGGCTTGCTGAAAGCCCATCCAAACTTGAAAGCCATTATTGCCCCAACAACTGTTGGTGTGGTTGCAGCGGCCCAAGTTGTGACGGATGCTGGCCTCATTGGCAAAGTGAACGTAACGGGTCTTGCGCTTCCATCAGAGTTCAAGAAGTTCATCGATAATGGCTCATCGCAAGCTGTTGCTTTGTGGAACCCTATTGATCTTGGTTATTCTGCAACGCAGCTTTGCCATGATCTAACCGTGGGTAAAATGGAAGCAAAGCCCGGCGCTGAACTTTCAATCGGCAAAGTGGGCAAGGTTACGCTTGATGCGCATAGATCAGCCGCAATGGCACCTCCCTTCACCTTCGATAAAAAGAACATCGAAGAATTCTCTAAGATTTACTAAGATCTGGCACAAGGATGGACGGCAACAGATTTGTTGCCGTCCACTTTTGTAATCACATGAACGCGCCAGAACTTTCTCCATACCCAAAGCCCGTCTTGGAACTTGCTGGCATCAGCAAGCTGTTTCCGGGTGTTCGGGCTTTGCATAAGGTGAACCTTTCACTTTTTCCGGGCCAGGTTACAGCCCTGATCGGCGAAAATGGTGCGGGTAAATCCACACTGGTTAAAATTCTCACGGGCATTTATCAACCCAACGAAGGCACGATATTGCTGGACGGCACACCCGTTACTTTTGCCTCAGCCCAAGATGCATTCAAACGCGGCATTACGGCCATTCATCAAGAAACCGTTTTGTTTGATGATCTCACTGTGGCTGAAAATATTTGGTTGGGCCACGCGCCGCGCAAATTTTTGGGCCTGATTGATTGGGCCGCGATGAATGCAAAATCACGCGACCTTCTCGACAGTATGCACGCCAAACACATCTCACCTGAAACGCGGCTGCGTGATTTGTCGATCGCCAACAAACATCTGGTTGCCGTGGCCCGCGCCATGTCCATTGAAGCGCAAGTGGTGATTATGGATGAGCCCACGGCTGCACTTTCTGCCAAGGAAATTAACGAGCTTTATGAACTTGTGGGGCTGCTCAAATCACAAGGCAAAGCCATTTTGTTCATCAGCCACAAGTTTGACGAAATCTATAAAATAGCAGATCGCTTCACGGTGTTTCGTGATGGCGAATTTGTGGGTGAGGGCCAGCTTGCCAACACGCCGCAAAATGAACTTGTGAAAATGATGGTGGGCCGCGCGGTTGATCGCATTTTTCCTAAACGTAACGCCACCAAGGGTGAAATGCTGCTTCGTGTTTCAAAACTTTCACACCCCACCGAATTTAGCAACATCAGTTTTGATTTGCGCGCCGGAGAGATTTTGGGCTTTTATGGATTGATTGGTGCCGGGCGCACCGAATTGATGAAAGCGCTTTTTGGCCTTACGCGACCGAGCGGCGGCACCATTGAGATGAACGGCCAAACGTTGGATTTGCGCAGTGTCGACCATGCCATCAAAGCAGGAATTGTTTATGTGCCCGAAGAACGTGGCAACCAAGGCATCGCAGCGGGCATGCCTATTTTTATGAATATCTCTTTGCCTTCGTTACAGCGCACATCAAAAAACGCCGTGTTGCGACTCAAAGAAGAATTGGCTTTGGCGCGCAGCTACACTGAAAAATTAGATCTTCGTGCCGCATCATTATCACAAGATGTAGCAACGCTTTCGGGTGGGAACCAGCAAAAAGTGGTGATCGCAAAATGGCTGGCCATGAAGCCCAAGGTGATCATTTTGGATGAGCCCACCAAAGGCATCGACATTGGTTCCAAAGCGGCCGTTCACGAATTTATGGCGCAACTGGTGGCCGAAGGCATGGCCGTTATTATGGTTTCATCTGAATTGCCAGAAATTTTAGGAATGTCTGATCGCGTGGTTGTCATGCGTGAAGGGTTGATGACTGAAACTTTCGACAATAAAAATCTCAGTGCAGAAACCTTGGTGCGCGCCGCCGCAGGAATTGCGCCATGAAGCAATTTCTCAAATCGCGCGAAGCTCTGCTGGCGCTTGCAATTGTTCTGATGATTGGGGGCGTGTCAACGCGCTATCCCGATTTTGCGTCGCCCACAAATCTTGGCCAAGCGTTTAATGATAGTGCAATTTTAATCATTCTCGCATTGGCGCAGATGATGGTTATTCTCACCCGCTCCATTGATCTTTCTACGGCGGCAAATCTTTGCTTTTCGGGCATGGCCGTGGCCATGTTGAATGCAGCGCACCCAGAATTACCCATTGTCGTCGTCATTCTCGCCGCACTGCTATGGGGCTTGGCGCTGGGTGCCTTCAACGGAATTCTGGTTTGGAAAATTGGCATCCCGCCCATCGTTGTAACTTTAGGCACGCTCACAATTTATCGTGGCCTTACCTTTGTTCTTTCTGGTGGTGCTTGGGTTAACGCAGATAAGATGAGCCCTGCTTTCATCGGCTTGCAGCGCCAAACCATATTGGCCGTTCCTGTGCTTTCGTGGATTGCCATTTTGCTGATCGCACTTTTTTATATTTTCCTGCGTTACACAAAAAGTGGGCGCAACATTTATGCCGTTGGCGTTAACCCAACAGCAGCGTTTTATACGGGCATTGACGTGGGCCGCACGAAGTTCATGGCATTTTGCATCTCTGGCCTTGTGTCTGGTCTTGCAGGCTATCTTTGGGTTTCGCGCTATGTCATCGCATCCGTTGAAGTGGCCAATGGCTATGAATTGAATGTAATTGCCGCTTGTGTGATTGGTGGCATTTCAATTGCTGGCGGCGTGGGCAGCGTTGCGGGCGCTGTGATGGGTGCATTATTTCTGGGGTTGATTGGCTTGGCATTGCCTGTGATCAACGTTTCGCCCTTCTGGCAGTTGGCCATATCAGGTGCAGCAATTCTTTTGGCAATTGTTCTCAACGCGCGTGGCGAAAAAACCCATGGTCGCCTAATCTTGAAAAAGGCGCAAGACGCATGAGCATTGAAACCCGCCATATTCCAGATAGGCTTGACCAACCGCTTGGCTCTGCCCTTCGATCATGGGAAATGCTGTTGCTGGTTGTGGCCATCGGCGTTTTTATTTTCAACAGCTTGGCCTCTCCGCATTTTCTGGACGTGTGGACGCTGTCTGACATGACCTATAATTTCACGGAAAAGGCTTTGATTGCCTTGCCCATGGCGCTGCTCATCATTGCTGGAGAGATTGATCTTTCGGTCGCTGCCACCTTGGCCTTGTCATCAACCCTGATGGGGCTGGCCATGACCTATGGTTTTGGCATGCCTGCATTGGTTGTTGTCGGCGTTGTTGTGGGCTTGGCGTGCGGCGCCTTCAACGGCCTGCTCGTCACCGGACTTAATTTACCATCCATCGTTGTCACAATCGGCACCATGAGCCTGTTTCGTGGGCTGGCTTTCATCATTTTAGGTGATCATGTTTATAAAGGCTATCCGGCAAGCTTTGATTTTTTTGGTCAAGGTTATGTGTTCTGGGTCATCTCATTTGAACTGGCGCTGTTTTTAATTTTCGCGGTGATCTTTGGCTTCTTGCTGCATTTCACCAGCTTTGGCCGCAGGCTCTATTTTGTGGGTCGCAACCCTGTGGCTTCGCTTTTTTCCGGCGTGAATGTGAAGCGTGAGAAGTTTATTCTGTTCTGCCTCACAGGTGTTATGTCAGGTGTTGCCGCTGTGCTTTTAACGTCGCGCTTGGGTTCAACACGGCCTTCCATTGCGCAAGGTTTTGAACTTGAAGCCATTACCATGGTGGTGCTTGGCGGCGTTGCCATCACCGGTGGTGCGGGAACAATTCCGGGCGTGGTATTGGCGGCATTGATCATGGGCTTGGTTACATTTGGCTTTGGCCTTCTCAATGTGCCCGGCATTGTGATGTCGATTTTTGTGGGCGCCATGTTGATTGTGGTTATTGCATTTCCAATTTTATGGAAGCGCTTCATGTGGGTTCTTAAAAAATGACGTCAGAAAAATATGCTTTCACCATGAAGCTTCATGCCGGAAAATTAAACGAATATAAAAAGCGCCATGATGAAATTTGGCCGGAACTTGTATCGCTTTTGAAAGATGCGGGGATTTCAGATTATTCCATTCACTTGGATGAAAAGAGCAATATCCTCTTTGGTGTTCTGTGGCGCACTGTTCCAAACACGATGGGCGAGCTTCCCAATCACGCAATTATGAAGCGCTGGTGGGCACATATGGCCGACATTATGGAAACCCATTCCAATAACGAGCCTATTGCAACGCCTCTCATCAATGTTTTTCATATGGCATAAAACATGACAACGCTGCGCCATGTGGCGGTGATTGATATTGGCAAAACCAACGCCAAGGTGGCGGTGGTTGATCTTCAATCCAATACTGAAATTGCTGTTCGCAAACAGGCCAACCATGTTTTGAGTGGCGCGCCCTATCCACATTATGATGTGGAAAAAATTTGGGTCTTTATTTTAAATGCGCTTTCAGATTTGCAGCGCGAAACTTCAATCGATGCCATTTCCGTTACAACCCATGGCGCAACGGCAGCGTTGCTTGATGATGCTGGAAATCTTGCTTTGCCCATTCTTGACTATGAGTTTGATGGGCCCTCTAAAATGGCCAAAAACTATGACGAAGTGCGCCCGGACTTTTCACAAACAGGTTCACCGCGATTGCCCATGGGGCTTAACCTTGGGGCGCAGCTTTATTGGTTGGAGCAAAACTTTCCCCAAGAGTTTTCAAAAACCAAGCACATTGTGATGTATCCACAATATTGGTCATATCGCTTCACCGGGGTTGCCTCAAATGAGGTGACTTCACTGGGCTGCCACACTGATTTGTGGAACCCTTTGCTTGGTGACTATTCTGATCTGGTCGAGACCATGAAGTGGCGCAGATTATTTGCACCCATGCGCCGCGCCGCAGATGTTTTAGGTTCGATCACAGCAGACGTTGCGCAGCAAACGGGCCTCGCCCCCAAAACGCCTGTTGTTGTGGGAATTCATGATTCCAACGCCTCAATTATGCCGCATCTTTTGATGCATTCAAAGCCCTTAGCCGTTGTGTCGACAGGAACGTGGGTTGTCTGCATGGCCATTGGTGAGCATCAAAAACCACTGGATAAAAATCGTGATACGCTGATCAATGTCAACGCTTTTGGGGCTGCCATGCCATCTGCGCGTTTTATGGGTGGGCGCGAATTTGAAATGCTGTCGCAGGGCCAGAGTGAAACTTACACACTCGAAGATGTTGATGCGGTGCTTGCAGGTTCAGCATTTTTATTGCCCTCGGTTGTTGAAGGTTCTGGCCCTTATCCGCAGCACAAGCATCAATGGATCGGCGCAACAGAGGCGGGCCAAATTCATGTTGCCTTGTCATTCTATTTAGCTTTGATGACGGCGACATGCCTTGATTTAATCGGCGCTGAAGGCGAAATTGTTCTCGAAGGCCCCTTCTTAAAAAATGAACTGTTTAAGTCGATGCTCGAGGCAGCCGCAGGCAGGCCAGTTGTTGGTGGCCAATCTGGTAGCACCGGAACCACCATTGGTGCAGCGCTGTTGTTTTCATCAGCAGCGCCAAGCCCAATCATAACAAACCACGAGGCCGTTGCAAAACTTTCGCTCTACAAAACCTATGCGCAGAAATGGAAAGAATTGGTCAAGGCCCGTAACGTTAACAGCGCTTAAATATCCAAAGCTTCAATATTTGAAAATGCCGTGCGCAAGGCTTTGGACCATTCGGTTGAAAGCATTTTGAAATAAGGGTCATCAGGCCCGATGCGTTTTGTGTGTTCAATTTTCAATTGGTCTGTTTCATAGGTTAGAAGATCAATCGGCAAACCCACACTTAAATTTGAACGCAGAGTTGAATCAAACGACACCAAAATCATTTTTGCAGCTTCGCCCAATTCCATGCTGCTGCGCGCAACGCGATCAAGGATGGGCTTGCCATAGTTATGTTCACCAATTTGAAAAAATGGCGTGTCGGCTGTGGCTTCAATAAAATTTCCTGCCGCGTAAATATTAAAAAGACGCGGCGGTTCCGCACCAATTTGCCCGCCGAAAATAAAACTGGCTGCAAATGCTTCGCCATTGGCGGTCAGAAAACCTTCATCACTTTCTTTAACAGCGCGCACGGCAGCCCCAACAACCAAAGCCGCTTGAAACATTGTCTTGGCAGTTTTTAATGTTTCGCCAACGGCGGGGGCATTGGCAATCAATTCCGAAAGCATGCTGGTGACAGCTTGGGTGACTGCAAGATTTCCCGCTGTAAGCAAAACAAAAACACGCTCCCCTGGAAACTCCCACGTGTGCAGTTTTTTAAATTTTCCAACATTGTCTATGCCAGCATTGGTGCGCGTGTCGGCAGCCATCACCAAGCCTGTTTCAAGAAGCATTACCACACAATATGTCATTGATTAATTCCGCTTCGCTTTATTTACTGTTGCGCAATCTCGACACGGACTTCAACCGTCATCTGCTCGGCCTGCGTACCGCCGCGCCTTGAGCCTTTGACCGGGGCCACAGCCATGGCATCAAGGCCTGCCGCCACGCGCACGTATTGTTCTGTGGGGCTTTGGCAATTGGTGGCATCAAAGCCCACCCAACCCAAATCGGGAATTAATAATTCTGCCCAAGCATGTGCCGCAACCGATGATGCGCCCGCACCTGTCACGAGATAACCCGTGACATAGCGCGATGGAATTCCAAGTGAACGTGCCATTCCCACCATGAGATGAGAATGATCTTGGCAAACGCCGCTGCGCCGCGCAAAGGCTTCAGCCGCCGTGCTGTTTGTTTGGGTTGCGCCCACTTCATAGGCAATGGTTTCGTGCAAATGGCCCATCAAACTATGAGCAGTTTCGAGGGCGCTTGCCTTGTCACCCCATTGCATAAGTTTAGCGGAAATGGAGGCATCAGGCATTGTCAACAGCGTTTGGCGCAAGAACACAGTGTCTGGCACATTCGAAAATAAACCAGTGACAAGGCCTGCAGTATCTTTCGTTTCAACTTCGCCTTCGGCCAGAACAATATTTTCCAATGGCAAATTATGCGCGGTTACCAGATGGATCAGATTCCCAAAACCATCAACATAAGACAATGCATTTTCAATGCCCGCTGTAGAGATTTTCCAATCAATGGTTTTTTGACTGTCAAAGTTGGCTGGCGTGAGGTGGAGCCGCTGCACCAGATAGCTTGGCCTTTCGGCATAACGATAATGGGTTTGATGATGAATGCGAATGCGCATGGCTTCACGGAAAATTATAGGTCTGGGCTATGGCCGCAGACACATTGGTGTTGGTCATTACAAAATCGCGGATATATTCGTGAAGGCCGCTTTGAAATATATTTTCCATTTTTGCAGCACGTAATTTCGCCAAAGTTTGTGCGGCCAAGTCATGGCAATCATAACGCTTGCCATGGATTTGAGCCAAGCCTTCGAGGGCAGTGTTGATCCACTGATAGCTGAATACCAAAGAACGCGGCATTTCTTCACGCAGCATTAAAAACTCTGCCACCAGCCAAGGCCTGTAATGGCTATCGCGATAAAACCACCGATAAGCCCGATGCGCCGACACGCTGCGCAAAATTTGCGCCCATTGCTGCATATCAACCTCTGATCCCACATCAGAGGGCTTGGGCAACAGAATGAAATATTTCACATCCAAAATACGTGCGGTATTATCAGCCCGTTCAACAAAATTGCCCAGTTGGCTGAAATAATAATTTTCATTGCGCAACATGGTGCCAAGCACAGCGCCACGAAAAGACATTGAGCGTTGCTTAACCCACTCTAGAAAAACTGGAAGCCGATCGGCAGTTAAATCAGATGATTTCACCGCCACCAATTCATTCCATGTGGCATTCATGCTTTCCCACACGTCACGCGTTAAAGCGGTTCGCACCGCGCGGCCATTGTTGCGGGCGGTGCGGATGACAGATTTGATGCTTGATGGATTGGTTTCATCGAAAATCAAAAAGTCTATCACTTTGGCTGCTACAATATCTTTGTGCTTTTCCTCGTAGGAAACTTCACATGCAGCACTGAGCAAGGTCGAACGCCATTCATCGCGGTGGCCTTCAATTGCACCTGGCATTAATGAAATGCGGTGGCCCACTTCGAGAAGGCGCGCCATGTTTTCTGCGCGCTCCATATAGCGCGACATCCAATATATTGATGATGCAGTTCGCCCTAACATTAATCTTCCAACACCCACGTATCTTTGGTGCCGCCCCCTTGGCTGGAATTGACCACAAGCGAACCTTCTTTCAAGGCAACGCGTGTAAGACCACCTGGGGTGATACGCACTTGATCACCCGACAAAACAAAGGGTCGCAAATCCACATGGCGCGGCGCAACGCCAGAGGCTGTATAGGTGGGCACAGTTGAAAGTGCCAAAGTCGGCTGGGCAATATAATTGGAAGGATTGGTTTTCAAGATTGCGCGAAAATTTTCAATTTCTTGTTTGGACGATGTTGGCCCCACCAACATGCCATAACCACCTGAGCCATGCACTTCTTTTACAACCAACTCTGCCAGATTATCCAAAACATAAGACAACGAGTCTACTTCGCTGCAACGCCATGTGGGCACGTTTTTGAGCAATGGCTTTTCGCCAGTGTAAAATTCAATCACGTCGGGAATGTAGGTATAGATTGATTTATCATCGGCAATGCCAGTTCCGGGCGCGTTCACAATCGTAACACGGCCTGCCCTGTAAAGATCAACCAAACCTGGAATACCAATTGCTGAGTCTGGTTTGAACGATAGCGGATCCAGATAGGCATCATCAATCCGGCGATAGATAACATCAACCCTTTGGGGCGCTTGTGTCGTGCGCATGTAAAGCGCGCCATCAGAGACGAACAAATCTCCGCCTTCGCAAAGTTCAACACCCATTTCATCGGCCAAAAACGCATGTTCAAAAAATGCCGAATTGTGAATGCCGGGTGTTAAAACAACAATTGTTGGTTCACCCATACAGCCTGCTGGCGCAACGCTTTCGAGTGTTTTGCGCAACAGCGCCGGGTAATTATCAACTGGTGCTACACGTTGCTGTAAAAACAAATCGGGGAACAAATGCATCATCGCTTCGCGGCCTTCGAGCATATAAGAAACGCCAGAGGGTGTGCGGCAATTGTCTTCCAACACATAAAATTCGTTTTCGGCCACGCGCACAATATCCACGCCAACAATATGCGCATAGATTCCGCGCGCGGGATTAACCCCCACCATTTCTGGCACGAAAGCAGCATTTTGCGTGATGATATGATGGGGAATGCGGCCAGCGCGAATAATCTCTTGGCGATGATAAATATCATGCAGGAATGCGTTCAGCGCCCGCACCCGCTGTTCAATGCCCGCCGAAAGCCTGCGCCATTCCAACGCTGAAAAAACCCGTGGAATAATATCAAACGGAATAAGGCGTTCAGTTGCCGCATCATCGCCATAAACCGCAAAAGTTATACCTTGCCGACGAAACCTATTTTCAGCTTCACGCTTGGCGCGTTCAACGTCTGTGCTGCTGATGGTTTTGAGCCACGCTTCAATATCCACATAGGGCGGCCGCGTTTGACCCTTGCCGCTCCCCATTTCGTTAAACAATTCGCTCATTGCCTTACTATCAATCACTTTTGCGAAATTTGGCAAGCCCTTATCGCTAAATTCTACTCAATCTTTTTCTCTGCATAAATTATAAGCAAACCTGAGCGTTCGTTTGTCTCTATTTCAACATCTGTGTTTTGAAAAGCATCACTTTCAATCCACCGTGGTTGATGGGCGGGTTTGGCTTTGCAAAAGGTAAGCCTGTCGCTTTGGCCAAGGTGGCATCAGTGGTGATCAAGCCCACGCGCCAACCAGAAAACCGGGTGATGAGGGTTTTGCCTAAGGCAGCGTATAAATCCATCAACGGCTTTTTATCGCCAATGCGGGTGCCATAGGGCGGATTGACGATTACTAATCCCGCTGGCCCTTCGGGGGGCTTCAAATCGCTCACTGAAAAATGTTTGAAGGACGTGCATTTATCAACGCCCGCCCTTTGTGCATTGGCCTTGCACATGGCGATGGCCCCTTGGTCGCGATCGCTGCCGTAAAACTTAAATTCAGTTTTGCGCAATTGGGTTTTGCTTCGCATTATCTGCCATTTTTCATTGTCGAAAGATTTCAGATCTTCAAATGCAAAATGGCGTTCGCGGCCGGGCATAAGCCCTAAGGCAATTTCGGCTGCCTCAATGACAAATGTGCCTGATCCACACATCGGGTCCACAATTGTTTCATTGCCGGTAAAACCACATTCACGCAGAAAATAGCTGGCCAAGGTTTCACGCAAAGGTGCTTTGCCGATGGCTTCCTTATGGCCGCGCTTGTGAAGAGACTCGCCAGACGTATCAACGCTGATGGTGCACAGGTTGTTTTCAATGCGAGCTTTAATGATGAGGTTGGATTCAACAGAAATGCTGGCGCCCAGTTCTTCTTTGATCGCCGTTTCAATCCGTTGGGCGGCGGCACCTGCATGATAGATGCGCGATTTCTTGCACGTCACTTCAACCCGCAGCGACATATTTTTATGGAAAAAATTGCCCCACGGAAATTTGCGAGAAAGCTTGTCAAGCTGGGCCAAATGGCTCACGTGAAACGCGCCAAGCCTTGCCAAAATGCGAGGTGTTTGGCGCAGCTGCAAATTGGCGCGCCACACGTCAGCCCAGTGCCCTTGCAAGGTAACCCCGCCGGCCACCAACTTAGGTTGGGGGAAATTCAAAGCGTTGGCTTCAGCCAGAAGCGAACTTTCGGTTCCGGGTGCTGCAACAAGGTAAATTTCGAAGGATTCAGCGTTGGCCATCATTGCGGCATAAACCAACCACTTGCCCATATCGACCATTTTTCTTTGATTTCATGGGGAAAACTTGGGGTACAGCCACAAGAACGACATTTTTAATTGTTAATATGTGTTAACGTCGACGTTTGGCGATAAAAAAATTATGGGATGGATTGCGTGGGAAAACTTCTTTTCAAAGTTGCTCTGGGCCTGTTTTTAACAATCGTTACGTTTTCGGCTGGTTTTGCTGATCCACTCATTCTAACGCCGGGTGCTGACTATGCCGGTGGTGATTTTAGAACCGTTAAAAATACGGATCTCAGCAATTGCCAGGCCCAGTGTTCGGCAGACAATAAGTGCAAGGCCTTCACCTTCAACACCAAGGTGAATTGGTGTTTTCTAAAATCAAAGACCGATATTGTGATGCCGTTTAACACGGCGGTGGGTGGAACAACTGTTTCAGAGTCGGCCACAGTTGCCAAAACCTTGCAGCCAGAGCTTAAGTTTATTGATCCTTCACTTATTGAAGGCGCACATAAATTTGCAGCGTTTTTGAAAAAGGCCCCCCAACCCGCTGTGGTTGATTTTAACGCGATCAACCAAGACATTCAGTCCAAAGCGGCTGCCCTTAATTTTCAAGGGGCGGCAGATGGCTATAAATCTCTGATCACTTTGGGTGATGATAGTTTTGAAGCATGGCGCAATTTGGCAATGGCCATCAATGCTGTTCCCATTTCCCCGCAAAATTCCGGAACAATACTCAACGAAGATTCTCTCAATGCCGCCTATCTAGCTTATGAACGCGCAGTTGCGCCAAAACAAAAGGCTGAGGGTTTAGCCTTGCTTGGCAACGCCTTAGTGCGCAATGGCATTACGCGGGGCGCAATCGACAGCTATCAATTAGCCGTGGCCACATATCCATCGCCAGTTTTGAAAGCTGCATTAGACGATGCAAAACTGAAATATGGATTTCGCGTTCTTGATTATAAAGTGAACGCTGATGCGGTTGACCCGCAAGTATGTGTGCAATTTTCAGAACAACTGAAACAAGGGCGCATTGATTTTGCACCTTTTGTAACGCTTGACGGGCAAGTCGCTGCATCTGTGCGTGCCAATGGAAGCGAGCTTTGCGTTGAAGGCTTTAAGCGCGGTGAACGCGTGGGCCTGACCATTCGCGATGGCTTGCCTGCCGAAATTGGCGAGAAAACTTTAAAGCCAATTACCCTTTCAGTTTTCATTCGTGATCGCAGCCCGACAGTTCGTTTCACTGGTGCCAAATATGTTTTGCCAATGGCTGGTCGCCATGGCGTACCCGTGGTGTCGATCAACGCGCCAGAAATTATCGTTGAGGTTTATCATATTCCAGAGCGTGGCTTAGCCGCCTTTATAAAAGGCAGCCAATTTTTATCACAGCTTTCGAGTTATGATGCGCGTAACATTGCACAGGATTCCGGCAAGAAAATTTGGACGGGAACTGTTCAATCGGAAATTTCAAACAACGAGGAAGTGACAACAAGCTTTCCGCTGGATGATGTTCTGAAAAATCGCGAACCCGGTGTTTATGTTATGACAGCCAAGCCCGCTGGGCTGCATGGCAATAGCGATGATGATGAGGGCAGTGCCGCAACACAATGGCTTTTGATTTCAGATCTTGGAATTACAACGCTTTCAAATGAGAGTGGTCTTTCAGTTTTTGTGCGCTCACTTAATTCGGCAAAGGCGGTTGCCAATACTGAGGTGGAATTGGTTTCAAAAAGCAATGCCGTTTTGGGCAAAGCCAAAACCGATGAATTGGGCTTGGCCAAATTCGATGGCGGCTTGATGCGCGGCACGGGCGGCAATGCACCATTTATGGTGACGGTTGCCCAAGACAGCGATTTTGGTTTTATCGACATCAACCATTCCGCTTATGATTTTTCAGATCGCGGAGTGGGCGGCAGAACGGCACCAGGCCCCATTGATATTTTCATGTATCCTGAACGCGATATCTATCGCCCCGGCCACACCGTGCATTTGACAGCTATTGCGCGTGATGAAAAAGCCATAGCCGTTTTGGGCTTACCTTTGACTCTCATCGTCTCTCGCCCTGATGGCGTTGAATATCAACGCTTTACCGTTTCAGACCAAGGCCAGGGTGGATATACGCTTGATATCCCGCTTAAAACTACTGCCATGCGCGGCATGTGGACAGTTGCCGCATTCACCGACCCAAAACAAGATGCGCTGCATTCCGTGCAATTTCGCGTGGATGATTTTATCCCAGACCGGATCGAATTTGATCTGACAAGCACTGCAAAAACTGTTTCGCTTACAGGCCTGACCGAAGCACAAGTTGATGCGCGGTTTTTATATGGCGCACCCGGTTCTGATTTAGATGTGGAAGGTGATATTACACTTTCACCCACGCGCAGCATTGCAGAATATTCTGGTTTCTATTTTGGGATGGAAGAAAAATCCCCCTCATCCGGCCGCACAGAATTAAAGGAATTGGGAAAAACTGATGCTGATGGCAAGGCTACGCTTTCGTTTCAACCCACTGATATTCCTCAAACCAGCCAACCGCTGAGTGCGCGCTTAAACATCCGTGTGGTTGAAGGCAGCGGGCGCGCCATTGAACGGCATTTGGTTTTGCCCGCCGATATTAAAACCAGCATGATTGGCATTAAACCCGGCGCAACGGATTTTGCTGATGGTGAATTGGCGCAATTTGATGTGATTGCCATTGATGCCACAAAAGCGCGGATCAATTCAGGCCCCTTGTCTTGGCAATTGTTGCGGGTTCGTGATGATTTTCAGTGGTATCAAAAAGATGGCCGCTGGCACTATGAAGCCACGCAATATACCGACCGCGTAACCAATGGCAAAACCACTGCAACAGCAACAGCGCTTGGCCATGTGGAAGGCAAGCTCGGCTGGGGCCATTATCGGGTTCTGGTGGAATCAGATGATCCCAAAGGCCCTGCAGGAAGTTATGATTTTTATGCGGGTGGTTATGCGCCGATTGTTTCTGCCGATACGCCCGACATTTTGCAAATTGGCTTAGACAAGCAAAAATATAAAACGGGCGACACTGCGATTGTAAAAATCAATCCACGCTTTGCAGGCACGGCGCTTGTGAACATTGTTGGTCAAACGCTGATAGATACCAAGGCCATGGATATTCCCGCCACGGGTGGTGAAATTTCTTTCAAGGTGTCTGATCAATGGGGGCCTGGCACGTATGTGACCGCCACGTTGTTCAAACCTGTGGGAGGCGATGCGAAAATGCCGGGCCGCGCCATTGGCATTTTGGCTGCACCAAAAGATGAGGCTGATCGCACGATTTCGATAGCACTTGATCCGCCTAAGCAGATGGTGCCCAACGCCAAGCTTACTGTGCCTGTCACTCTTACTGGTCTGAAAGTTGGCGAAGACGCATACCTTACTTTGGCCGCGGTTGATGTAGGGGTGCTCAATGTGACGGGATATAAGCCGCCTGATGCTGCCGAATGGTTTTATGGCCAGCGGCGTTTGGCTTTGGAACTTCGCGATATTTATGGCCAGATTATCAATGGTGAGCTTGGCAAAACTGGCCCAATTCGCGAAGGCGGCGATGATGATGCGCCAGCCTTGAAAGGTGTGCCCCCTGCCACCGCCACCGAAGTTGTGTCACTTTATTCTGGCATTGTAAAAACCGATGCCAATGGCAAAGCTGAAGTGACATTTGATGTTCCACAATTTAATGGCACCCTGCGTTTGATGGCTGTGGCTTGGGACAAATCTTCCATCGGCAACACGTCCACCGATGTGATTGTGCGCGAACCTGTGGTGATTTCCGAGGGCATGCCAAAGATTTTGGCACCTGGCGATCAAACCCGTTTGCGGTTTGATATTGATAACACTGATGGGCCGGAAGGCGACTATAAACTGGCCATCACTACGTCTTCCGGTTTGGTGTTGAGCCAAGGCCAAGCCAATTTGAAGCTTATGCATGGCAAACGCGCGGCTACCAATTTTGCAGTGAAGGCCACCGAGGCTGGCTTGCAAACCATCGATGTTGTGTTGAGCCACGCATCGGGACTGAAAGTAAAACGCCACTTGGCCATTTTGGTGCGGGTGGGAGAACCTGCCATCACAACACGCCAAATTATCAGCTTGGCGCCGGGCCAATCGTTTGACCTGACATCGGCCATGCTGGCCAATAAAATTGGTGGCACGGGCACATTGTCGGTTTCGATCACTCGATCTGGCGCGCTTGATGTGCCGGGCATTTTGCAAATGCTGGATCGCTATCCTTATGGCTGTGCTGAACAAACCAGCAGCCGCGCTTTGCCTTTGATTTACTTTGAAGATGTTGCCGCGCGATCAGGCTTAGAGGGCGACAAAGCCATCAAAGAACGTGTGCAAGATGCAATTTATCGCGTGTTGGCCAACCAAAGTTCAAATGGTTCATTTGGTCTTTGGGATACCAATTCCTCAAACGATTTATGGCTTGATGCCTATGTTTCTGATTTTCTAACGCGGGCGCGTGAGAAGAATTATGTGGTGCCCCAAAAAGCGTTTGAACAGGCATTGGCCAATTTGCAAAACGTGGCTGGCTATACGCAAAACCTGGAAGAAAAGCCGGCTGATATTGCTTATGCGCTTTATGTTTTGGCACGCAACAAAAAGGCCTCGCTTGGCGATTTGCGTTACTATTCTGAAACCAAATTGGAAAGTTTCCCATCTCCCTTGGCCAAAGCCCAACTGGGTGCGGCCTTGGCGTTTTATGGAGACACCAAACGCGCTTCAGCTACGCTTGATGCAGCATACAAAGCCCTTTTGAAACGCACCGAAGAAGATTGGTTGCGCTATGACTATGGTTCTAACTTGCGTGATGCGGCAGCCTTGCTGGCGTTGACGGCGGAGAGCGATCCATCGTCCCCATTAATTGCAAAATTAACAGGTGCAGTGACACGTTTCCAAGCGGCAGCGCGTTGGACTTCAACACAGGAAAATGCCTGGATGTTGCTTGCCGCCCACGCGCTGCAAACAGCGGCTGATGCGCCAAAGATTTCCATTGGGGGCAAAAGTTTTGAAGGTGATTATGTGCAAAGCTTCAAACTTGCTGATCTTGCAACAGTTCAGCACATCACCAACAATTCAGACCGCGCTGTTGAAGCCGTGGTTTCAACATCGGGTGTTCCAGCAACGCCAGAGCCAGCAAAGGCCAATGGGTTTACGATTGAACGGAGTTATTTCAATTTCGATGGCACCGCGGCTGATCTGACCAAAACCAAGCAAAATGATCGCTTGGTTGTCACGCTGAAAGTGAAACAAACCAATGCTTGGCCTTCACAGGTTATGGTGACAGATTTGTTGCCCTCTGGATTGGAGATTGACAACCCTAGCCTTGTCTCATCAGCATCCGTGGCCGCACTCGAATGGTTGCCCGAAGGCACTGCAGGCGCACATCTTGAATTTAGGGATGATCGGTTTTCTGCCGCCATCACCCGCGAGAAGGATGACACGTCTACCATGAGTCTTGCCTATGTTGTGCGCGCTGTCAGCCCCGGCAATTTCATTTTGCCACCTGCCTTGGTGGAAGATATGTATCGGCCGTTTCTCAATGCCAAAACCGAAAGTGGTGTGCTTGAAGTCAAATGATCAAGGCGATCACACGCGGGAAATTGATCTGGTGGCTGGCGGCATCCATCGTACTTGTTGCTGCACTTGGTGTTGCTGATCGCGCCCTTCCGCCGCCTGATCCGGCACAGCTTGCAATTTCGCAAACCATTTTAGATCGCCATGGCGAATTGTTGCGGCCCTATGCGGTTGATGGCGGGCGCTGGCGTTTGAGTGTTAAGCTTGCAGACGTTGACCCGTTATTGCAGCGCATGATTATTGCCTATGAAGACAAGCGCTTTTATTGGCATTTCGGCGTTGACCCCGTGGCCATGCTGCGCGCCACAAAGCAGCTGTTAACATCTGGGCATATTGTTTCAGGCGGCTCAACTCTCAGTATGCAAGTTGCGCGGCTGTTAGAGCCACGCGAAAATCGCTCGTTCAAATCAAAATTTTTGCAATTGGCCCGCGCGATGCAATTGGAACGGCGCTATTCCAAAGACCAAATTTTGCAATGGTATTTTACCTTTGCGCCCTATGGCGGAAATCTTGAAGGGGTTCGGGCGGCTTCTCTTTCTTGGTTTGGCAAAGAGCCGCGCAAACTTTCAGTGGCGGAGGCTGCACTGTTGGTTGCCTTACCACAATCACCCGAAGCGCGGCGGCCTGACAAGTTTCCCGTCCGCGTTTTGGCGGCGCGCAACCGCGTTATCTTGCGAATGGAACATGCAGGTGTGATTACATCAGAAGATGCCAATTTGGCTTTGGTTGAACCCTTGCCTTCTGTTCGCATTGATCTTCCAGCACTGGCGGCCCATGAAACCAACGCGGCGCATTCTCGCGAAACATTGCAACTGACCATCGATGGGCAAGCCCAGCGCAATGTTGAACGGGTGATGCGCGCGGCGGCAAAGAACCTGGATCCAGCTTTATCCATGGCCGTTCTCGTCGCTGATGCACACACGGGTGAAGTTTTGGCGCGGGCTGGTTCTTCCAAACCCTTTGATCAATTAAGCAAGGGTTGGATTGACATGACGCGGGCGGTGCGTTCGCCAGGTTCGACGTTAAAGCCTTTCATTTATGGCTTGGCCTTTGAAAATGGCATAGCGCTTCCTGAAACTTTGATTGAAGACAGGGCTGAAAATTTTCGCGGTTATCAACCCAAAAACTTCAGCCAAAGCTTTCATGGCACCGTGACATTGCGCGAAGCCTTGCAACAATCTTTGAACCTGCCTGCCGTGCAATTGCTTGATGCGGTGGGGCCGTTGCATTTGGCTTCCAGCTTTCGTGAAGCTGGCGTTCGGTTGCAACTGCCGCGCAACACCAGCCCAACCTTGGCCGTTGCTTTGGGCGGTGTTGGTCTAACGCTGGAAGATTTGGTGACACTTTATTCGGCGTTTCCGCGCGGCGGGGTTCCCTTCAAGCTGCATGATTTACCCAACCAAAATGCCCGAGAGGCTGAGTTTGCGCCGGAGTTATTTGGCGTGAATGCTAGTTGGTATGTGGCTGATATTTTGGCTGGCACTCCGCCGCCTGATGGCGTGGCCCCTTTGCCCGTTTCTTATAAAACCGGAACATCTTATGGCTATCGCGATGCTTGGGCCTTGGGCTTTGACAACAACCTGGTGGTTGGTGTTTGGGTGGGACGGGCTGATGGCACCGCCGTTGCAGATTTAACCGGCCGCAAAGCCGCGGCACCTTTGTTGTTCAATGTTATTGCGGCGATGAATTCAAAGAGCACGAAAACTTTAGCGCCAAAGAACGCGATAACATCGGCGCAAAACATGCCATCCCCGCTCAAGCATTTTGGGGTAGTAAAGCCGCAGGCAGCGCTGGCGCAACGCGCTTTGCAAATTATGTTTCCACCTGATGGCGCAAAGCTTTCGCGCGTCTCAGACAATGCTGGCTCGTTGCGGCCCATTGTGATGCGGTTGGAGGGAGGCCAAGCGCCTTACCATGTGTTGGTGAATGGTGCGCCTTCCCAAGGGCAGTTTGGCAGCACCGCCATTGATCTTGACGTGAAAGCTACCGGATTTTCTAACTTTACTGTGGTTGATGCCAATGGCTTGGTGGCGGCGGTGAATGTGTATTTGCAGTGACAGATCTATTCTGCGGCCTGCAATAGATTTTGCCTTTGAAACATTATTTTTTGAACTTCGGGTCGGCATGAGCCACAGCCCATTCCGGCGTTTGTGCTTTGGCACACAAGGTTGAGATTGGCGGATTTGTTGGCCTGAACAAAGTTTGAAATTTGATTGGCACCAATGCCATTGCACACACAAACGATAGCACCTTTATCAATCTGGCCTGCTGCCGGGCGACCTGCCAAAATTTCAAATGAAGAAGCATTGCTTCCCAACATTTCGATCAGCCATGACCGACTTACGTTGACGGGCTTAGCGCTGGCAAAAAATGCAAATTTCAAGCGATCGTTTTCAAATGCCGCACAGCGAAATTGCGAAACTTCTGACGATTGCACGAAAGATAGATTTTTGTTGGCGCTGATTTCAGCAATAAATTTTTGCCAATCGCCTGGTTGCTTTTGATCTGCACATTCAAATGAGAACCCATTTTCGATGGGCCTTTGCGCCCAGTACTGTGTGTTCAAATGAATTGGTGCAGCACTGACGCCAAAACCATACCAAGTTGCAGCTAAGCGTTGCACTTCAACTTGTGATGATTTCAACGCGGGCTGGCCACTTACGGGGTCCACCACGCTGGCCGAGGCGGCATTGGCTTTGCCTTGTGATGCGAAGCTTTCGTTCCAATGCATGGGTTGAAACACTTGGCCTTGGGAAACCGCATCGACAATTAAAACGCGGCAGATTGATGTGCCATTTTCTCCAGCAATAACGGCCAGTTCTGCATGACCAAGGTTTAGGCGCTTTGCATCAAGGGGATTGATTTCAAGATAGGGCTCGCCGCGGTGGCTGAACAATTTTGGCACCAGACCAGTGCGCGTCATGGTGTGCCACTGATCGCGGATGCGGCCCGTGTTGAGCGTGAAACCGCTGTTCTCAAGTGCGGCAAATTGCGTTGCCACAAAACGCGCTTTGCCATCGGGCGTTTGAAACTTGGCATCAGCAAAGGGTTGCGTGGTGCCCCACTGCAATGGCTCTAATGTTTCATAATCTGTGTCCAGCCATTCTTGCAGATCAAGTTTGCGCGTACCTTCATTGGCAATGGTGGTAAGCCTTGCATGTTCTGCAAAAATATCGGCAGGTGATTGATAATCAAAACCAGCAAAGCCCATGGCTTTGGCCACGTCGGCCATGATGCGCCAATCGGCGCGCGCTTGGCCCGCAGGTTCAACAAAGCGGCGCTGGCGTGAAATGCGGCGTTCGGAATTTGTGACAGTGCCATCCTTCTCGCCCCAGCCTTGGGCTGGCAACAGAACATGCGCCAGCTTTGCCGTTTCTGTATTGGCCGTAACATCTGAAACCACAACAAAGGGGCAGGCCTCTAATGCTTCGACAATGAAGTTTGAATTGGGCATGGATACAGCGGGGTTGGTTGCCATAATCCACAGGGCTTTAATTTTGCCATCGTGCATGGCTTGAAAAAGCTCTACCGCTTTCAGGCCGGCCTTATCCGCAATGTTTGGCGCGGCCCAGAATTTTTGCACGGCGTTGCGGTGGTCAGCATTTTCAATTTCCATATGCGCGGCCAGCATATTGGCAAGGCCGCCCACTTCGCGCCCACCCATGGCATTGGGTTGGCCGGTAATTGAAAATGGCCCAGCACTTGCCTTGCCGATGCGGCCAGTGAGCAGATGACAGTTGATTATGGCGTTGACTTTATCTGTGCCCGAAGCGGATTGATTGACACCCATCGAAAAGACGGTGACAGATTTAGGAGTGTTGGCAAAAAGTTGATAAAATGTTTCAACGTCTTTCACGTTTAGGCCACAAGCAGCAGCCACGTTTGCAATGCTCCAAGGGCTTGCCACGTGCAAAGCATCAGACAAACCAACAGTGTTTGCCTCAACAAACTTAGAGTCTGCCTTGCCCTGTGCGTTGAGATAATTCAGCAAACCATTGAAAAGTGCTACGTCACTTTGGGGCGCTATGGCCAAATGCAAATCTGCTGTTTCTGCTGTGGTGGTGCGTCTGGGATCAATGACCACAAGCTTGGTGCCGCGCTTTTCGCGCGCTGCTTGCAGGCGCTGAAATAAAACAGGATGACACCAAGCAAAGTTTGAACCGGTGAGCACCACAAGATCTGCTTCTTCAAGATCAGAATAATTGCATGGCACAATATCAGCGCCAAAAGCGCGGTTGTGGCCCGCCACTGCGGAAGCCATGCACAAGCGTGAGTTGGTGTCGATGTTGGCTGATCCGATGAAGCCCTTCATCAGTTTATTGGCAACATAATAATCTTCAGTGAGAAATTGGCCTGAAACATAAAAGGCCACAGAGTCTGGCCCATGTTGTTCTATCGCTTCGTTGAATTTTTGGGCAACAAGTTGTGTCGCTTCGTTCCATTCAACAGAAGCGCCATTGACCTGTGGCGACAACACCCTTTGCTGCTGATCTAAAGTTTCGCCCAGCGCCAAGCCTTTGGAACAGAGCTTGCCAAAATTGGCGGGGTGTTCGGGGTCGCCCGCAATGGCAATTCCACCATCAGGTTTGCGGGTGGCCAGCACACCGCAGCCCACGCCACAATAGGGGCATGTGGTGCGTGTTGTTGTCATGCAACCTGCAAGAACAGCGCCACGGCTTCAAGAAACAGAGTGCTGCCTTCAACTTTGCTTTTTACTTTGCGCGCACAGCCTTGATCAGGGCCTTTTACTTCGCCCGTTTCAAGGGCTATCACCCAATTGTGCAGCGGGCATGTGACATGATCTCCATGCACTATGCCTTGCGAAAGCGGGCCGCCCTTGTGGGGGCATATATCCCACAACGCAAAAATTCGGCCTTCAGCATTTTTAAAAATGGCGATGTTGCCGCGTGGCGTTGCAACAAGCCGTGATCCGCGCAGGGGAACATCGTCCACCGAACCAATTTCAACCCACTGGTCCATTATTCCGCCGCCATCATTTTTGGAAATGAGCGTATGGCCGCAAACTCATGGGCATCTTTGCCATTTACACGTTCTTGCCACGGGTCAACCTGCAAGAAGGTTTGGGCAAATTGGAAGCGTTCAAAATATGCACGACGCTTTTCTTTGTCGTCCATAATTTTTTGTTTGATTGACTCTAAGCCCACGCGCTTGGCCCATTTGTAAATGCGTTCAAGATAATGGCCTTGTTCGCGGTATAGCTGGGTGAGCGCTGCAATCACCTCAACGGCTTCGTCTTCGGTGTCGACATGGCCCAACACTTCGGTGCCTTTGATGTCAAGACCAGCAGCGCCAGCAAAGTGAATATCAAAACCAGAATCAACGCAGATAACGCCAATGTCTTTGCACGTGGCTTCAGAACAATTGCGTGGGCAACCCGATACGGCAAGTTTCACTTTTGCTGGTGTCCATGAACCCCACATAAATTTTTCCAGCCGAATTCCAAGCCCGGTTGAATCTTGCGTGCCAAACCTGCACCAATCAGAACCCACACAGGTTTTTACCGTGCGCAAGCCCTTGGCATAAGCAGCGCCAGATACCATGCCTGCGGCGTTGAGATCGGCCCAGACTGCCGGCAAATCTTCCTTTTTCACGCCCAGCAAGTCGATGCGTTGGCCGCCTGTGCATTTCACTGCCGGAATTGCAAATTTATCAGCCACATCTGCGATAGCACGCAGTTCCTTGGCCGACGTCATGCCGCCCCACATGCGCGGCACAACCGAATAGGTGCCATCTTTTTGAATGTTGGCATGAACACGTTCGTTGATGAAGCGCGATTGGTTATCATCGACATAAACGCCTGGCCATTCAGCGATCATATAATAGTTGAGTGCTGGGCGACATTTGGCGCAGCCGCACGAGGTTTTCCATTCTAACTCTTGCATCAATTGCGGAATGGATTTGAGGGGCTTGGCCACAATCAAACGCCGCACATTGGCATGGCCCAAATCAGTGCAACCACACATGGGTTGCACGGCATTGGGTTTGTAGCCTTCACCCAGTGACAGAACGAGAAGCTTTTCAACAAGGCCTGTGCATGAACCGCACGAGGCCGAAGCCTTGGTGTGGGCGCGCACATCATCAATTGTTGTCAAACCCTTTGCGGCAATCGCATCGGTGATTTTGCCCTTGCATACGCCGTTGCATCCGCAGATTTCTGCGTCAGGGGTTAAGGCTGCAACGGCCGCCATGGGGTCCAGCGGAACACCGCCCGCATAGTTTTGCCCAAAGATCAACATCTCGCGATCTTGAGAAATGTCGTCGGCCTTTTTTAACTTGTCGAAAAACCAAGGGCCATCTTCGGTATCGCCATACATCACCACGCCAATGATGCGATTTTCTTTCAGCACCAAACGTTTGTATATTCCACGCGATGCGTCGCGCAGCACAATTTCTTCGCGGTCTTTGGCTTCGGCAAAATCTCCGGCTGAATACAGTTTTATGCCGTTCACTTTAAGTTTGGTGGCGGTGACTGAGCCTTTGTAAATAGCTGATTGTGCGGCAAATGTTTTGGCCAACACATTGGCCATTTCATAAAGCGGGGCCACCAGACCATAAACCATTCCATTATGTTCGGCACATTCGCCCAATGCATAAATGTCAGGGTCGCTTGTTTGCATTTGATCGTTGACCACGATGCCCCGCGCAACTGTGAGTCCGCAATCTTTACCCAATGCAACGTTTGGCCTGATGCCAACTGCCATAACAACCACGCTGGCTGGAATTATTGTGCCATCGACAAGTTCAACACCCTCGACAAATTTTTCACCCAGAATTTGTTTTGTGTTTGCGCCGTTCAAAACCGTGATGCCGCGTTCTTCCACTGCCTTTTTCAGTAAATGGCCCGCGGCGGCATCAAGCTGGCGCTCCATCAATGTGGGCATAATGTGAATGACCGTCACTTTCATGCCCTGTTCACAAAGGCCCGCAGCGGCTTCCAATCCGAGAAGGCCCCCGCCGATAACCACCGCATTGCCGCGAGATTTGGCGGCCAACATCATGGCCATAACGTCATCCAAATCACGGTATGACAGAACGCCCGCAAGGGTGTTTCCGGGCACCGGAATGATGAAGGGCACAGAACCCGTGGCTATCACCAATTTATCGTAAGTTTCAACGATGCCAGATTCAGACGTTACAGTTTTTGCAACGCGATCAATGGCTTTTATTTTATGGCCTTTATAAAGAGTAATTCCGTGCTTGATATACCAGCCATCGCCGTGGATGACGATTTCTTCAAAAGATTTTTCACCCGAAAGAACGGGGGACAACATAATGCGATCATAATTCACACGCGGTTCGGCGTTGAAAATTGTTACGTCATATTGATCCGGAGCAAGTTCGAGCAAATGTTCCAACATACGCCCCGGCGCCATGCCATTGCCGATGATGACGAGTTTCTGTTTCATTATGCAGCTTCCACAAATTTATTGCGCTCATAGAGGAACTTCAAAATGGCCTCGCGCGCGCCGATGTAGGTTTTATCCGTCACCAACGCCAAACGCTTGCGCGGGCGGTTGAGTTCGACTGTGTGAATTGCGCCAATGCGGGCCGATGGGCCGTTGGTGAGCATGATCACACGATCAGACAGCAGAACCGCTTCGTCCACATCATGGGTGATCATAATGACAGTGTTTTTAAGGGCCTGATGAATTTGCATCACCTGGTCTTGCAAATGGGCTCGGGTTAAAGCGTCTAATGCGCCAAAGGGTTCATCCAGCAACAAAACTTTTGGCTCCATGGCCAAGGCCCGCGCGATGCCAACGCGCTGCTTCATGCCGCCCGATATTTCTGCTGGGCGTTTGTCTTTGGCATGTGTCATGTGCACAAGCTCTAAGCTTTGCATGATGCGTTGGCTGCGCGACGCGGCAGGTTCAGCACGCCACACTTTATCGACAGCCAATTTTACATTTTCATAAACTGTAAGCCACGGCAGCAGCGAATGATTTTGAAACACCACGGCGCGGTCTGGCCCCGGGCCTTCAACATGCTTATCTTCCAGCAACACTGTGCCGGCAGACACAGGTGTAAGGCCCGCAATGATATTCAAAAGTGTTGATTTGCCACAGCCCGAATGGCCGATGAGAGAGACATATTCTCCTTTGGCCATTTCAAATGAAATATCGTTCAATACTTCAGAAACAACATTGCCGCGTTGAAACGATTTGCTGACATGATCAAGCGAGAGATAAGGTTTGTGTGCCATGATTAATTGACCGCCGTTCCACGTGTTATGAAATGGCCAATCATGGCCACGATGCGATCCAGCACAAAACCCACCAAGCCCACGTAAACCAAGGCCACGATGATGTCGCTGATCAGCGACGAGTTCCATGCATCCCAGATGAAAAAGCCAACACCTACGCCGCCGATTAACATTTCAGCAGCAACGATGGCCAACCACGAAAGGCCAATCCCGATGCGCAGACCGGTGAAAATATAGGGCGCTGCTGCGGGCACCATAATTTTGGTGAAATATTCCAGCGGATTAAGATTAAGCACGCGCGCTACGTTGCGATAGTCTTCGGGAATATTACGAATGCCCGCAGCAGTGTTGATGATGATTGGCCACACCGCCGTGATAAAGATCACGAAAATTGCTGATGGTTGGCCATCGCGAAAAGCGGCCAGCGAAATTGGAAGCCAAGCCAATGGCGGCACGGTGCGCAAAATTTGAAAAATGGGATCAAAGCCACGCATGAATAATTTTGAGCTGCCCACCAAGGTGCCAAGCGCAATGCCCACAACGGCAGCGATGGAATAGCCAATGGCCACACGGCTGAGCGAAGCCAAAATATGAAAGCCCAATCCTTTATCTGTTCCACCGTTGTCGAAGAACGGATGCAGTATCAATTTTGAGCTGTCGGTGAAAACTTGTGTGGGTGGCGGCAGACCGGAACCATGACGGGACGCTGCAATTTGCCACAATAAAAGCAACACGGCCAACACGCCAAGCGGTGGCAAAACCACGCCCGCAATTTTGTTTGCAAAAGTTTTTAGCTTTTCAAGTTTTTCATGGGCTTTGGCTGTTGCCCGCGGCGCATCAATTTTCTGCGCCACGGCCACCAACTGTTCTTTATTCAGCGGCTTGGTCATTGCGCTTAAGCTGTCACTTTAATGGCGAGGCTATCGAGATAGGCTTTGGAGTTTGCTGGATCAAAGCTTTTGCCATCGAAGAATTTTTCAACGCCGCGCGAGTCTGCTGCCGGAACATCTGCAACATTCAGCGTTTTTGCAGCAGCGCGCCAAAGGTCAGCACCATTCACTTTGCCCACAAGGCCTGCAACGTCAACATCGGCCTTCACTTTGCCCCAACGCTGATTTTCGGTGAGGAACCACGCATCGTGGCTTTTGAACGGGAATGATGTTTGATCGCGCCAGAACTTCATCACATGCGGCGAGGCTGAAACTGTTTTGTCATTGCCATAATCAATATCGCCCTTCAGGCGGCCCAAAATATCATCCTTCTTCACGTTCAACCATTCACGCTTTGAAATGATATCAGCCAAGGCTTCTTTGTTGGCATCAACATCGCACCATTTCTGCGCCTCCATAACGGCCATGAGAATTGCTTGTGTTGCTTTGGGATATTTTTCGGCAAAGTCAGCACGCAAGGCCAATGATTTTTCGGGATGATTGGCCCAGATTTCACCTGTTGTCACAGCTGTGTAGCCTAAATCTTGTTGGACCAATTGGGCGTTCCATGGTTCGCCCACGCAGAAGGCATCCATGGTGCCCACTTTCATATTGGCTACCATTTGTGGCGGCGGCACAACGATGGTTTCAACATCATGATCTGGGTCTATGCCGGCAGCGGCCAACCAATAGCGCATCCACATATCATGGGTTCCACCCGGAAACGTAACTGCGATTTTTGCCATCGCACCATCAGCCTTTTTCTTGGCAAAAATAGCTTTCAATGGTGATGCATCAACACCCACTTTTAAATCGGCATAGGTTTTGGAAAGCGAAATGGCTTGGCCATTGAGATTGAGGCGCGCCAAAATTTTCATCGGCAACGGTTGTTTGTTTTGGGTGATGGTGCCCAGTGTCATCAAATAAGGAATGGGGGTTAAAACATGTGCGCCATCAATGCCGCTGCCTTGCGAACCCAGAACCAGATTATCACGCGCCGCACCCCAAGACGCTTGCTTTAAAACTTCAACGCCGCCCATGCCATATTTTTCAAACAGGCCTTTTTCTTTGGCCACAATCAAAGGGGAAGAATCTGTCAGTGCAATGAAGCCCAGTTTTGCGGCGTTCACTTCAGGGCCATCAGCGGCCCAAGCGCCATTGGGCAACAGGGTGTTGGCCGCGCTCAGCAAAGCAGCGGTGGCTGCTGATTTTTTCAAAAATGCGCGTCGTGTGATAGAGCCTTTGAATACTGCTTTGACCATTATCAATCTCCTGTTGCCAAAAGCAAAAACGCCGACAGGAGAAGCAAAGATATTGCCATCCTGCCGGCGTCATTGCCGGATTCCCATCGAGGGGTTGCAACAGGCTTTGCAGGAGACGTGCCAATTTTAAAAAATAAAATATCTGCTTTTTTTCAAGGGTTTAGAAAATGTGTCGCAGGATAAAAATTGTTTGCTGCTGTGATTTCGTGCAGCGTGATGATCAATTATTGTGCACCGCACCAAAGAAAGCACTTTGTTTTACATAATTCTCAAGACCATCAGGATCGAACTCCACATCATCAAAAAAGCCATCAGATATCGGCCCGGATAGGCCTCCTTCAACTTTTGAATTGGCATCTGGCAGATCAACGGCTGTGCCGCGCAAAGCACTGCGATAAATGTCTGGGCGATAGCTGGCTTTGGCAATCAAAGTGTTTTCGGGCGTGAGCGCAACCTGTTGCCATCTGGCCATTTGCGAATAGAACCACAGGGCGTGGCTTTGCCATGGGAAGTTTGCTGAAGACTCATAGAATTGTAGAAAATCTTGATGCGAAGTATTGTCAATCAAACGCCCTTCAAGGCCACGCATGAGAATTTTTTGATTGAGATTGAGATATGAGGGCTTCGCCAATATCTCTGCCAAGGCTTCGCGATTTTTAGGTGCGGCACACCAGACGGCACTTTTATGAAGCGCCCGCAAAAGCCCATTCAATGTTTCAGAATTTTGTTCTGCCCATTTTTGCGTCATGCCTAAAACTTTTTCTGGGCTTGACCGCCAAATGGCAGATTTTGTGGTGACAACTTTTCCGTGGCCCGCAGCCACTGCAACACTGTTCCACGGCTCTCCCACGCAAAAGCCCTCGATTGCGGCTGATGCCAAAGCATCTGCCATCAACCCCGGCGAAACAATGGTGATGTTTACATCCTTTGTGGGATTGATGCCCGATGCCGCCAGCCAGTAGCGCAATTCAAAAGAATGGGCGGAATGGTTGTGAACAACAGCCAGTGTTATGGGCGATCGATTTAGCAATACTTGGCGAAGTGCTTGGCCGTTGGCTTTTGCATCGCCCAGTTCATTTGCGCCTTGCTTTAACATGGCTTGCCAAAGGGCATTTGAAACGGTTACCGCATTGCCGCCCAAGCCCAATGCGAAAGGCGCAATCATTTTTACAGATAAAGGTGAAAGCCCTAGGTTCTGCGCAATTGGCAAGGGTGCCAACATATGGGCCACATCAAGCTGCCCAACGGAAACGCGGTCTCGTACATTGGCCCAAGAAGTTTCACGCATGAGAAGCAGATTGATATTTTCTTTCGCAGCAAACCCCAATTCGGCAGCGGCAATCACTATTGATGCGTCGAGCAAGGGCAAGAAACCAGCGCGCACTGTTATCATTTTAAGCCCTTTTCTTTGGAACGCGCAGATTGAACGACGGCATCTGCAATGGCACCAATCTTTCGGCCTTGTTGCATGGCGGTGTTGCGCAACATTACAAAGGCTTCGCTTTCCGATATTTCATAGGCTTGCATCAAAACACCCTTGGCACGATCAACGGATTTGCGCTCATCCAACGCCTGCACCGCTTCATCACGCTCAAGGCGAATTTTTTCAAATGCCTTGAATCTGGCAATGGCCAGATCGAGAATAGGCTTTACTCGCTCTTGCTTTAACCCATCTACGACATAGGCTGAAACACCGGCTTCAATTGCGTCAAACATGGATTGTTCACTTGATTGATCAACAAACATAGCAATGGGTTTCTGGATGGCTTTTGATATCCTGAACATGTGTTCTAAAAAATCGCGGTTGGGATTGCCCAAATCCATCACGATGACATCTGGCGAAATTTCTTCGATGCGGCTTACCAACCCATTCAGCTGGGACACAATGATAACCTGGTTATGGCCAGCATCGCGCAAACCACGCTCTATCAGCGTTGCGCGTTCGTGGCTTTCGTCGATAACCAAAATGGCAAGGTTGGCAACATGCATGTATTAATGATGCAACGCATCAATTCAGTTTGCAATGCAATATAACTATACTATCAACGCAAAGGATCTGGTTTAGATCCGACAGAAAGCCACTTTAAATTGGAAAAGTTGAACCGCATCACATTGTTGGATGATCGGCACCGGCCTAAAGCTCAAAAAGTTGAAGGCCTAAGCGTTGCCCAACGCCGAAAAGGAAGGCGGCTTGGGCTTTATCACAACCTGCACCGCGAACAGCTGAAGAATGTTGGTGATGTGATGGCGCAGGTTGCTGCGGGCACATCGGATGCGAAAACACTTGGTACGATAATATCCGATCTGCAAATGAAAACTAATTTTCAAGCTTTTGGAAACCTGTGCGGGCAGGAATGTGAAATGTTAAGCTTTCACCATGATGCCGAAGAACAGATGATGTTTCCGGCGCTGAACCAAGCTGGCGATGAGGCTCTGCGGAAAGTTGTGGCCCGGTTGGCGGCAGAGCATGTTGTGGTGCATGACTTGATTATGGAGTTGGAACAGTGTGCACAAATTTTGATTGCTACGCCATCATCTGACAATTTCGTAGCAACGCAAGCAAGCTTTGCTGATCTTGATCGCTGCGTGCGATCACATTTTGGCTATGAAGAAACTGAATTGGAAGACGCGTTGAGCGTTATCGATATTGGAATTTAGCGCTTTTTGCGGGTTTTGATGGTTTTCAGCAAGTCTTTTAATGTTTCAGCCATCTCCGCTGGGTTTTCGTTGAATTGTTGAACACTCAAGCGGATTGCCGCCAAACGCTGTTCATGCTTTTCTTGCTGGCGCAACCAAAGCCGAAATGCTTCGCGCATTATTTCACTGGCAGAAGCAAATTCCCCCGAAGCCACGCGTGCTTCCAACACACGTTTCATAGACGGCGTTATGGTGATGGAAATTTTTTCTGCGGGTGAGTCAGCCATGGTGGGAGAATAGCGCAGCAGACAGGATCGTCAACGCGAAACAGAGATGAGGTGAAGCATTCAATCGTGCATTCGCAAACACAAAACCCGCCGTCCATTTCTGGATCGGCGGGTTTTGGTTTTTAATCTTGAATGAAGTTGTTTTTGTCTTTTGCAGGCCTGGCAGCGACCTACTCTTCCGCGTCTTAAGACGAAGTACCATTGGCGCTGGGGTGATTTACGGCCGAGTTCGGGATGGGATCGGG
>JAYWFC010000145.1:0-23065 GCA_043778995.1 Aestuariivirga sp.
CAGGATAGGTCATCGCCGATGTGGCCGCCATGAAAATACGGCTGTGGTGTTTTCGATTGCGACACTCTGGTATGACAGACGGACTCATGCTAGTTTTGTGTTTGAGCGGGGGCTCATAATGGGAGTTTCGCATGAAGCTGAACCTTTTCGTTGCCTTGCCGGCATTAATTCTTTCCGCCAACTTGGCCCATGCGGTTGAGCAAGATTTTGTAAAACCCAAAGTGGGAATTTTCCGCCTTGATTGGTGCAAGATCTGGGCCGGCCAGTGTGGACAGCCTGCGGCTGATAAATATTGCCAATCCAAAGGCTTTGTTCACGCCACCAATTTTGAAGAGGCTGTGGATATTGGTGCCACAACACCCACAGTTGTTATTGACACTGGCCAACAATGTGGCGCGCCAACGTGTGATGGTTTTTCATTCATCACCTGCCAAAAGCCTGATGTTATACCTTTGCCGCCGCCACCCATGCCAATTCCATTGCCACCGCCAGGCGGTGGAGGTGGGCCACCACCGGGCGATGATACGCATCTTTATAAAAAGCCAAAAGTTGGTGGTGCGCGGTTGAACTATTGCGAAACCAAGGGGCAGGGCTGTGGCCAAGACGCGGCAGACGCCTATTGCGATGCCAAGGGCTATGATGATGCCGCAGACTTTACGCAATCTCCGCCAGCACCTCCCGGTGCAACACGCTACATTGGCAATGGCAAATTGTGCAAAGGCCCAATTTGCTATGCTTTCACTTCAATCTTGTGTGAGAACCAGCCATAAATAGAAAGTGGAGAGATTGGGGTTCAAGCCCCAATCTCTGCAATTTCGGCAAGTGTGCAACCGGCAATTTTCCAAGTTCCGTCTGCCTCTAATTCCATCGCATAAAGCGCTTCATAGGCTTTGCCATCGCCTGTGCGAATGGTCACATGCTGAACAGGCCTGCCGAACTGATCAATGGTGGTGGCCCCAAACGTGAACTTTTCATTGCGATAAACCGGTGGATAGCCACGTTGCACCATGGTCATAAAAATCTCTGCATTCGGGAATATCTGCGTCACTTTGGGCGCCGCATATGAATAAGCCTTGGCGCCATCATCCATTTTGAATGCATTGAGCTGAGATGTAACGACTGATTTGAAACTTTCTTTATCTGCCTCAGAAATATCTGCACTCAAGGCAGGTAACGCCAGAACGAACAAAAATGTGAAGAACGCAATCAGCTTTTTCATGTTGAATTCCTTCCTGTTTAATCTACGCCGTCTTCTTCAAATCGGATTAGGCCTTGCCAGTTGAATATAAGAGACAGATAATCACGCCATGATTGATGTTTTGCAAATCACAAACGCGTGGGTGGGCCAAGGTCGCAAAGTGGCCTTGGCCACTGTGGTTGAAACCTGGGGTTCAGCGCCGCAACCCGTGGGCAGCCAATTGGTGGTCGACGCAGATGGAAATTTCATGGGCGCTGTTTCTGGCGGCTGTGTGGAAGGCGATGTGATTTCCACAGCCGTGGATATTATCAACACCGGAATTCCACGGATTTTAGAATTCGGCGTGGCCGATGAAACCGCATGGCGCGTTGGCCTTGCCTGTGGTGGCCGCATCAAAATTTATGTTGAGGCTGTTGCGTGACACCTGAAATTTTGGCCGAGATTAGCGCTGCTCGCGAAAAACGCATGGCTGTTGCTTTAATCACCGACACGAAAACCGGGGCGCAGCAGATTGTTCACCCAGGTGAAGTGCAGGGCCATGCGCTGAGTTCAGATTTGGAAAAGGGCTTTCGGTTTGATAAATCTGCCATGGTGGGCGATCACTTCGTTGCAATTTATAATCCGCCTTTGCGGTTGGTGATCATTGGCGCGGTGTTGATTGCACAAAGTGTGATTCCCTTAGCCCAGGCTTGCGGCTTTGATTTAGCGGTTATTGACCCACGCGGCGCTTTTGCCACGGGCGCGCGTTTTCCAGATGTTTCACTTCATGCGGATTGGCCACAAGATGTTTTGCCAAAGCTTGGGCTTGATGCGCGAACAGGTTTCATGGCGCTGACGCATGACCCGAAGATTGATGATCCAGCGTTGGATTTAGCGTTGAAATCGCAAGCGTTTTATATTGGTGCTTTGGGATCGAAAAAGACGCAAAGCGCAAGGCGTGAAAGGCTTTTGGCGCAGGGGTTTGATGACGCTGCTTTGACCCGTGTATGCGGGCCTATTGGTTTGAATATAGGTGCCGTTGGTTCTGCTGAAATTGCGGTTTCCATTATGGCGGAAATGATCAAGGCCTTGCGGCTGGGCTTTGAATGAAGTTCGGCCCGGTTGCAGTTGAGAAAAGCCTTGGGGCAATCTTGGCCCATTCCATTGGTAGCTTGAAAAAGGGCCGGAAAATTTCAGCAATTGATGTTACCACTTTGCAGGCGTTGCACATTGCGCAGATAACAGTTGCGGTGCTTGAGCCTTCCGACGTGCCCGAAGATGAAGCCGCACAAGCGATATCGATTGCGCTGGCTGGTCAGAATGTAACTGTGCAAGCGCCGTTCACGGGCCGTGCCAATGTATTTGCTGAATGTGCGGGCCTGTTGGTTGTGGATGAAGATCGCTTGCGAAAAATCAATCGCGTGCATGAGAGCATTACGATCGCTTGCTTGAAGGCCTATCAGCAGGTTGAAAAGCGGCAGATGTTGGCCACGGTGAAAATCATACCGTTTGCTGTGCCACGCAAAAAATTGGATGAAGTTTTGGCACTGATGAGTTCAGTGCCGCTATTGCGGGTTGCGCAGTTCCTGCCGAAAAATGTTGGGCTGATCATCACCAAGACACAAAACACCAAACCTTCGATTATCGCAAAATCAGAAAAAGCCATTTCTGACCGTGTGAAAGCGAATGGCAGCACGCTTGGCCAAATGATTGTTTGCAAACATGATCAACATAACATTGTGCTGGCGCTGAATGCCTTGCAAAAAGCAGGCTGTTCAACACTTTTGGTGTTTGGCGCAACGGCGATTGTTGATCGGCAAGACGTTGTGCCAGCCGCGTTGATCGCAGCGGGTGGTGAAGTTTTGCATCTGGGAATGCCGGTTGATCCGGGCAATATGTTGATGTTGGGCAAGCTCGGTTCAACCCCCGTGGTGGGTGTTCCAACTTGCGCACGTTCACCTAAGCTCAATGGATTTGATTGGGTTTTGAATAGGTTATTGGCTGGTATTGAAGTTTTGCCTGAAGATATTATGGACATGGGGGCAGGTGGGCTTTTGGCGGAGATTGCTTCTCGGCCACAACCGCGTTCAGGTGATCTTGGACAGCCGAAACGCCCACGCATTGCGGCAATTGTGCTTGCCGCGGGGCTTTCAAGCCGCATGGGAACCAACAAGTTGTTGGTTGAACTTGATGGAAAGCCACTGCTGGTGCGAACGCTTGAGGAAATCCTATCAAGCGGTGTTGACCGTGTGGTGGTGGTAACAGGCCATCAAGCAGCAGAGATAGAAGCCGCAATTTCTCATCTTAACGTGCAGATTGTTCACAACCCCAATTATGGCGAGGGATTATCAGGCTCGGTAAAAATGGGCATTGCGGCGGTGGAAAGTTTTGATGCGGCCTTTGTGTGTTTGGGCGATATGCCATTAGTGAAAGCCGCCGATCTTGATCAGATGATTGCTGCGTTTGATGTGGAAGAGGGCCGTGATTTAATTGCGCCCGTGCAAGGCCGAAAATTGGGCAACCCGGTTTTATGGGGGCGAAATTATTTTGGGCCGCTGCAAAGCCTAAGCGGTGATCGCGGTGCGCGCAGTTTGCTTGAAGCGCAACGCCAATCCATTACCGAAATTGAAATTGGCCATGAAGGCATTTTGCTCGACGCAGACACGCCCGAAGCCTTCGCCAAAATTAAATTACTTGCAGGTTTCTGAAACTCACATGGCCTTTGCGGGCAATGATGATGTGATCATGCACCAAGATGCCCAGCTTATCGCCAGCACTGATGATTTTTTTCGTCATATCAATATCCGCAAAGGAAGGCGTTGGGTCACCCGATGGGTGGTTGTGAACCATGATAATGGCGGAAGCGGAAAGTTCTAACGCGCGTTTGATCACTTCGCGCGCATAAACCGGCGTGTGATCAACCGTTCCCGTTTGCTGCACTTCATCGGCAATCAACTGGTTTTTTTTATCCACAAATAAAAGCCTGAAGCTTTCAATTTCTTCATAGGCCATGGCGGAACGGCAATAATCAATGATGGCATTCCATGAAGAAAGCAGAGGCCGGTTGATCACCGCCGCGCGTGAAAGCCGCAACGCAGCCGCTTGGATGAGTTTTATTTCAGTCACAACCGCAGGCCCAACACCTTTAATTTCTTGCAAGCGTTCGGGCTCTGCACTGATCACTTCGGCAAAACTGCCAAAGCGTGCCAACAACATCTTTGCGATTGGTTTTGTGTCGCCGCGCTTGATGCAACGAAACAAAATCATTTCCAACAGTTCGTAATCGGGCAGTGCAGTTGGCCCGCCCACGTTAAAGCGTTCACGTAATCTTTCGCGGTGGCCCACATGGGTGATTGCGGTTGAAAAATCTTCCAAGCCCTTGTCATTAAGGCCTTTGGACATATCAGGCCTGAAACACTGGCCGATCAAGGCCCATGGTGGAAAGCGTGAAAATTTCAACGCCAGTTTCTGTTACACCCACGGTGTGTTCAAATTGGGCGGATAATGATTTATCGCGCGTTACCGCTGTCCAACCATCACTTAAAATTTTAACGCCGGCCTTACCCAAATTGATCATGGGTTCAATTGTAAAAAACATGCCGGGCTTCAATAGAACACCTTCGCCGCGTTTGCCATAATGCAAAACATTGGGGTGATCATGGAACACTTGGCCCAAGCCATGGCCACAAAAATCGCGCACCACTGAACAGCGTTCTGCCTCAGCATAAGTTTGAATGGCGTGGCCCACGTCGCCTAAATGCGCGCCGGGCCTCACTTCGTTAATGCCGCGCCACATGCTTTCGAAGGTTACATCGATAAGTCTGGCGGCAGCGCGTGGAACATTGCCAACGGCGTACATGCGGCTTGAATCACCATGCCAGCCATCGACAATTAATGTGACATCGATGTTGACAATTTCGCCATTGCGCAACGGTTTTTCATTGGGAATGCCGTGGCAAACAACATGATTGATGGAAGTGCAACAAGCTTTGCGATAACCGCGATAATTCAATGTGGCGGGCAGGGCATGGTGGCTTGCAGCAAAATCCATAAAGAAATCGTCGATCTCTTGGGTGGTTGTGCCCTCGCGCACCAATGCAGTCACTTCATCCAGCGCCAAGGCTGTAAGTTGGCCCGCGCGGCGCATTGCTGCAAAAGCATCAGGCCCATGAAGCCTAATTTGTGGTTGGGTAAATGTTCGTGTCATGGGCCTATTGTGTCAGGCAAGCAGAGCCTGGTCAATAATGCATTGTGATTTATGCAGCGCGTTCTGTGGTGAGGGCTTTACGCACTTTTTCTGTCAGATCATTGCGGGTGAAAGGCTTGTTCACCAGTTCAATGGAATCTGGCAGATCTTGCATTTGGCGCACTGAACCTGGCGCATAGCCAGACATGAACAAAATACGCAAATCTGGACGGAACTTGATGGCTTTTTGTGCCAACTCCGGCCCATTCATGCCGCCCGCCATAATAACATCTGACAGAACCAAATCGATATCTGGCATTGTTTCAATCGCTTTCAAACCTTCGGGGCCGTTGATTGCGGTGATGGCTTCAAAGCCCATTTCTTCGATCATGGCAGCAGCCACTTCGCGAACTGAACTGTTATCTTCCACAACCAACACTTTCAGTTTGCGGGTGGAACCCACCAGATGAGATTCTTCCATCGGTGCATTCAGTTCACGTGAAAGGTGTTGTTGCATTTCGGCAGGCTTAAACATCGGTGGCGTTGCATCTTTCGATTTCAAACGAGGCAAATAAAGTTTAACCGATGTGCCAACGCCCACCTCGGAATAAATTTTAACATGGCCGCCAGATTGTTTCACAAAGCCATAGATCATCGATAGGCCAAGGCCTGAACCTGCCTCTGGGCCCTTTGTGGTGAAAAATGGTTGGAACACTTTTTCAATGTTTTCAGGGGCAATGCCCGAACCTGTGTCTGTCACAGCAATTTCAACATAGTCACCGGGCTGCACTTCTTCGTTGTTATCAGCGTAAAGTTGGTCGAGCGTGCGGTTGGTGGTTTCAATAATCAAATTGCCGCCCTTGGGCTGCATCGCATCACGCGCATTGATGGCCAAATTGAGAATGGCCGTTTCCAACATGGTTTTATCGGCCTTCACGGCCCAGGTTTCAGAACCGGGCATGAACTTCAAATCCACGGTGGCGGTGATTGCCTGTTTCAACAAGTCTTGCATGCTGCCCAGCAAATCATTGACCGATAAATCTCGGTTTTGCAGCGTTTGCTGGCGAGAAAAAGCCAACATGCGGCGTGTGAGATCTGAACCCTTATCGGCTGCTTCAATGGCGGCGCGGATGCGCTTTAACGCCCGTTCATCGCCCAGAACCAATTGTTCAACCAATTGCAAATTGCCCATCACAACCATCAAAAGGTTGTTGAAGTCATGGGCAATGCCGCCTGTCAGTTGGCCAACGGCTTCCATTTTTTGCGCTTGGTGGAATTTGTTTTCCAAGGCTTTGCGTTCTGTCACCTGTTGGCAGGCACCAAAGATATTTTCAATTTCACCAGCCGCATTGCGTTCTGGTTCCATGGTGACAGAGAAATATTCAATATCGCCTTTTTTAGTTTTTACAGCGATTTCAAGATTTTTGACCTGCTTGCCAATTTTGGCCAGCTCTAAGCCTTCGCTGAATTTTTCGCGATCACCGGGTTCGATCATCCTGACGAATGTATCAAGGTTGGGGTGGATCATGGCATCGGCCAAGCCGATCAACGCAGCCAATTCAGATGTCAGGCGCGAGACGTTGGTTTCAACGCGCAATTTAAAGCTGCCCAAATGGGAAACAGCTTGGGCGCGTTTTAACATCAGCTCGGAATTTTTCAATCGATCCAGCGTGATCATTTCATTGTCGACGTTGCGGCAAAGCCCCACGCATTTTTTGTGACGGCCCGTTGCCGGGTCGCGCACCAAGCCAGCCAGACACTCAATCCACGCATATTTTCCGCTTTTGGTCATCACGCGATAGCGCGTTTGGAAAATGTCTGTGCCAAATGGGGCTTCTTTAATTTTGGCATCGATGGTTTTGTCCACATCATCGGGGTGGATCAAAGAATTAAAGCTGCGATAATCTATGGCTTTGCCGTTTACCTGCTCACCGAAAATTTCATACATTTCGGGTGAATTATAGGTTTCGTTGGTTTCGTAATTGTGGTCCCACAGCGCATAACCGCCTGAACGCAGGGCCAAGTTCAAGCGGCGCTCGTTCACAGAAGCGGCTTCGGCTTGCTCTATTGTGCCTTGTTGGCCGATGAGAATCAATTCCGTTGTGCCTTCTTGCTTCACAACTTGAGTGCGGAAAATTGATTTTACGTGGCTTCCCAGCGGAGGCGTGTAATTCACTTCGATAATGCTAAGGTTCGGCTGGCGTGGATCTGGCGGCAAATGGCGTGCCGACAAAGTGGATGTGCCAAACTTCATCAACGGTTTGCCTACAAGATCAAGTTTTTGGCAGTTCCATTTCTTCAGCAGCGCTATTGAGACATCTTTCACGATCGCATCAGGCATGCTGACAACCATCACATCAATATTTGCAACTTCAAAAGCCGTAATCAGTGCTTCAATCATATTGGTCTGCCGTTCCCACGATTAGTCTAACGGCCATAATGCAGCTTAAAAGTGAAGCAAGTGTTGCGGTTTTCAACGCCATTGCTTGTAAAGTGCAAATTGTGCATAGAAATTTGCGCAAGAGGGTAGATTATGGACGAAAAATGGCAAAAAAGCTTCCCAGTGTCCTGGGATCAGTTTCATCGTGATGCACGCGCACTTGCGTGGCGGTTGAATTCGTCTGGCCCATTTCGAGCAGTGGTTGCAATTACGCGCGGCGGCTTGGTGCCCGCAGCCGTTGTGGCGCGCGAGCTTGGCATTCGCGTTATTGAAACCGTGTGTGTTGCTTCCTACGATTATGACAAGCAGGGCGGCATTTCAGTTTTAAAAAATGTGGCCCATGCGCTGATTGGTGATGATCAAGGCAGTGGCCTGTTGGTGATTGATGATTTGGTGGACACGGGTGCAACCGTGAAAGTTGTGCGCGAAATGATGCCCAAAGCCCACATCGCCACAGTTTATGCCAAGCCCCAGGGCCGACCATTGGTGGATAGCTTCATCACCGAAGTGAGCCAAGATACGTGGATTTATCTGCCATGGGATATGGGCCTGTCGTTCTCGCCACCCATTGCCGCCAAGGCCACGGCATAAAGTTTTTTCAGGTTGTTTTTTTGCGGCCAATAATAGCATGCGCTTGCACTTTGTTGGTTTTTCCGCGCAGGGTGAGTTGCCCGGCGTCTAGCGTTTGAAGGTCGAGGCTTTTGCCCCAAAGACCGCCCACCAAAGTAATGTTGTGGCCAGTTTCTTTGCAGGCCGCTTCTGCCCGTGCTGCCATGTTTACGGTGGCACCTAAAACCGAATAGTCAAACCGCTCGGCTGAACCCATGTTGCCCACGGTAGCAGGCCCGCTGGCCAAGCCGATGCGCACGCTGATAGGCCACAAGCCTTCTGCCTGAAGCTGTTGGGCGGTTGGCGGTGCCACGGCAAGCGTGGCAATTTTGTCTTGGATATCTAAAGCTGCCAAGGCCGCATGATATTGATGATCGGGAATATTCAAAGGCGCATTCCAAAAGGCCATCACCGCGTCGCCAATATATTTATCAATTGTGCCTCGTTCGGCCAAAATTGCATTGGTGCAGGTTGTGAGAATTTCGTTGACGAGAGAAACCAACCACTCTGGTTTTAAAATCTCACTCATGCGGGTGAAATTTTCAATATCAACAAACATCACAGTAATTTCGCGCTCTTCTCCGCCCAACTTCAATGATGATGGATTGTTTTCTATTTCATTGAGAACTGAAGGCGCTACATAAAAGCTGAATGCATTGCGAAGGTTTCTACCTTGTTTGTCTGTCACCAAAAGTTTGAAGGCAAGGCTTGATAAAAACGTGGCGAAAATGGCCAGAAACGGAAATGTAAAATCTAACAACAGCCCGGCGGTTTTAAAGGCAAAAACAACAGCTGTGGCCCAACTTAATATTACCACACCAAATGTGCTCAACAGGGGCAGGGGCCGCATAATATTGGTGAGGCCTGCAATCAAAACACCAGCAATTGCCACAAACCAAAATTCAGCGCCCACCGCCCACTCGGGCCGCGATAAAAATTGGCCCGATAAAATTTGTTCCAACGCTTGGGCATGAACAGAAACACCTGGAATGGGTTCGCCCAAGCTTGAGCTTCTCGTATCTAAAAGCCCCGTGGCAGATGTGCCAATTAAAACAATGCTGCCTTCAATTTTTGGGCGCAGTGCTTCCATTTCTTTCGCATTCAACAATTTTTCAGCCGAGACATAAAGTTCAGCGTTGTCGGCATGATAATAAATGGGGAAAAGCCCATGTTCAGCCGTTGGAATTTCAATCTCACCCACGCGAATTGAATTGATGATGTTGGGCGTTTTGTCTGATGCGTTGATAACAATTGTGTCTGCCCCTTGGGCCACGCGCAAAGTTTCTAACACCAAGCTGGGGTAAAACTGTTTGCCATCAGACCACAGCATGGGCAATTGGCGCGCTATGCCTTGATCGCTTGCAAGATCAATGTTGATGATGCCCAAACCCGCTGCCGCGCCATCAATTTCTGGCAGATTGGTTGTCACCGTTTCAATATGGGGTGGGGCGTCGATAGCTGGCAATCCGGTTTGGGCAAAGCCCGCTTTGGGCGGCGTTGCAGAGCGGCCCGTGCCCGAAGCTTCGGCAAATGCGCCCACAACGGGCTTGCCCAACATCATTTGGGCCAGCACATGATCAAAATTCGGCAAAGCACCCGCCGCACCGAGGGCCGGAAAATTAGCCCGCAAATCTGGATTATCTGCCAATTGCGAAGGTGACATTCTGTCGGGCTCTGCGAAAATCACGTCAAACACAATGGCTGATGCATTCAATGTGTTAAGGTTTTCCACCATTTTGGCAATGCGGTCGCGTGGCCAAGGCCATTGGCCAAGTGTGTGCAATGACGCCTCGTCAATATCAACAACGCGCACGCGCTGGGCGGGCGATACGCGCGGCCAAATGCGTTGCAACGTATCAAGGCCAGCGCCACGTACTGTGGAAAGCACTGTCGGGTCATAGCTGCGCACCACAAGGCTTAACACCAACAACGCCAGCCCCGCTAAAAGGCCGCGCCAGAACGATGGCTTAAACACGGTGTGGGCTTGCCAGTTGGAAGAACACGTCGTCGACCACGAAGGACCCTAATTCTTACCTCTAGTACAGCCGTTTAAACACCTCTCGCTGGAGGAACGTTCGACAGGTGCGGTCAGGCTCAAAATCTGGTCGCATGATTGCACCTTCAAACGAAAGCTGGGGCGCAGCCAAGATTGATCGAGAATAAAGGGCAGGTGTGACCGGATGGCGAAAGATTCTGGTCTGGGTTTCAGCAATTGCGTGTCGGTCGCTTTGGCCACACCAGCTTGGCAGTTAGAATTAATATCAACACACTTGCCTGTGCGACAAAGCCTTACATTACCCTCTAGCACGGCCACGCCGGTTTCATTATTCACCCAGAAATCAAAGCCAGTGCCTCTGATGCCAATGGTCGAATTGGCGGTTTTGATGTGATAGGCATTTTTGGCGCTGTTGCCGGTGATGAAGCGAAACGTGCCACGCAGCGCATCAATCGAAACATTTGAAGCGGTGTTGCCGCCTTTCATCAGATATTTTTCGATGACAAGATTTGAACCCGAGCCCAACACAAGTTTGGTGCCGTCGTTGAACAGAATTTGCACATTGCCAGATCCAACGGCAATTTTGTCGTGTTCTTGAATCTCGCTGCCCACGCTCAATGCGCGGCCTGATGCTGTGGGTGAACCGTAAAGGCCAACCACCTTTGCAATGGCTTCCGCATTGGCAAATGAAAACAAACTGGTTAAAATCAAAAGTCCGACGGACAAAGCTGCGCGTAGCATCGCATTCTCCCTGTTCAAAAAATAGCTCGTGGTTTTGTTAATCCTTTGTTAATTTTGAAGCAACCCCCGTTTGATGAAAGTGTTGTGAATGACGTTGCCGCCTGAAATCGCTCATCTGTTAACGGTGCTTGTGCTTTTTCAATTGAAGCATTTTATATGCGATGGCCCGTTGCAGACCAAAGCCATGGTGGACGCGAAAAGCATTTATGGTGCCACATTGGGCCTAACCCACGCTGGCCTTCATGGGCTTGGAACATTTATTGTGTTTGTTATAGCGGGCTTTGACGTGCGGCTTGCAGCGGCCTTGGCCTTAGCAGATTTTGTGCTGCATTATCATATCGATTTCAGCAAAGAAAACATTGTTAAATGGCAGGGTTGGACAGTTAAAGACGCTCCATTTTGGTGGGCATTAAGCGCAGACCAAATGCTGCATCATTTGACCTATCTGGCCTTGGCGGCAATTGCCTTTAAGATTTAAGCGCGTTTTGTTCAAACACTTTGGCACTGTTGGCGCGGCGCATTTTCAATGCCAAATCTCGGCCAAGCACTTGGTATAAAATGCCATTGATTTGTTTATCGCCCGCCATAACCTTGGCCATGCGCATGCGCGAAAACACCAACAATCGTGAAGGCTCGTCAATTGTCACGCGCGCGGTCGCTGGGTTGCCTGTCAGATAAGCAATTTCGCCAATGAATGTTCCGCTTTCCAAATGGGCCACGGCAATGCCGTCGACTGAAACTTCGGCGCGGCCCTGCAAGATGAAATAAAGCGCGTCCACTGGCGCATCTTGTCTGGTGATAATGTCGCCCAGCACATAGTTCTTCCAATCTGCGGCGCGCAGCAATTTGGAAATTTGCACATCACTCAAGCCTTCAAAGGCGCGGCGCAACATTGGCGCATCAGCTTCGGGCAGTTTGGCAATCCAACGCTCGCGCATCAGCAACGCCAATTCATATAGGTTTATCAGGATGAAAATCGTATCCCACGGCATGCTGGTGCGAAAACTGGTGCCTGTCACAGCATAATAAACCAGATTTAGGCCAAGCCCCACGCAGGCGCTGACGCGCAGCCACAGCATATTCGTAAGAAAATACGAAAATGCGATGATCACATAAGATAGGTGCACCAGCACGTCGGGGCTGTTCAAGACATTTTCCATTGCAGCCTGCTTAACTATTTTAACAGGTGCGATCAAGCGTCAGTCACACGCTTGTCAATTGCGTGTTGCTCGCCTATCAGGGCAACGCAGAATGTGCGGGCGTGGCGTAATGGTAGCCGCAACGGACTTAAAATCCGTTTTTCGAAAGGAAGTGCCGGTTCGATTCCGGTCGCCCGCACCAAGTTGCACGTGAGTACTGATGAAAATAATATTAGTTTGCTCTTCTAAGGTGTCGCTGTTCAAGAACCAACGACCTCGCTCAGATAGTCGACAAAAACGCGGACTTTAGCTGGCAAGAACTTGCGACTGAGATAGATCGCGTAGAGATTCAAACCCTCCACATTCCAATCATTGAGAATGCGAACGAGGCGGCCCGCAGCAATATCTTCTTCAACAATGAAAGAAGGCTGCATAATGATGCCATAGCCTTGAACGGCCAACTTTCCTAAAATGTCGCCGTTGTTGGCGTGAATGCTGGGTCTGATACGGATTGATTCCGTTCGACCTTGCTTGTTTGTCATTGTCCAAATGTCGCCCGTCGACAGATAAGAATAGCTTGTCGTTTGGTGGTCTGACAATTCTTGCGGTGAAGTAGGGGTTCCGTTGCGCTTCAGATAGTCTGGCGAGGAACAAATTTCTAACGAGATCGAACCCAAACGCCGGGATATGACGTTGGTAGAGGCAGCTTGCCGCCCAATGCGAACGGCAACGTCGATGCCATCGGTGGCCAGATCAACGAGACGATCAGACAAATCAATGTCCAGTTTCAGGTCGGGGTATCGGGCAACAAAACCGGGGAGCCATTGGGAAAGTTTTGCGATGCCGAAAGAAAATGGCGCGCTGATGCGAAGTTGACCAGTTGGCTTGGCCGAGTTTTGCCCCGCGATGGCCTCAGCCTCTGATACATCGGCGAAGATGGCTTGAGCACGATTGAAGAATTCCTGTCCAACATCCGTCATCGAAAGTCGCCGCGTTGTGCGGTTGAGCAATCGCGCACCCAAATGGGCTTCAAGTGCTGCAATATGTCGGGAGATGGCGGCGTTAGATGTGTCGAGCCGATCAGCGGCGGCAACGAAGCTGCCAGCCTCCACCACAGCGATATAGACTTGCATGGCCCTCAAAGTGTCCATTTTCGGCTCATTGTTCCATTTATTGATATAATCATATTCATTTAGCGCCGTTTATCTCTCTGAGCAACGGGAATATATCACATTCAACGGTGCCACTGACGACACCGAACCGAAATCTCAACACAAAGGATAACATCATGAAAATAGCAGTCATCGGGTCGGGCAATATGGGCTCGGCTTTTGTAAAACAACTCCGCAAGGCCGGACACTCAGTTTCTGTCACAAGCCGGAACAAGGCATCGGCTGAGGCGCTGGCCAAAGACAGTGGCGCAACGGTCGTCGACGCGGCCAAGGTCGGCGACGCTGAAATCATTATTTTAGCCACAGGCGCTGCCGATGCCATCCCCGCTCTTAAAGCCGCAGGCAACCTTTCAGGTAAGGTCGTCGTCGATATCACCAACCCTCTCACAGCAGATTATATGGGCCTGACGATTGGCCATTCGACGTCCAATGCCGAAGAGATTGCCAAAGCCATTCCCGGCGTTCGTCTGGTGAAGGGCTTCAACACAGTCTTCGCTCAGCTTATGGGTGCTGGTGCAGCACTCCCTAACGGTGAAAAAGTTACCGTGTTCGTCGCATCAGATGATGCTGCCGCCAAAACGAAGGTCACAAGCCTTGCTCAGTCGATGGGCTTTGCTGTGACAGACGCAGGCCCCCTTAAGAATGCTCGTTATTTGGAACCAGTTGCGGGGCTGAACATCTATCTCGGTTACGGCGCTGGCCGCGGCACTGGCATTTTCCCTACTTGGGTTGAAGCCGCCTGAACATTTTCACATCTCAAACTATCCACAAATCAAACAAGGAAAATCTATCATGAAAAATGTTTTTATAACTTCTGCACTCGCGACTTTCGCATTGGGTGCTGTTCTCACCACCTCAGCTTTCGCTGACTCGCCATGGGAAAAGCCAGCCACGCCAGCGCCTGCTCCTGAGGTTCAGGCACCGGACGTTGAAAAAAACCTGAAAGTTTTTGATACACTGGATTTTGATGTCTTTTCTAATCAAAAGTGGGATCGTTTGAACGAAAGCCACTCAAAGGACATTGTGGTCACTTGGCCCGATGGCCATGAGACCAAAGGCATCGAAAAGCATATTGAAGATTTGAAAGCGCTCTTCGTGTTCGCTCCAGACATCAAGATCGCCGAGCATCCTATTCGCTTCGGTTCAGGCACTTGGACAACAGCAACCGGCGTCATGACGGGCACGTTCTCGCAACCAATGCCAATTGGTGGTGGCAAGACGATCCCCGCAACCGGCAAACACTTCGCCCTTGGCATGGTGACTGTTGGGCACTGGTCTGGCGGCACAATGGATCATGAATGGTTGTTCTGGGACAACGGAGACTTCATGAAGCAGATCGGTCTTGGCAAATAAACAGCTAAACTTTTATTGTCGACCGGGCTGGGATTAATGTTCTGGCCCGGTTAATTCTTTATCTCGCTGGTGCCAATATTCTTCTTTGGTCAAATTGAAGGGGCAATAGTCCTTTGAACACTTCCTGTTATTTATAATTCAGTTGGAAATAATATTGTATATCTTACACATAAACTTACACACTTTCAGATATGAATTAAAAATATGCATTAAAATCAAATATTTATTGCGATACATAACGGACTTAAAATCCGATTTTCGCAAGGAAGTGCCGGTTCGAGTCCGGCCGCCCGCACCATTCTTCGCCCGTTTGTTTTGGCCGTGCACAGCCATATGGCGTGGATTTTTCCACATCTCGCGCCCTGTTTTGGTTTAGAGGACACCGATGATCATTTCACTCACAGTATTTGCATTGGTATATTTGGGCATGGGGTTGGGCGGTGTGCCGGGCCTTGCACTAGACCGGACGGGAATTGCCCTTTTAGGGATCATTGCGCTGATTGGCACCCAGACGATGACGCTGGCACAAGCAGCTGCCGCTGTGGATGCGCCAACCATCGCCTTGTTATTCGCGTTGATGATTATTTCAGCCCAGTTTGAACAATCTGGTTTTTATGCTTGGGTGGCTCTGCGCATCACCAAAGCCGCACGCAGCCCCAAATCGCTGCTTGCGGCAGTGATTTTCGCAACGGGTCTATTATCGGCATTGCTCACCAATGATGTTGTGGTGTTTGCCCTCACGCCCTTGCTGTGCGGCGGCATCCTTGCCCTTAAACTTAATGTGAGGCCTTATCTGATGGGCTTGGCCGCTGCGGCCAATGCAGGGTCAGCGGCCACATTGATTGGCAACCCACAAAACATTTTAATTGGCCAAGCAGGCAAATTGGATTTTTGGAATTATGCGCTTTTTGCCTTGGTGCCCACACTTGCAACCTTGCTGATTAGCTATGGGGTGATTTTGCTCACATGGAAGTTAGAGCCTGCCAAAATTGTCGCGCAAGAAAAAGCCATAGAGCTTGATCGTTATCAGCTTGGCAAAGCGGTTTTGGCTGTCACGGCTTTAATAGGGCTGTTTTTAACACCATTTCCCAGAGAAGTTTCGGCCCTTGCGATTGCGGGAATTTTGCTGTTGTCTCGCCGCTTATCATCACGCGATATGATTGGCGCTGTTGATTGGCATTTGCTGTTGATGTTCACGTGCTTGTTTGGGGTTACAGAGGCATTTTCAAAAACAGGTGTGGCCCAACAGGGGCTGGCCTGGCTTGCACAGAAGGGGCTTTACCCAGATCACATCACGCTGATGGCGCCCGTTACGGTGTTGGCCTCCAACACAATTGGCAATGTTCCTTTTGTGGTGTTGTTCATCAAGCTTTTGCCTAATCTTGGCGCAGGCCCGCTTTATGGTTTGGCCATGCTTTCAACATTTGCGGGCAATCTTTTGTTGACGGGATCCATCTGCAATATCATCGTGGCTGAACGCGCCGCCTTGCAGGGTGCAAAAATGAGTTTTATGGATTTTGCCCGCTCTGGCATACCCATCACTGTTTTAAGCATTGCTGTTACAATTGGCTGGCTTATGGCAAACAAGTTTTTGCCGCTGTAGATTTTGTAGGCTTTTTCTGAATGAATGACATTCCCGAAACGATGATTGCTGTGCAGCTTTTGGCGCATGCCGAAATCGAAAACGCCGAAGCCGAAAAAGCCAAAGACATAGCGAATGGCAATTGCCAATCTTTCGGCAAAATGCAAACTTGGTGATGACAGGGGCCAAAGGGGAGCGATACTATGACTTTAAAAGTTATCGGCGCTGGGCTTGGGCGCACCGGCACAAATTCACTTCGGCTTGCACTTAATATGTTGGGCGTGGGGCCGTGCCACCACATGGAAGAAGTGATCATGAATATGCCGGTGCAAGTGCCACTGTGGCAGGCAGCGGTTGATGGCCACCCAGATTGGGCCGCAATCTATAAAGGTTATAACAGTGCGGTTGATTGGCCCACGGCGGCTTTTTATACTGAACTGAGCAAGGCTTATCCGGATGCACAGTTTATTCTAACGGTGCGCAGCCCTGAAAGCTGGGTGGCAAGTTTTGGTGGAACAATTTACAAGCTGTTGGGGGAAAGCTCGAGCGCGCCGCCACATATGCAGGCTTGGATGGCTATGGGCGATGCTGTGTTGGCAAAATGTGGCGTTGTTGCCGGGCTTGATGAGGCGGGTTTAAAGCGGGTATTTATTGCTCACAACGAAGCCGTGAAGGCCGCCATCCCTCAGAGGCGCATGCTGGTCTATGAAGCGCAACAAGGTTGGGCGCCCATCTGCAAATTTCTTGATTTGCCTATTCCCACTGAAACTTATCCGCAGACCAATGGACGCGATGAGTTTTGGGAAACGATCAAAAGAGGGTCGGCAAAATAGCGATTACTAATATTTGGCAATCATCTAAGTGAAACACATTCCTGAAAAAATGGCGGCTGTGCAGCTTTTGGCGCATGGTGGAATGGACACGTTGTTTTATAATGAAGCCGTTCCCATCCCTGTGATTGGCCCGAATGACGTGTTGATCAAAGTGTTGGCGGCTGGCGTTAACAACACCGATATTAACACGCGCATCGGCTGGTATGCATCTGACTTGAAAACCAGCACAGCCGAAAGCTTGAAAAGTGAACTCTCAACTCAGGCCGGAGATTGGGCAGGCACCGGGCTTCACTTTCCACGCATTCAGGGCGCTGATGTGTGCGGAACAATTGTCCGCGTAGGGCCAGGGGTTTTGCCAAGTCGTGTTGGCCAACGGGTGATTGTGCAAAGCTGTTTGCGATCACTGCGCCAAGGTGATTTTACGCCGTGGTTGGGGTCTGAACGTGATGGCGCCTTTGCCCAATTTGTGGCCGCACCTTCGGCTGATACCTATGCGGTGAATACAACGCTGAGTGATGCAGAGCTTGGTGCCGTGCCTTGTGCCTTTGCCACGGCTGAAAATCTGATCAGCAGGGCCGGAGTGAAGAAAGGTGACAATGTTCTGATCACAGGTGCCTCGGGCAATGTAGGCATCGCGGCCATCCAATTGGCCAAGCGCCGGGGTGCAATAGTGTGCGCCATTGCAGCTGATACAAAATTTGAAGCGCTGAAAAGTTTGGGCGCAGACGAATGTTTATCGCGCAACGAACCCGTCGGCGCATCGCGTTTTGATGTGGTGGTTGACGTCGTGGGTGGGCCGCAATGGCCGCACCTTTTGGATGGTTTAAAACCACGCGGGCGCTATGCGGTTTCAGGTGCAATTGCTGGGCCGATCGTTGAGCTTGATCTGCGCAAATTATATTTGAAAGACCTCACGCTGTTCGGGTGCACATCACAAGATGATGATGTGTTCACCAATCTGGTGAGTTATGTCGAGCGTGGAGAAATCAAACCCATCGTGGCGAAGCAATATCCACTTTCACACATTGCACAGGCGCAGGAAGCATTTTTGTCTAAGGCCCATTTGGGCAAGATTATTCTTGTGCCGCGGCAATGATCCTAAAAGTGCCGATGCACTTTGGCGGCAAGGTTGCCAGATTTCATAATCTCAACATTGGCTAAGCCCAGCCATGTTGCCATGCTTTTAATTTCTTCCGCCATTTTGTCTGCTGCGTCATTCACATCCACAAATTCTTCATGGTGCACGTGGTTGGCGCGCAGGGTTCCGGCTTCGCGATCAGATTTTAAACACACACGGCCCGCAAAACTTTCACCCAACAAAAATGGCAAAACATAATAGCCAAATTTTCGTTTGGGTTGAGGGGTATAGATCTCAATTCTATAGTGAAAGTTGAACAATCTTTCACTGCGGTCTCTGTCCCAGCAGATGGGATCAAAGGGTGTAACAAGGGCTTGGGCAGAAACGCTTCGCGGAATTTTAGCACCCTTGTGCAAATAGGCTTGTGGCTTCCAACCATCCACCGTCACCGGCTGCAAAATTCCAGCTTCCACAGCATCATCCAGCGCTTGTTTGGCATCAGCGACGGGCAGGCGAAAATAATCTCGCAAATCAAAGGCGCTGCCCACGCCCAAGGCTTGGCCGGAAAGATCCATCAGTTGCACCATCGCCTCGCGTTCGTTTGGCGTGGGCAAATTGAGAATCTCTGCCGGAATTACGTTTTCAGGCAAATCATAAAAGCGTTCAAAGCTTTCGCGTTTAGCGGTGGTTAAAAGGCCTTGCGCAAATAATGTTTCAAGCGCCAATTTGCCCTTGCTCCAGCCCCACCAACCGCCTTGGCCCTTTGATTTATCCGGTAGGTCGCTTTGTGACGTTGGGCCGTGAGAGGCCACAAATTTCAACAGGTTTTTGAGATAGGCTTTTTCATTGCGAGCAAAATCGCGCATGGCCCGATAGATGCCATCGCCTTTGTGGGCTCGGTTCATGCGCCAGCGCATCAGCGGGTGAAGTTCCATGCGCACCAAACTTGCTTCATGGGCCCAACATTCAAACGTGGCGCGGTTGGTTTGGGCCAGCGTGTGTTTGTCGAGCGCGGCGCGATCATAATTGCCCAAACGCGAAAACAGCGGCAGATAATGTGAACGCGTGAGTACATTCACGCTGTCTATCTGCAAAAGATGCAACCGCTCTAATTGCTTTGCCTGTGCTGCCCAGCCTGAGGCGGAAGGTTTTTTCGGCGCACCAAAGCCTTGCGCATGAAGCGCAATGCGGCGCGCTTCAGCCAGTGTTAGACTGGTGTTGTTTCGTGCCATTCAGCATCTGCCGGAAGTGATGCGCCCGCGCCTAAATTCTTGTTGAAACGATATAGCGTGGAGCAATAGGGGCAGATCGTTTCATCAGCCTTACCCATATCGATAAAAATATGCGGGTGGTCAAACGGCGGCAATGCGCCAATGCACATAAACTCATGGGCACCGATTTCAATTTTGGCCAAGCCTTTGGAATTTTGGAAATGTGGTGTTGAAGTGGCCGCCATGGAATCCTCGAATGTTTTGCAACTGACGTGCAAATAGCATAAATCGCCGCGCATGCAAAAATTCAATTCAGCCGGTGTGGAAATCGCTTACGACATTTGGGGGCGGGGCAGCCCTGTTTTGTTAATCCATGGCTTTGCCTCCAATGTCTTTGTCAATTGGCGAGACACCGGCTGGGTTAAAACCTTGGTGGATGCTGGCCACCAAGTGATCGGCATGGATAATCGCGGGCACGGTGAAAGCGAAAAGCTCTATGACCCGACCTTATATTCAGCCCCCGTTATGGCGGAAGATGCCAAACGATTGCTTGATCATTTGAACATCACTGAAGCTAGTGTGATGGGCTATTCCATGGGGGCACGCATTGCGGCGTTTCTCACCATGGCGCATCCATCGCGTGTGCGGCGTGCAGTGTTTGCAGGTCTGGCTTCGCGCATGATTACCGGTGTGGGTGGTGCCGAAGACATTGCGCTGGCCTTGGAAGCTGAAACTTTGGCCAATGTTTCAGATCGTGGCGCTCGCATGTTTCGTGTTTTTGCCGACAGCACGAAAAGTGATCGCCGCGCCTTGGCCGCTTGCATTCGCTCGTCACGAGTCAAAATTAAAGCAGAAGCTTTGGCCATGATCACTGTTCCGGTGTTGGTGGTGGCTGGTGAACAGGACGATGTGGCCGGAAACGTGGGCGAGCTTGTGAATGTCATTCCCGGTTCACGCGGTGTGGAACTTCCGGGCCGCAACCACATGAATGCGGTTGGGGACTTGGGTTTTAAAAACGCAGTGGTTGAGTTTTTGAAATAAATAACTCCGGCGATCTCATCATACCTTTCGTTCAACGTTGCCTTCTTGGGCTTGCAAGACTTGTGGAACGAGGGTTTGTGAAATTTGAGAGCCAATGGTGGAGTTTGGTCGTTTTGGCACATTGAGCGGGCGCTGTCAAGGTTTTTTATGATAAATAGGTATATAGTTTTAAAGTCTTTGATTTTAATGGCGTTTTCAGTGTGCTCTCCCTTCTTCAGGCGCAATGTGCTATAGAAGGGCAGGAGAAACTTCATGTCGCGCGAAAACATCAAAACTGCCCATAAAATTGATCCGGTTTGGGATCGGTTGCGCCGTGAGGGCGATGAGATTGCGCGGCTTGAACCCAGCTTGGGCGGCTTTGTCTATTCCTCTGTTCTGGCCCATGAAACCTTTGAAGATGCTTTGATTCACCGCTTGGCCCAGCGGTTGGGCAATGCCGATTTGGGTGTTGAAACCTTGGTCAATGCCTTTCGCGATGCCATTTTGGCCGAGCCTGAAATTGGTTTTGCGGCCCGCGCCGATATGATTGCCACATTCGATCGTGATCCGGCCTGCCACCGCTATATTGATCCGCTGCTTTATTTTAAGGGCTATCAAGCCTTGCAGGCGCACCGCATGGCCCACCGCTTATGGAGCTTGGGGCGCAAGGATTTTGCATCCTATATTCAAAGCCGCGTTTCCATGGTTGCGTCGGTTGATATTCACCCAGCCGCCAAAATTGGCAAAGGCATTATGATCGATCATGGCCATGATATTGTCATTGGCGAAACCTGCGTGGTGGAAGACAATGTTTCAATCATGCAGGGCGTTACACTCGGCGGAACCGGCAAAGAAATGGGCGATCGTCACCCCAAGATTCGCTATGGCGTGTTGATTGGGGCTGGGGCCAAAGTTTTGGGCAATATTGAAATTGGCCATTGCAGCCGCATTGCTGCCTGTTCAGTTGTTCTGCACGATGTTGCACCTAATTTAACAGTGGCTGGTGTTCCGGCCAAAGTTGTTGGAACAGCCGGCTGCACAGAACCTGCCCGCGCGATGGACCATAATGTTGAGCCAGAAGAAGGCTGATGTTTTTTAAGCGATGAACGGCGCATGAATTTCCGCTTCAGCCTGGGTTCAATTGCTGTGAACTAAATTTTCTTCATCAAGACCGGCACTGTGTCGGCCCAGAATGGAGAAACCAAATGTTCAAGAAACTCATCATCGCAACGGCAGTAACAAGCGGGCTGTTCATGGCCAGCACCATCAGTGCCCAAGCTCAACCCTTTTGCCAAGCCAACCCCGGCGCTTGCGCAAAAATGCCCTTGATTCCGATCAATCCAATCAAGCCAAAGCCATTTCCAATTATCCCGATTAAATATCCACCCGTAAAAATTCTGCCATTTCCTTTGCCACCTTCACCACCACCCGCACCTCCAAAAGGCCCTGATTTTGGAATTAACATTTCAGTGGGCGGCGGTTCTGGCGGTTATGGCGGAGATGGATTTGTAACCTGCCATCAAGCCCGCAACATTGTGCGCCACCACGGCTTTCGCCATGTGCACACCGACACTTGTGGCGACGGCGACTATACATTCGTCGGCACCAAACACGGCACCGCCTATCTGGTTGACGTTTCAGACAGCGGCGAAATTTTAAGTGTCGATCAAGCCGACAATAACTTTTAAAAAATGAAGGGCAGGCCCCAAAAGCCTGCCTTTTCACTTGTTGCTGCAGCGGCGGCTTTGCTTTAATGGAAAGCACATCCAACAGGAGATGTGTCTTTGAAACCCGATGAACTTGCCAAGCTTACCAAATTTTTCCGCGAGAAGTTTAACAACCCCGCATTGGTGGCAAAGTCCCGCCCGAAGCAAAATGATTCAGCCGAAATTTATATTGGCGATGAATTTTTAGGGGTTATCTTCCGTGATGAAGAAGATGGTGAACTGAGCTATAACTTCTCGATGGCCATTCTCGATATTGATTTGGAATAATCGGCCTCACATTTGCAAATCCTAAACAAGTGTAAACAGCGCGTGCCAATGTGGCACAGCCTGTCGCTTGAGGTGGGGTTTGGATTATCATCAGGTTGCCTATCTATTTGCGATTGCGGCGGGGATTGTATCTTCGGGTGCCATCGGCAGCTTGTGGGCCACGGCAACCGATGAAGCACCCCACTTTGGCATGTTGCAAGAAAGCGACCTGTGGACACCCATCCGCGTTTTGGTGGTGGTTTTGTCGGCGCCAACAACTTTAATTGTCAATTCATTCTGGTGGATGATTGAAAGACCTTCAGTTGGCCTGTTGATGATCCTTGCCGGATTGGGCTGGAGCTTTATTCAAGGCGTTGTTATCTTGACCCAGATTTTCGGGGCAACATAAGGCATTCACATTTATGGCGATTTATTCACTCGACGGAATTTTACCGGAAATTCACGCTGAAAGTTGGGTGGCACCATCGGCTGATCTGATTGGCAAAGTGAGAATTGCCCAAAATGCCAGCGTTTGGTTTGGTGCAATTTTGCGCG
>JAYWFC010000146.1:0-3351 GCA_043778995.1 Aestuariivirga sp.
GCCAGCCAACATGGAATGCGTCATTTCAAACACAACGCCAGTTGCATGTTCACCAAAGTTCTGCCGTTCGGTTTCAATTTGTGAAATTGAAACTGCGTCTGCCAAAGTTTCAGGTCCAATGTTTACAAATAAATTCAGCTGCGGGTCGCGTTGGCGCAAACGTTGCAGCAATGAAAAAGCTTCGCGCAATGCCACAACGTCAAGCTCAGCCCGCCTGCCCACACGGCCCGCATAATGCAGCAATTGATCATGGCCCATCTCTGTATTGTCCAACATCATCGCCAAGTGCATACGATAATGCGCTGTGCGGCCAGATTGCACGTCCACAATGGGTTCCAAGGAAAATAAAATCTGATCAGCAAATGGGTCGGGCTCTGCCGCCAGTTCGAGTTCGCGCACTGGCTCTTCAACCACATCAGCAATGACAGGCTTTGCAAGAACGGGTGCCGGGGCAACAGGCGTTTGCAGCTTGACCATTTGTGTGTGCATGAAGGTTTGCAAGCTTGTGTAGGAACTTTTCAGATCAGCAAAGCCGTTGGCAATCATCGCTGCCTGCGATTGACTATCTTGGTCAACCTGATCAAGCCTTGCCTGCAAGCTTTCGGTTTTGCGCCGAACTTCAGAATGAACCCCCGCCATATCTCGCACCAGCCTACGGGCAAGATTTTCATTTTTTTCATTGTGGCGCATCAATAAAAACACAACAACAATTTGCCCAACAACAGCGCCGGCAATGGCAACGCCAATCGCCGTCGTTGTTTCGGTGCCGCCTGTCAGCAGATAGGCCACGGCTGCAACAGCGCAAACCACTGCAACCCCTAAAACCCCTATGAATGGCAAATCTTGTTTCAATAAACCGTCCGCTGCGAATCAATAAGGCAGAGAGTAACCGCTCTCTGCCTTTCTGTGAATCCCGAAGGACAAGTTATCCCGCGATTAGAGCGATGCGACTGATTTCAAAACCGCAGGAATTTTTTCGCCAAAAAGCTCATCAATTTGGTTTTCAGTGATAATCAAAGGCGGCGAAAGCGCAATCGTGTCACCCGTAATGCGCAAAAGCAAATTATGATCATGGAAGGCATTTTCCATGGCCTTATAAGCGCGAAGCCCGGGCTTGCTCTCAATCGGCTTCATGTCAATGGCGGCAACCAAACCAATGGTTCGAATATCTTCAACCAGCGGGGTGCCTTGCAGCTTATGGGCAGCATCAGCAAATTTGTTTTCAAGCTTGCCTGCGCGTGCAAATAAGTCTTCATCACGATAAAGATCAAGCGTTGCTACAGCAGCCGCAGCAGCCATCGGATGGCCGGTATAGGTATAGCCATGGAACAGCTCAATCACATGGTCATTGGCATTCATAAAGGCATCATAAATGCCCTGCCGCACCATAACGCCGCCCATGGGCACGGTGCCCGAAGTAATACCCTTGGCAAACGTAATCATATCGGGAATAACGCCAAAACGTTCAGCCGCAAACGATGCGCCCAGCCTGCCAAAACCTGTGATCACTTCGTCAAAAATCAACAAAATTCCATGCTTGGTGCAGATCTCACGCAGCTTTTTGAGATAGCCCTTTGGCGGTGCCAACACACCGGTTGATCCGGCCATGGGTTCCACGATCACCGCAGCAATGGTGGAAGCATCATGCAAAGTGACCAAGCGTTCCAACTCTTCAGCCAAGTGACCGCCCCAATTGGGCTCGCCGCGTGAATAGGCTTGTTCTTTGCGATTGTATGTATGGGGCAAATGGTCAACGCCAGCCAAAAGCGAACCAAACATTTTGCGGTTGGCCACCATGCCGCCCACCGAAATGCCGCCGAAATTCACGCCATGATAGCCACGCTCACGGCCAATAAGCCTTGTGCGGCTGCCCTCACCGCGAATGCGCTGATAGGCGATGGCAATTTTCAGCGCCGAGTCTGCTGCCTCCGAACCAGAGTTACAAAAGAAAGCATAGTTCAAATCACCCGGCGCCATTGTTGCAAGGCGTGAAGCAAGTTCGAACACTTTTGGATGGCCATATTGAAACGTTGGCGCAAAATCCAATTCAGCCGCAGATTTTTGAATGGCTGTCACAATCGGTTCACGGCAATGGCCAGCATTGGTGCACCAAAGGCCAGCCGAACCATCCAAAATTGCCCGGCCAGACATGTCATAGTAATGCATGTCTTTGGCGCGCGCGATCATGCGGGGGCGGGCTTTGAACGCGCGGTTCGGCGTAAAGCCCATCCAGAATGGTTCAAGATTGTTGGGCGATGGTTCCCAGCTGGCGGGATTGGTCGGCTTGTTCATGCTGAAATTTCCTCTGCAGTTCGACAGACTTTAGCAGCAAGTGCCAATCAATGGAAATACACCAGATTAGTGCGACAGAGCGTGCCAAACTGTGAGAGCCGCTACGCCAATAAAAACAATCCCCGCAACACGACCAATCCAGATTGTAACCGTTGGGTTTGATATTAACAGATCACGGCTTTTGGCAGCAAGCAAAGCCAACCCACCATAAATTCCAAGTTGCGTGAATGCGGTAAGCACGCCCATCACCAAGGCTTGGCTCCACACGGGGCCAAACCGCGGTTGAATAAAAACCGGGTAAACCGCCAACACAAACACATAAGCCTTGGGGTTCAAAACACACGTCATAAAGCCTTGTCGAAAAGCCAGCCATTGTGATGCAGATGAACGATTGCCCAAATCATCAACGGTGATGGAGCTTCTAACCAACGTGACCCCAATCCACGCCATATAGGCCGCACCGACAAATAAAATCACGGTAATCAGCGATGGCGCTAACTTGGTAATCACCCCCACAAAAAACGCCCCAAACAACGTGTGAAATACGCCGCCCGCCATCACGCCGGACGTGGCAGCAAGCCCGCGCATCCGCCCGCCGGTGAGCGAATTGGTCATCACGAAAAACATGTCCATGCCCGGCACAACAATAATGCCAAACAGCAGAACAAAGTAAATCCAAACATTTTGGGAATAAGTAATCATGCTGCACCACTAGCATACCCGCAGTCAAAAACTGTCAGCACCATGTCAGTTGTGCAAAACCTTGCTGAAAGTGAAAGTTCCGCTATGATTATTGCATGAACCCACATCCGCGCATTGCCGTTTCGTCCTGGTCGCTTCACCATAAGCTTGGCTATTCCCATGCCAATGGCCCTTCAGGGCGCGAAGATGCGCCAGCCATGCCCACATGGGGCCAGGGCCAGTTGAAATTGATGGAATTGCCCGCCGCATTGCGCGCCCACGGTTATGGCCGCGTTGAACTTTGCCACTTTCACATTGGATCGCTCGATCCAGCCTATCTTGAAGACGTGCGTTCTGCCTTTGCGGGCCAAGGTGTTG
>JAYWFC010000147.1:0-23027 GCA_043778995.1 Aestuariivirga sp.
TGGTGGTGGTGATCGTGATCAGACATAGAGAACTCCTTTAACAGCGGCCACCACGTCATCGACATTGGGCAAGGCCAGTTTTTCTAAATTTGCGGCATAGGGCATGGGCACGTCTTTGCCTGCGACACGTGCCACAGGTGCATCCAGATAATCAAACGCATGTGTCATAATTTCGGCGGCGATTTCGGAAGTGACACCAAAACGTGGATAACCTTCTTCAACGCACACACAGCGATTGGTTTTTTTGATTGAAGCCACAACGGTTTCAATATCCATCGGGCGAATGGTGCGAAGATCAATCACTTCACACTCAATGCCTTCGCTGGCCAGCTTTTCAGCGGCGGCCAAAGCATAGGTCATGCCGATGGAGAATGACACGATGGTCACATGCTGCCCTGCCCTTGCGATGCGGGCTTTGCCGATGGGCACAACCCAATCTGGCAGGTTGGGCACATCAAATGTTTTGCCATAGAGGATTTCATTTTCAAGAAAGATGATGGGGTTCGGATCGCGGATGACCGCTTTCATCAAGCCCTTGGCATCGGCGGCAGAGTATGGCGCCACAACTTTCAGGCCAGGGATTTGGGAATACCACGCGGTATAATCTTGGCTGTGTTGAGCGCCCACGCGGGCGGCGGCACCGTTGGCACCACGAAACACAATGGAACAGCCCATTTGCCCGCCAGACATATAAAGGGTTTTGGCGGCAGAATTGATGATGTGGTCAATGGCCTGCATGGCAAAGTTAAACGTCATAAATTCAACAATGGGTTTAAGGCCAGCGAAGGCCGAGCCCACGGCAATGCCGGTAAAACCATGTTCGGTGATGGGTGTATCAATCACCCGTTCGGGCCCAAATTCATCCAACATGCCTTGGCTGATTTTATAGGCGCCTTGATATTGGCCCACTTCTTCGCCCATCAAGAACACATCTTTATCGGCGCGCATTTCTTCAGACATGGCGGCGCGTAAGGCTTCGCGAACCGTCATCGAAATCATTTCCGTGCCTGCGGGAATTTCGGGGTCTTGAAGTTGAGAGACCTCATCCGCCCTTCGGGCACCTTCTCCAGAGGAGAAGGGCACTGCTTTAATTTCGCCCTCACCCTTCTCCTTTGGAGAAGGTGGCGCGACAGCGCCGGCTGAGGCCCCTAACGAAGCCTCGCCAATCACGGCAATTGGCGCATTCACTTTCACGCCTTCGGTTCCTTCAGCAACCAGAATTTCGGAAAGTACACCTTCGTCGATGGCTTCGATTTCCATGGTGGCTTTGTCGGTTTCAATCTCGGCCAGAATATCGCCAGATTTAACATTGTCCCCAACTTTTTTAAGCCATTTGGCAAGCTTGCCTTCTTCCATGGTTGGAGAAAGAGCGGGCATGAGAATTGTTGGCATTGGTTTCTCCTCAAGCCACTTTGTAAATGTCGGTATATAGTTCAGATGCATCAGGCTCGGCGTCAGCGGTGGCAAAATCGGCCGCTGCTGTGACAACCTCACGAATATCAGCATCCATCTTTTTTAATTCTTCTTCGGTGGCGCGGTTGGCTTTGATAAGCCGGGCTTTAACCTGTTCGATGGGATCATGTTCTTCGCGCATTTTTTGCACTTCTTCTTTGCTGCGATATTTTGCAGGGTCAGACATCGAATGCCCGCGATACCGATAGGTCATCATTTCCAAGATATAGGGGCCCTCGCCCGAGCGGCAATGTTCAATAGCACGGTCTGCTGCTTCCTTCACAGCACGTACATCCATTCCGTCGACCTGTTCGGATGGAATATCAAAGGCTTCGCCACGTGCGCCCAAATGGTCTGATGCCGCGGTTGAGCGCGCTGCCGATGTGCCCATGGCATAACGGTTGTTTTCAATGATGAACACGACAGGCAGTTTCCAGATTGAGGCCATGTTGAACGTTTCATACACTTGGCCTTGGTTGGCAGCGCCATCACCAAAATAAGTGAAGGAAACGTTCTTGTTGCCGCGATATTTATTGGCAAAGGCCAAGCCCGCACCAAGTGGCACTTGGGCTGCAACAATGCCATGGCCGCCATAAAACTGTTTTTCGCGGCTGAACATATGCATCGAGCCACCCTTGCCTTTCGACAAACCACCTTGGCGTCCCGTCAATTCAGCCATCACGCCTTTGGGGTCCATGCCACAGGCCAACATGTGGCCGTGATCACGATACGATGTGATGCGTTGATCGCCTTCAACGGCTGCCATTTCAATGCCAACAACAACGGCTTCTTGGCCGATGTACAAATGGCAGAAACCGCCGATAACGCCCATGCCATAAAGCTGGCCCGCCTTTTCTTCAAAGCGGCGGATGAGAAGCATATCGTGATAGGCTTTAAGTTCTTCAGCCTGGGAAAGACCTGAGTTTTTCAAATCTGTCTTTTTCGAAGGTTTTTCTGCTTTTGCATTTTTGCGCGCAAGATAAGCTGATCTGACTGCCATAATCCCAATCCTTCTTTTGACTGGGTTATAGCACTAAACGATTGTGAGCATTGAGAAAAGAGGTGATAAACCGAAATTCGGTTTATCATGTGGATATACCACGCAATTTATGGGTTCAGATTTACCACAAGATCGGTAGGTTTTGCCATATTCAAATCCCTCCGGGCAAATTCATCCAACAAATCGGCGTCGACACTTTCGGGGCGCATTTGTTGAACGCGGGCTTCCAAAGTTTTGCGCTGGTTCAAAACCGATAGAAAGTCAGCTTTGCTTTGGGCCAATTGGTTGGCCAAATTATCACGGTAATGAAAACTGCGCGGGCCATAAAAACCTTGCCACACCAGATAGCCAAGCACAGCCAAGCTGGCGAGGCTGACGAGAAATTCGAGTCGGTGGCGGCGCATTGCGAACATGGCTTATTTGAAGCGATGCTGCTTAACGCGTGGTTAATAGAGAGGGGGGCTTGATTTTTAGGCATATTACGCCGATCTATGGTGCATGCTTTCAAGTTCGAGATTTGCGGTTGCCGTCCACGTTCTGGGTCTTCTTTCACATTATGGTGAAAAAGGCCCCGTGTGTTCGGCTGTCATTGCGCAGAGTGTTGATACCAACCCCGTTGTTATTCGTCGGTTGATGTCGCAGTTAGAAAGCCATGGCTTGGTGAATTCAAGCACCGGCCGGTCTGGCGGGTTCTTGCTGGCGCGCAGTGCTGATGAAATCAGTTTGGCAGATATTTATCAAGCTGTGGAAGATGAACAATTTTTCCGTGTTCACAAACTTGATGGCGATTCTGAATGCCCATTGGCTTCGAACATTATCAAGAAATTGATGCCGAAACTGTGTGTGGCTTCAAAGGCGCTTTTAAAGTCACTGGCCGAAACGCGGCTCAGTGACCTTATTGCGAACCCAGCCGCCCTTGAAGCGGCTGTGGCTTAACCCTTCAAAATTGAACGGCCAGCATAAACCGCTTGTGTTCCCAATTCTTCTTCGATGCGCAGCAGTTGGTTATATTTTGCCAACCGATCAGAACGGGCAAGCGAGCCGGTTTTGATCTGGCCGCAATTTGTGGCCACTGCCAAATCTGCAATGGTTGAATCTTCAGTTTCGCCAGAGCGATGCGACATCACTGCGGTATAGCCCGCTTTATGCGCCATTTCGACGGCTTCTAAAGTTTCAGTCAGCGAACCAATCTGGTTCACCTTCACCAAAATAGAATTGGCAATATGTTCATTGATGCCGCGCTTTAAACGGGTTGTGTTGGTTACAAACAAATCGTCGCCCACCAATTGATGGGTCTTGCCGATCAAATCTGTCACTTGTTTCCAGCCGTCCCAATCATCTTCAGATAAGCCGTCTTCGATGGAGATGATCGGATAATCATGGGCCAGCTTGGCCAGATATTTTGCTTGTTCAGCAATTGAACGCGTCTTGCCTTCGCCTTCATAAACATAGGCACCGTTTTTGAAAAACTCCGTGGCCGCACAATCCATGGCCAGATAAATATCTTTGCCCGCTTTATAACCGGCCTGTTCGATAGACTGCATTACGAAATCCAAAGCCGCTTCAGCTGATGGCAGGTTTGGCGCAAAGCCACCCTCATCGCCCACGTTGGTGTTGTGGCCAGCTTTTTTCAAAGCAGATTTCAATGTGTGGAAAATTTCAGCCCCTGCGCGCAATGCTTCGCGGAAAGATGATGCGCCCACCGGCATGATCATGAATTCTTGAAAGTCGATCGGGTTATCAGCATGCATGCCGCCGTTGATGATGTTCATCATGGGCACAGGCAAAGTGCGCGCTGATGTGCCGCCCACATAGCGATAAAGCGGCAGGCCAGCAGATTCAGCGGCGGCCTTGGCCACGGCTAGTGAAACACCAAGAATGGCGTTGGCGCCCAAGCGGGCTTTGTTTGGCGTGCCGTCTAAGGCGATCATGGCGCGGTCTAATGCAATCTGGTCTTCAGCATGCATATCCAGCAAGGCTTCAAAAATTTCGCCATTCACGGCGGCCACAGCTTTGGTAACGCCTTTGCCCATATAACGGGCCTTATCGCCATCACGAAGCTCCATCGCTTCATGTGCGCCCGTGGATGCGCCCGAAGGTACGGCAGCCCGGCCCAGCGAGCCATCTTCCAACATCACATCAACTTCAACGGTTGGATTGCCCCGGCTATCTAGAATTTCGCGGGCGTGGATGTCGAGAATGGCTGTCATAAAAAGCTCCGATATTATTTGGGATTGGTTTTCGGGCTGCTTATGGAAGCAGTTTATGACGATTGCAACAATTTTTGAGGGGCGTACGTCAGAATGGGGGAATTTGTTACAGTAACATTGGCGCTGGTCACGACACGAGGCAGTTGCGCCGTGAAATTAGTAGGATGTGCGCGTTCCATTTTCGTCGTATGTCCACTCCACACATAAAAGTTTCGGGGTGAGGGATTGTAATTCTTTCAGGTCGGCAGGTCGCATACCAAGTTGTTCTGTCGCCGTCGCATCGCTGGAAGCCTTGGTCACATTCCTATTGTGAATGTCAAATTGCGTGTGGCCATCCACCACCACACCGATGTTGGCCTCTGCAAAAGACTGGTTGAGCTTATTGTGATAGGTCAAGCTGATTTCGACCCAATGGCCATCAATATTCTTAAACTCCCACTTGACGAATTCGAACATATCGGGCGAACCAGGTTTGCATTGGCTGGCGGCCAAAGCGGGCGCACTTCCTAAACATGCCAGAACAATTGCCACTAAATATTTCATGCCAACTTCTCCTCGATTAAGAGTGGTGCAAGTTTAATGCTATTGTATGATCGTTTACTGGTCAATTGGGGTGGGAGTTTTGTAGCGTGTCAGTCTGAAATTTCTACTTTCCGCTTTTCTCGACTATGCTAGGGTCACCTGCCTAAGGGAGAAAGTTAATGGGGTTTGAAGCAGGCAGCACCCGCGCCGTAGCAGGCGTAGTAGCAGGGATAATCTGGGTAGGACTGGCTGTACAGTTTAGCGCTGTGATTGGGCAAAATGGATCGGTCACCGAAACCCTTTGGGTGCTTCTCCGGTACTTTACGATCACAACCAATCTTCTGGCCGCTGTCGCTTTGACGGGCATTGCCTTGGGTAAACCTGTGTTTAACTCCCCAACATTGATAGGTGGCCTCACAATGTCGATGGTATTCGTTGGACTCATCTATGTTCTGTTTTTGCGTGGTCTGCTTGAATTGAGCGGTGGGGCGGAATTGGCCAATTTTATCCTGCACTATGTGGACCCTGTGTTTGTACTTTTGTTCTGGCTGGCCTTCGCTCCAAAAGGCGCGCTACGAAACAGCGACCCATTGTTTTGGGTAATTTATCCTCTCGCCTATGGTGTTTATGCTGTGGCTCGTGGTGCAGTTGATGGGAAATATGCTTATCCATTTATCGACGTTGCACAGATTGGCTGGCTACAGGCCGCAATCAATATCCTACTTCTGGCAGTTGCATTTCTAGTTGCGGGTTTCGCCATGGTCTGGTTGGACCGTCTATTGGGTCAGCCTAAATTGTCCTAGTGCTTCTTATGTCGTCAGCGGGTCCGGTCGGACATAGCCTCGTGCGCCTCAAGCTAAGCCACTAACGGGGATTTCTAATCGGCTGCGTGAAGGGCTCAAGGTCGGTGACGGGACAATGGGTTGGTGACGAGAATCTCCAGCAGAACTCAAAACTTGCCCCCTCCTCACGTCGTCTTCTTGGGCTTGCAAGACTTGTGGGGTGGTGGCTGAAGGTTTTTGACCCAATGGTGGATTATCAGCTTTCCTAGCAGGTCAAGCGTACGCTGTCAAGGATTATTTTGCTGTTTAGGTAAAATTACCGCATATTCCCGGTGTGACCCAGTGAGAATCTTCCGGGTTGGGGCCACACTGTTAGGCCGTGAGGTTCAATGCCCACGTTGATTCTGATCACGGCACCTGTTTCTGTGTTGATGGCATAGACTTGGCCATCATAGCGGCCAGCGAGCCAGAGTTCTTTTCCATCTGCTGTGATATTGCCCATGTCGGGGCTGCCGCCGCCGGGGATGGGCCATTGGGCCACAACTTTGTTGGTCGCAAACTCAATCACTGAAACGCTGCCAGGCCCGCCAGCTTTATCGGGCATGTTGTTGGAGCCACGGTTGCCCACATAGAGCCTTTTGCCATCTCGGCTGGTGGTTAAGCCATGGGCGCCTTTGCCTGTTGCAATAAAGCCAGTTTCTTTGAACGTGTCAGCGTCCACCGTGAACACGCCATCGTTTTCCATGTCCGTCACATAGAAGGTTTTGCCATCGGGCGACAGGCGCACATCTTGCGGCATGCCTTCTTTCGACAACACCAAACCGCTCACCACTTTGCGCTGCTTCATGTCAACTTTGATCAAGCTCATATCACCAAATTCACAAGTGAAAATCATGAAGGAATAATCAGCCGAATAGTCTGCGTGGTTGATGCCATTACAGATTGGGGCTTGGATTGTGTATTGAAGTTCCATCGTATGGGGATCACGAAATTCCAGGCGGCGATAGGCTTCGGCCACCACGATGGCGGATGAACCATCGGGCGTGAAATACATATTGTAAGGATCATTCACCGGAATGTTTTTGCCGGGCTTTCCGGTGGTGGGGTCAATCGGCGTCATGCTGCCATGGGTGGTGAGGTTGGCCGTATTGGCAACCCACAGCGTTTTCATATCCCATGATGGAATGATATGTTGAGGCCCCTCGCCCACGCGATATGTATCAATCACTTTATGAGTTGCAGGATCAATCACGCTGACGGTGTTGGATGAGTGATTGGGCACATAAACGCGGGGCAAGGCACCCACTGTGGCTGGGTTCATTTTGTCGGCAGTAATCTCGCTATAGATATTGATGCGCGGCATGTTGATCGGGTCATCACAGCACGCGTGGGCTGAAACAGTCACAGATAAAATGGCGGCTGCTATGCCACAGATAAATTTCAAAAACATGGGGATTACTTCTGGTTGCCGATAAAGGTTTTAATTGCCGTTACAGTGCCAGCAACAATTAGGTCAATGCCTTTTTGGCCCAAGGCGGCCGATGATCTTTTTGGGTTTCCACCATATACGCCGTTTTCAGGCAAAGCAGATGCAGGGTTTGAAAGTTGGTCTTTGCGCACCATGTCTGGCGCAGCGGCCAATTCAAGCGACGTGTCGGCAAGCCCCGCGTGGCTTCCAATTTCAGAATCCTTGATGCCCGCAGCAACGAGGGAATCCACATAGGCATTTTGAGCGATTTGATAATATTGTAGCGCCGCAAATGCGTGGGCTTTTCCAGCCCATTCTCTGTTCAGTTGATCGGCGGCCACGCTTAAATCTTTTTGATAGCCGCCATGATCACCCAGAATGACAATGTTTTTAAAACCTGCATGGCGCAGGCTTTTTCCGGTTTGTTTGAGAATTTCAATAAAGACAGAATCGCTGATGCTTAATGTGCCCGGAAATTTCATGTGGGCGGTTGGCGGGTCAATGCTGCCTTCGGGCACATAGGCCATGACCGGGGCCACCAAGGTTTTGCCCAGTGACGTTGCAATTTTTTCAGCAAGGAATTTCACGCGCGCATTGTGTTTGCCCAGCGCGATATGTGGGCCGCTTTGTTCTGTGCCGCCAACGGGAATGATCACGGTTGTGGTGTCAGCGGCAATTTGGTCGCGAAGCTCTGTCCACGTTAGATTTTCGAGAAACACTTCGGCGTTTGCTGTTGTGGCCATCAACAAGATGAGTGAAATTGCGGCAATAAGTTTTTTCATGGGGCCATGCCTAGCCCAGCGGCGCCATGCAATCAAATCACCAGTTTGTAAGGTTATTTCATAGTTACTTCATGGAAATTTGCAGGGGCTGGGTTTCAATCACACGTGCGCCATCAAAGCCGCTGTTCACTGCTGTTTGCAGGGCGATTTGGGCCTCATCAGGACTGTTAAACGGGCCAATCTGCACACGGTAAAGCGGGCCATTGGCACCCACGGCTTTGATGATTTGGGTGGGGCCAGCGGATGCCACTTGGCTGTAAGCCACGCTGGCATTGTCTAGGCTGTGGAAAATGGCCACGCGCACCATATAGGTTTGGTCTGATTGCTGGGGTTGCTCGGCCACGTTTTCAGGCGGCACAAATGTTGCCTGTTGCACCGTAGGTTTGGGCGTTTCAACTTCGGCAACTTGTGTTTGCGGAGCTCTGGCAGATGTATCCTGCGACATGGCAACAAGCTGGCGCATGCCCGCACCATTTTTCACAGCTTGGTTCAGGGCAAGCATATGTTGATTTGAATCATCCGTTGGCGCTGGGCCAATAAGTTTTACGCGAACATGGGCTTTGCCTTTGTTGCGATAGCCCAATTCATCAGCCGCACGTTTTGAAAGATCGATTAATCTTGTGCCCACAAAGGGGCCGCGATCATTGATCCGCACCACAACTTGGCGGTTGTTTTCCAAGTTTGTTACAAGTGCATAACTGGGGAGCGGCAAGGTGGCCGATGCAGCGGTTAATGTGTTCATATCAAACCATTCGCCATTCGCAGTTCTGCGGCGATGAAAGGCTTCGCCATACCAAGAGGCAACGCCGGTTTTGTCATAGCCAGGCTCTTCACGCGGGGTAAACCAGCGGCCAGCCACTTGATACGGGCTTCCCACATGATATTCGCCGCCGCCGAATGGAATTTTTTTGCCCCTATAATAAGGGCTGCCTTTGCCGGCAAACGGATCACTTGAAGCACTTGCAAAGCCGTGATGGCGTGAAGAATATGAGTGATGTGAACAGCCAGCCAAAGACAGAGCGGCAGCCAGAACAGCCCAAATTTTAAATTTTGCAAAATGCATGGCAAACCTCGCAGGGTTAAAGGTTTGTTTTGCGAGGATTTCGTAAAATTTAAGTCAAATTGTTTGGTTAAGGTTTAGTGAAAATTAGGGTTTCAGGGCGGTGGTTTCAGGCCACTTCACGCCCAGGCGATCAAGATTTTTGATGGCTATATCAATCCCGCCTGCGGCTGCCTGTTTATACAGCGTCTTGGCTTTTTCGACGTCTTTGGTTGTGCCCCAGCCCATTTCATACATGCCGCCCAAGTTGTTTAACGCCCAAGCGTCTTTGCCATCAGCGGCTTTTGTGAACAGTTTAAAAGCTTCATCAATGCTGCGGGTCGTGCCCGTGCCGTTTAGCACCATCACGCCCAGATTGTTTTGGGCCACGGCCAAGCCTTGGTCTGCGGCTTTAGTATACCATTCCACGGCTTGTTTTTCGTCTTTCACCAAACCATCGCCGTTTTGCAGCATCAAGCCATAGAGATTTTGCGACGGCGCATGGCCTTTTTTGGCCGCTGTTTCGAGAAGCTTCAGCGCCGTTGCCTTATCCACCTTCAAGCCCGGCGCGCCTTTGCTGACAAGCTTGGCCAAGCGAAATTGGGCTTCAACATTGCCCACAAGGGCTGCTTCACGATACCACTTGGCAGCGTTCACGCCGCTTTGTGGAACGCCATCACCCTTCTCATATGATTCGCCCACGGCCATTTTTGCGTCTGGGTCGCCAGCCTTGGCCAATTGGAGTTTTTTGGCAAAAGGTAAAGTTGCCAAAACATCATCAACCGCAAAGGCAGGCGTTTGCAGCAAGGCCAAAGCCAACAGACTGAATGCTATGGTGTTTTTGATTTTCATTTAGACCGAACGAAATTTAAATCCCTGCAGAAGACAAGCCAACAGCCCTTTACATCTAAGTGATCGCCACTGACAACTGCTGTTGCACGATAATTAGAGCCATCATCAGAACTATAGATTTGGCCCTTCCACACATTGGCGGCCACGGGTGACATGCCCTCAATAACGGGCATGCCGATCAGACGGCGCGAACGCAGAGAAGTGTTTTTGTTCTTCAAATCTAACTTAGGTGTTCCATCCGCGTTGTTGGGCTTATCTAGGCGGATAACATTGGCGCAGACTTGGTTGCCATTGCAGGGCACAACTTTCACGGTGACGCGGCCGTCATTCAATGTCCAGTTGCCATAGGGACCAGTCTCGGTGGTGGCCTGTGCAAAGCCTGCAAAAGCAGCTGCGCCTGCAATTACACCGGTTAGAATTATCTGCTTGATCATAAAATTATTCCTCTCAGCTGTCGTTGCTGGAAACGATTTTCTCATCTAGCATTCCACTTTTAAGCGAGGGAGATGCACATGGCGAAAAAAGGTTCCGGCAAATTGAAACCTGTTTCTGACAATGCCGAATGGCAAATGCGTGTTGATCTTGCGGCAGCATTTAGGCTGGCTGCAAAAAATAATTGGAATGAAGCCGTGGCCAATCACTTCAGTGTGGCCGTTTCAGCCGATGGCAAAGAGTTTTTGATGAACCCGCGCTGGCAACATTTTTCCAAAATTCGGGCAAAAGACCTGTTGAAACTCAACAGCAATGACAAAAGCACCATGAATAGGCCCGATGCGCCAGATTTAACTGCATGGAGTCTTCACGGAAGACTCCATGCCGCCCTGCCCCATGCGCGCTGCATCATCCATTTGCATCCGGCCTATGCCACGGTGATTGCTTCATTGGCAGACCCCGAAGTTAAACCGATTGACCAGAACACTGCGCGGTTTTTTAATCGCGTAGCAGTTGATACGAATTATGGCGGCATGGCCAACACTGATGAGGAAGGCGACCGCATTGCGAGGTTGATGGGCAACCGCAATATTATGATGATGGGCAACCACGGGATTTTGGTCTGTGCGTCAAGTGTAGCTGAAGCTTATGACCTGACTTATTATCTTGAAAGGGCCTGTCGCAATTTGGTTCTTGCTTACCAAACAGGGCAACCGCTTCATGTGATGAGCAATGCAGTTGCTGAAAAAACTGCGCAAGAATGGGAAGATGACCGCGAACAGTTTCACGCCCATTTTGCCGCAATGAAAAGCATATTAGACGATGAAGATAAATCTTATCGCAAACCTTGAGGCTTTACGCGACTGAGCGCAACTTAATCAAATCTGCGCGCAGTTCTTCCAAGGCTGGGCCTAAGCTTGCCTCGGTATTGGCTTGGTGGGCCTGGAAGGCAGCCACATCAGCCAAAGCGGTTAGCTTTTGCAAAAGTTCGTCATAGGTTTCGGCGGGCTTATCAAAAATTTCGACATGCTTTGCCCGTGGCCGCGATGGCATGTTGACCAAAATGTTGTCGATCTTGTCGGACAGTGTGGATACAGGTTCAGCCGGGCCAAAGAAGCCCAGGTAAGACGAACCGTATGGCAAGCTTGGGCTGTTTGATATTGGGGCTTGGAAGGTATGCGTTTGCGGCGCCGTTCCTTGATGGACGGGGGCTTGATAGACAGGTGCTTGATATACAGACGATTGGGCAGCATGCGTTGGGGCGCGCAGTTCCACCGCTGGTTGGGAATAAGAAACCTGCGGTGCTGGCTGCTGATTTTCCTGAACTGCAACTTCCGGAGTGGCTTCTTCTTGTTGCTCTTTGACTAGCGTCAAATCACAATTTTCATAGAGTGTTTCCAAGGCATTGGTGGCAGTGCTTAGCATAGCCTCAACCGCAATGATCGACTCGAACACAAATGTGTTTTCCGTTTCAAAGCTGTTGGTTGATTTCTCGTAACAGCCTGAAAGCAAAGATAGAATGCCACTGGCCCTTGCCAATGCTTTGCCCAACTCTTCTGCTGGATGTTTCTGTTCTAAGGTCATTGCCGAAAATCTCCGCCCTCTGTGCAATATGGTTAACACATTATGTCGTTAACACTGGTTAACGCCACTAACACATTGAATAACCTCGCTAAAAAAACTACTCCGACCCGTCAACGGCGCATTTTCCGACTTTAAAAGGACAAATGATTCTCACAGTTTGCAACCCATGATATTTTAAACGTTGAAATGCGTTGTGCCAAGCCGCTGTTTTTTCGGCGTTTTTGGTACCATGAACTGGGTTGCAAGTTGAAAAGGTTCAGTTCTAAACAGACAAAATGCAAATCAGTGGTGAAAATCGAACAGCAGGCATCTTATGGATGTTGGCCACGATGGGGTGTTTTATCTCGCTTGATGCAACGATGAAATTTGCGCTGCAAACATATTCATTGGTTGAGGTGACGTGGGGGCGATTTTTTTTCGCAACCATCTGTGCGCTGTTTATATGTGGGCGAAATTTTTCAACATTAGTGCAAACACGCTCGCCCGGCTTGCAAAGCTTGCGTTCAATATTGCTGATGGCCACAACGGGTTTGTTTAACGTGGGCATTGCAGCACTGCCCTTGCCCACCTGCACAACCATTATGTTGATGAGCCCGATTTTGGTGACGATGCTTTCCAGTTTGGTTTTGCATGAGCATGTGGGATGGCGGCGCTGGTGCGGCATCTGCATCGGGTTTTGTGGAGCGCTCGTCGTTATTCGCATTTGGCAAACGGGCTTGAGCGGCATCAACCATGGTGCAATTTTTGTGTTCGCCGCAGCATTCACCAATGCCACCTATCAAATCTTCACCCGCAAATTGCGCGGCGAAAATCCGTTGACATCGTTGTTGTTCACAGCGGTTGCGGGGGCTGTTGTCACCAGCGCGTTGTTGCCTTGGCATTGGAGCATGCCCGATGCATTTGGTTGGTTGTTGTTGGTGGCCAGCGGTGTGTTTGGCTGCGCAGGACACTTGTTTTTAATCAAAGCCTTCACCGCGGCGCCTGCCAGTGTTGTGGCCCCGTTTTCATATTCATCGCTGATTTGGGCCACGGCTTTTGGAATTTTAATCTGGGGTGATTGGCCCGTGGCCAGCACATTGATCGGCACTGCCATGATTGTTGGTTCAGGCCTTTATATCTTTTTGCGTGAACGGCATTTGGCTTCGGCAGCAATTGCGACTGCCACTTAGTTATTTGGCATAGACCAGAAACGTGCCCTGCCCGTGAACATAAAGCTTGCCGTTTGCATCGGTTATTTTTGCTTCGGCTGTGAGCATGCTGCGGCCCGCGTGAAGCACAGTGGCAGTTGCTTTTAAAATTCCGGTATCGACATCAACTTTTTTAACATAGCTGATATTCAGGTTCACCGTGCCCGCACCGGTGCCTGCTGGCAATTTCGTAATCACGGCTGAACCCAAACACGCATCCACCAAGCTTGCCAAATAGCCACCGTGAATGCGCATCATCGGGTTATAAAATTTATAATCTGGCGTTGCTTCCACAGTGGCGGTGCCTTCACCCGCAGCCACCACGCGCATGTTCAACAATTCACCAAACGGGTAAGTATGGTGGGAGTTGATCACATCGTTCAAATAATCAAGGCCAGACTTTGCATTAAAATCTGCAAATGCGGCCTGAGCTGCGGCTTTATAATCTGTCATCACACCAAGCGGCTTTGCACCACGGCTGCGGCAATGAAAGACGCAAACAGCGGATGAGGCTCAAACGGTTTTGATTTTAACTCTGGGTGATATTGAACGCCGATGAACCACGGGTGGTTGGTATATTCTACCGTTTCAGGCAGCAAACCATCTGGCGAAAGGCCAGCAAATTGTAAGCCTGCGGCTTCCAACCTTGCACGATAAGCGGTGTTCACTTCATAGCGATGGCGGTGGCGTTCGGAAATGCGCGTATCGCCATAAATTTCTGCAATGTGGCTTCCGGGTTTCAAGCTGGCATCAAAGGCACCAAGGCGCATTGTGCCGCCCAAGTCCCCGCCTTTTTTGCGAATTTCAAGCTCGTTGCCCTTCATCCATTCTGTCATCGTGCCCACTACGGGTTCGGTGGTTTCGCCAAACTCTGTCGAGCTGGCGTTTTCAATGTGGCACAGGTTGCGGGCCGCTTCGATACAGGCCATTTGCATGCCGAAACAAATGCCGAAATATGGCACTTCTCGTGTGCGGGCAAAGGTTGCGGCTTTGATTTTACCTTCAGAGCCACGCTCTCCAAAGCCACCGGGAACCAAAATGCCATGAACGCCTTCCAGATAGGGCGATGGATCTTCCTTTTCGAAGATTTCAGATTCAATCCATTCAAGGTTCACTTTCACCTTGTTGGCAATGCCGCCATGAACCAGCGCCTCTTTTAAAGATTTATAAGCGTCCAGCAGGCCAGTGTATTTGCCCACAACCGCAATCGTCACTTCACCCTCAGGATGAGAAACGCGGTTCATAATTTCATCCCACTTCGCCAGATCGGGTGCTAACGCGTTTTCAATGCCAAAGGCCGCCAGAACTTCTGAGTCTAAACCTTCAGCATGGTAGGCGCGCGGCACATCATAGATGCTGGCCACATCCAATGCTTGGATCACGGCAGACGGGCGCACATTGCAGAACAGAGCAATTTTGCGCCGCTCAGTTGCAGGAATTTCACGATCTGCGCGGCAGAGCAAAATATCAGGTTGAATGCCGATTGAACGCAGTTCCTTCACCGAATGCTGCGTTGGCTTGGTTTTCAATTCACCTGCGGTTGGAATATAAGGCATCAACGTGAGGTGAATATAAATGCAATTGCCGCGCGGTTGATCCTGGCCAAATTGGCGAATGGCTTCAAAAAATGGCAGGCCTTCGATATCACCCACAGTGCCGCCCACTTCGACCAGCACAAAATCAAATCCATCACTATCGAGCTTGATAAAATCTTTGATCGCATCAGTGACATGGGGGATGACCTGCACTGTGCCGCCCAGAAAATCACCGCGGCGTTCCTTGGCGATAATTTCTTGATAGATCTTACCCGTTGTAATGTTATCGCCCTTATTGGCGTGGCGGCCCGTAAAGCGTTCATAATGGCCCAAATCCAAATCGGTTTCAGCGCCATCATCTGTCACGAACACTTCGCCGTGTTGATAGGGGCTCATCGTGCCCGGATCGACGTTCAAATAAGGGTCAAGCTTTCTGAGCCTAACTTTGTAACCACGAGCTTGCAACAACGCACCCAGTGCTGCTGAAGCCAAGCCTTTGCCGAGGGAGGATACCACGCCGCCGGTTATGAAGATAAATCGCGCCATGGGGGATCACCCTAACAAGGTGGCGGCACGATTCGAAGCAGAATCGTGCCATCCATTAAAAAGATTTGTAAAAATTTACGGAGTAGTTGGAACAGCAGGCTTTTGATCAAGCTTCGGCAACAGGGTGCCCGCATTATCCGCGGGTGCTGCAGGGGCTGCCGGAGCCGTGGTTCCCGCAGGTGCCGTTTGCGATGCAGGCGATGTGCCCACAATTGATGATGAAGACTTGTGGTTGGCCAAAACTGTGAGCGAAATTGACGTTAGAAAAAACGCCGCCGCCAAAATGGCTGTGGCGCGCGTTAACGTGTTGCCCACACCCCGGGCAGAAAACAGATTTCCACTGTTGCCGCCACCAATGCCCAAGGCACCGCCTTCAGATTTTTGCAGCATTACCAAGCCGATTAGCAGCACGGCAACGACGATATGGATGGCCAGAAGAATAGTTTGCATTTAGGTGTTTCCGTTCAGAAAGTTTGTGCGGCTTTAGCCAGTTCATATAGGTGTGGCAAGCGGCGGGTGCAAGTTATGTGGTTTTAGCCATTTTCATATGTATAGCGAAACGTGCAACAGGTGGCACCTTCCATGATGGTTTGGGCGCGGTTTAACTTTATCTTTGGGTCATAGCCTTCGCAAAAGGTGCCGTCTCGATTGCAGGAAAGCAGGTGGCCAATGTTGCCCAAGCCCATTTCCTTATAGGTTTCAGCATATTTGCAACGGGTGATGTTGAAATTGAACGTCGTGTCGTTGGCTTCCAACACGTCCATTTCCAAGGCACCGTCTGCCGTCCAATTTTCATAAAGTTTGATAAAATCGGCCATAGATGTGACACCACCCGGGGATTTGCTCGCAAATGATTGGCCTTCGGTGATGGCAGCTTTACGAATGGCAGAATCCAGAATTTCAGATGCCTTTGCCTCGCCCAAATGCGCCACCATTTCATGGTAGATGGGCCCGATAACCTGGGCCTGCAATTTGCGTTTTGTAAGGGTTGGAAGTTCTGCCATTTCAGTTACTTACAAATAAGCCTTGATAATGCCGATGAAGTCTACGGCCTTCAAGCTGGCACCGCCTACCAATGCGCCGTTGACGTTGGCAACCGACATCAACTCGGCTGCGTTTGAGGGTTTTACCGAGCCGCCATACAAAATCCGGGTTGCTGGCCCTTCTCCGGGCATGGCGGTGGAAAGTTCTGCACGAATATGGGCATGGGCTTCGGCGATTTCAGCAACGGTTGGGGTTAAACCAGTGCCGATTGCCCACACAGGCTCATAGGCCACAACGGTGTTGGCGGCTGTGCAGCCTGATGGGATTGACGCTTTGATTTGCTCAGAAAGCACGGCCAAGGTTTTTCCGGCTTTGCGTTCATCCAGAGTTTCACCGATGCAGATGATTGCTGTGATGCCAGATTTGTGAGCGGCCTGGGCTTTTGCTGCCACTTGGGCGCTAGTTTCTTTGTGGTTTGTGCGGCGTTCCGAATGGCCCACAATAACGGCAATCGCACCTGCATCTTTCAACATGTCGGCAGAAATGTCGCCCGTGTGTGCGCCCGATACTGCAGCATGGCAATCTTGGCCGCCCACTTTAACCTTGCTGCCGCGCATCACCGATTTGGCACGGCGGATTAATGTGGCTGGTGGGCAAATCAAGACATCGCACTTTAACTTTACGCCGCGCAAAATGCCAGCCAGCAAGCGTGGTTCACGCAGGGCGGCTGTGGTGCCGTTCATTTTCCAGTTGCCAGCAACCATGGGGCGAATTGTTGTCATGCTTTTCGTTTTCCTTCTTTGAATATGGGCCGCGTTCTAGCAAAGGTTGAACGCACTTGCGAGAAGAAACGCGCCTGCCTATGATGGATTTCCCATTGGTCGATTTTATCGGCCGAACTGGCATTACGAACTTCGTTGAAAGGTACTTTCGGTTATGATGAACTTTATGCGCAACGCTGCCAAAACCTGGGCCGCGAAACTTTTGCTGGGCCTTTTGGTCATAGCCTTCGGCGCATGGGGTGTGAGCGGTGTTTCCGGCTCGGCGTTTGAATTTGCCATGCAGCTGACAGGCTTTGGGCCAAAGGATTTGGCGCAAGTTGGAAGTGTTAAAATCAACGCTGACGACTATACCCGCAACCTGGAAAACCAACGCAAGGCCATTGCCAAACAATCTGGCCAAAACATCACCTTGGATGATGCCCATAAACTGGGCCTTGATAAGCAAGTTTTGGACAACATGATTGCCAATGCTGCTTTGAGTGCCTCCGAAAAGAATTTGAACCTTGTTGTGGGTGATAATGTTGTGGCGCAGGAAGCGTTTCACGATAAGAATTATCTTGATGCCAATGGCCAGTTTGACGCTGTGCTTTTTCAACGAGTGCTTCAACAGAACAACATTTCTGAGGCTGCATATTTTGCCAATCAAAAACAAATGCACATTCGCGCCGCCATGTTGAATGTGGCATCGGGCGAATTGGCTTTGCCGAAAACATTCTCGCAAGCGCTGACACAATTTCAGGGTGAAACGCGGGACGTGAAATATTTCACCGTGACAGCAACTGAAGCTGATGTGGCCAAACCCACGGACGCTGATCTTGATGTGCAATATAAAAAGACACCTGCTGCTTATACAGCACCCGAATATCGCACAGTGGCTTTGATGAAGGTGGAGCCTGCGGACATTGCTGCAAAAATTTCAGTGACCCCCGAAGAAATGAAGGCGGGATATGAGCAATATAAGGCCGATTATTTTACACCAGCCAAGCGCACCATTATTCAAGTGCCATTTGCAAATGTTGAAGATGCTAGAAAGGCCAAAGCCCGCGTGGCAGCTGGCGAAGACCTTATGAAGATTGCCACTGAGATGAAGTTGAAAGAAACCGACATCACCCTTGCCGACAAAGTGAAGGGCGATTTTCTTGACCCCAAAATTGCTGAAGCTGCTTTTGCAACAGCTGAAGGCCAAGTGAGTGACCCTGTGGTGGGTGGCCTTGCCACGGTCTTGTTGAAACCCACCAAAGTGACAGCCGATAAACAGGCAACTTTTGATGAAGTGAAAGATGCTTTAGCCAAACGTTTGCAACTGGAAAAAGCCAAAGACCAAATTCAAACCATCCATGACGCCATTGAAGATGCGCGCGCGCAGAACATGAAGTTTGAAGCCATTGCCGCGAAAGTTGGAATTCCATTCGTGCTGACACCGAATGTGAGCGCTGTGGGCCAAGACCAAGCGGGCAAAGATATTGACCTGCCATCAAAACCTGAAACCTTGAAGGCTGCCTACAACACTGATGTGGGCGTGGAAAATGACGCGCTGACCATTGGTGATGGTTATGTTTGGTATGATGTGCGCAGTGTTACACCTTCGGCCTTGAAGCCACTGGCGTCTGTTAAAGACCAGGTTGTGCGCGATATCATTGCTTCGCGCATCCATGATGCGGCCGGAGAAAAGGCCAAGAAGCTTATTGCGGTGTTGACGACTGGCAAGACAATGGAAGCAGTGGCCACTGAAAATTCAACTGCGGTGAAAACTGCCACCGCACTCAAGCGTAACCAACAGGCGGATGATTTTGATGGCCCTGCCCTTGAAGCGGTGTTCTCTGTGGCTGAAAAGGGTTTTGCATCATCTGTTGAAGGTGATGGAAAAACCGCGCGGGTTATGCAGGTTATTAAAGTGAATGTGCCTGCGTTGATGGCCACATCACCTGAAATTGAACAGGCCAAAACCCAAGCGAAAAGCGGTTTTGGATCAGACATGCAACTGGCTTTCATTGCTGCTTTAAAACACTCTGTTGGCGTGAAAATTAACGAGGCTTTGTGGAAGCAAAATACGGGCGGTGATACTGCCGCTGCGCAATAGGCCCTCGATATGGTGGTGTATCCAGATTATGAATTGTTTGCGCAGGGCTATGAAAAGGGCCTGCCGCAAATTTTGCTAACAAGGCTTGTGGCGGATCTTGAAACGCCCGTTTCTGCCATGTTGAAACTTTCGCGCAATGCCAAATATTCATTCCTTTTGGAATCGGTTGAAGGCGGTTCCGTTCGCGGGCGTTATTCCATCATCGGCATGAACCCTGATGTGATCTGGCGCGTTAAAAACCGTGTGGCCGCCATCAACCGCAAGGCACTTCACGATACGGATGAACCCTTTGAAACTTTGAAGCTTGACCCGCTTTCAGCCTTGCGGGCTTTGCTGGCTGAAAGCCGGATTGACCTGCCGAGCGATGGCCCGCCGATGGCTGCGGGTGTGTTTGGGTATCTGGGCTATGACATGGTGCGGTTTATGGAAGATTTGCCAAAGCCCAACCCCGATACGCTTGGATTGCCTGATGGCATGATGATCCGACCCACTGTGATGGCGATTTTTGACAGCGTTAAAGATGAAGTGACAGTGACAGCACCGGTTTATCCTGATGCCGCTGTTTCAGCACGGGCGGCTTTTGCCAGGGCCTCGGAACGCATTTCAGATGTGGTGGATGCACTTGATCGGCCCATTGATATGGCTTTGCGACAGGCAGATGCTTTGCCCATTGCGGCATCACAATCCAACACGCCGCCACAAGATTATCGGCAGATGGTTTTGAAGGCCAAGGATTATATTGCGGCTGGCGATATTTTTCAGGTGGTTTTATCGCAACGTTTTGAGACAGATTTTGCTCTGCCGCCCTTTGCACTTTATCGTGCTTTGCGGCGGGTGAACCCATCACCGTTTTTGTATTATCTGAATTTTGATCAGTTTGCCGTTGTGGGTTCAAGCCCGGAGATTTTGGTGCGCGTGCGCGATGGCAAGGTTTCCATTCGCCCCATTGCTGGCACAAGGCGCCGCGGGGTTACGCCAACCGAAGATAAAGCATTGGCCGAAGAATTGTTGGCAGACCCGAAAGAGCGGGCCGAACATTTGATGTTGCTTGATCTGGGCCGCAACGACGTTGGGCGAGTAGCGGAAATTGGATCCATCAAAGTGACGGATAAGTTCATTTTGGAATATTACAGCCAAGTGATGCACATCGTTTCAAACGTTGAAGGCAAGCTTGATAAAAAGCATGATGTGATTGATGCTTTGGTGGCGGGCTTTCCGGCGGGAACAGTTTCAGGCGCACCTAAAGTGCGGGCCATGGAAATTATCGACGAATTGGAAGTGAACAAGCGTGGCATCTATGGCGGCTGTGTTGGCTATTTTGGCGCTGATGGCGAGATGGACACGTGCATTGTGTTGCGCACCGCAATTGTAAAAGATGGCAAAATGTATGTGCAAGCAGGTGCTGGCGTTGTGGCCGACAGTGACCCTGAAAGCGAATTGCAAGAATGTGTGAACAAGGCCAAGGCCCTGTTTCGCGCGGCTGAAGAGGCGGTTCGATTTGCTGGCCGCGCGGGAAGAGGCCAATGATTATTCTGATTGATAATTATGACAGCTTCACCTGGAATCTCTATCATTATCTGGGTGATCTTGGCGCTGAAACGATTGTCCACCGCAATGACAAGATTTCGGTTGGGCAGGTGTTATCTGCAAAACCATCGGCCATTGTGATTTCGCCTGGCCCCGGCACACCGGCACAGGCGGGCATTATTGTTGACCTTGTAAAACAAGCCGCGGGCAAAATTCCATTGTTCGGCGTGTGCCTTGGCATGCAGGCGATTGGTGAAACTTTTGGCGGCCACGTTGTGCGCGCCCCTTCGCAAATGCATGGCAAAGTTTCTGGCATTCAACACAAAAATTCTGGCGTGTTTTCCGATGTGCCGCAAAACTTCACGGCCACGCGCTATCATTCATTGGTGGTTGATCGTGCCACGTTGCCGGCTGAACTTGAGGTAACGGCAGAAACCGATGGTTTGATCATGGGACTGCAACACAAAGAACTAAACGTGCATGGCGTGCAATTTCACCCTGAAAGCATTGCTTCTGAACATGGCCATAAGATTTTGAAAAACTTTTTGGACAAAACTCATGGCTGATTTGAAACCCCTCATCGCCAAAGCCGCCAATGGCCAACCCCTCAGCCGCATGGAAGCGCGCGAAGCATTCAACGTGATGATGTCTGGCGAAGCAACACCATCACAAATAGCGGGGCTTCTAATGGCGCTGCGTGTGCGCGGTGAAACGGTTGATGAAATTACGGGTGCTGTTGAGATTATGCGCGAAAAGATGTTACGCGTATCTGCACCCAGCGACGCGATCGACATTGTGGGCACTGGTGGGGATGCATCAGGTTCTTACAACATATCAACATGTGCCGCGATTGTTGCGGCAGGTGCTGGCCTGAAAATTGCCAAACATGGCAACCGCGCCTTATCATCAAAATCTGGCGCTGCCGATGTGTTGATGGCTTTGGGTGTGAAGCTTGATATTGCGCCTGAGAAAATTTCTGAATGCATTGATGTGGCCAATGTTGGTTTTATGTTTGCGCCGCAACACCATTCATCCATGAAGTTTGTGGGCCCCAGCCGGGTTGAATTGGGCACGCGCACAATTTTCAATTTGCTTGGGCCATTGGCCAATCCGGCTGGTGCCAAACGGCAGATTACGGGTGTTTATTCAAAGGCTTGGGTGGAACCCCTCGCCCATGTTCTGAAGAACTTAGGTTCTGAGGCCTGTTGGATTTGCCATGGCGAAGGCGGCATGGACGAGATTGTGCCGACGGGTACCACGTGGATTTCAGAATTGAAAAATGGGGCTGTGACAAGTTTTGAATTGGTGCCGGAGGATGCGGGCATTGGGCGTTCAAACCCTGATGATTTGAAAGGCGGCGATGCGGCCCATAATGCCGAAGCTTTACGCGGCGTTGTTGGCGGAAAGCCATCGACCTTTGCTGATGCCAGCGTGATGACGGCTGCAGCGGCTTTGATTGTAGCTGGCAAAACAGCAGATATGAAAAGCGGTGTTATCTTGGCGCGGGCCGCGATTGCTTCGGGCGCTGCGGAAAAGACGTTGGCGAAATTGGTTGAGGTTTCGAACAGCTGATGGCAACTATTCTTGATAAAATAGCGGCTTACAAACACGATGAAGTGGCGGCGGCAAAGCTTGCGGTGAGCGAAGATGAATTGCGCACCCAAATTGCTGCGCAAGCGCCGGTGCGTGGGTTTTATAAAGCGCTAAAGGCAAAGCAGGCCGCTGGCCATTATGGTTTGATTGCTGAAATTAAAAAGGCCAGCCCTTCAAAGGGAATGATCCGGGCTGATTTTGACCCGCCTGCTCTGGCGCGGGCCTATGCGGCCGGTGGCGCTGCTTGCCTCTCGGTTTTGACCGATGGGCCATCCTTTCAAGGTGCGCCGACTTTCTTAACCTTGGCGCGCAATGCTTGCACCCTGCCCGCTTTGCGCAAAGATTTTATGCTGGACACTTTTCAAGTTCTGGAGGCCCGCGCTTGGGGCGCTGATTGCATTTTAATCATTATGGCGATGGTTGATGATGGTTTGGCGACACGGCTTGAACAAGCGGCCATGGCACTTCAAATGGATGTTTTGATCGAGGTGCATGATGAGAATGAATTGCACCGCGCATTGAAATTGAAATCCCCCATGATCGGCATTAACAATCGTAACTTGCACACCTTTGAAACCAAGTTAGATACCACTGAAATTTTAGCGTCGCTTGTGCCGCAAGATCGCATGTTGGTGGCCGAAAGTGGCTTGTTCACTCCACAAGATTTGGC
>JAYWFC010000148.1:0-22964 GCA_043778995.1 Aestuariivirga sp.
GCCCAAGAGATTTCGCTAGCTCAATCAGGTTTTCACCGCTGGCCTTTATGCCCAGTATATTTTTAAGCTGTCCTGCCGCAATCAAAACGCCTGATGCCGTAATGAAACCCGCAATCACTGGGTGAGACAAGAAATTTGCTAAAAATCCCAACCTAAAAATGCCCAGCGCCAGCAGAATGAACCCCGACAGCGCTGCCAAAGATATAGCGGCGGCGGCATAGTCTGATGCACTCAGGCCCAACTTGCTCAAGGCCGCAGCCGTCATCAACGAAACAACTGCAACAGGGCCCACAGCCAATGTGCGGCTGGTGCCGAAGATAGCATAGCCAACAAGTGGCAACATCGAAGCATAAAGCCCCACTTCGGCAGGAAGCCCCGCCAACATGGCATAGGCCAGGGATTGAGGCACCAACATGATGGTGACAATGGCAGCAGCCACAAGATCGCTGATCATTTGATTGCGCGTGTAACTGCGGCCCCAGCCGAGGATTGGAAAATAGCGCTTCATAATGTGTTCAACCTATCAGTTCAGGTTTTGCGTACCATTCTTTGCCTTTGAGCATGGCGTTCCAATAGATCATTGTGCCATTTCCCACAGCATCGCGGAACGGGCTCCAGACCTACAAAAAGCCAGTACAGGCCCCGGCAAGTCATCCATTGCTTTTGCAAAGAGAACTGCTTCAGCGTCTGTCACTTGGCCCGGAACAATGGGAATGTAACGCGACTCAAGCCCAGCCTTTTTTGCCGCGATTGCAAGTTCAGCAAATGTGGGTTGATCAGCGGCTTCACCATCAGGCCTGTTACAAATAATGGATTTGAAGCCCGCCTTTGCAACTTCTTCCAATTCATCAAGCTGCACTTGCCCGCTTACGGATAAGAAGTCGGTTAAGGTTTTAATATGCATGGCGCGCTCCCACTATTATCTAAAGTGTATCTAATGGTACTTTGAGAAAGCGTTTTCCGCTTTCATCAGGCTTGGGCAGCTTACCTGCCTTCATATTGACTTGCAGCGATGGGATAATCAGTTTTGGCATGCCCAAGGTAAGGTCACGCGCTTCGCGCATTGCCACAAACTCATCTTCGCTGATGCCATCTTTGGCATGGATGTTGTGTTCACGTTGTTCGCCAACGGTTGTTTCCCATTTGATGTTGCGGCCGTTGGGGCCATAATCATGGCACATGAACAATCGGGTTTGGATGGGCAGCGATAATACGCGTTTGATAGACTGATAGAGCACGCGTGCATTGCCGCCGGGAAAATCTGCACGGGCTGATCCACCATCAGGCATAAACAATGTGTCGCCCACAAATGCAGCATCGCCTGCAACATGCGTCATGCAGGCCGGCGTGTGGCCCGGTGTGTGCAAAGTGTGAACTGTTAATTTGCCAATGGTGTAGGTGTCGCCATCGTTAAACAGTTGATCAAACTGGCTGCCGTCGCGTTGAAATTCTGTGCCTTCGTTAAAAATCTTGCCGAAAGTTTCTTGCACGATTGTTATATTTTTGCCGATGCCAATTTTGCCACCCAGTTTTTGTTGAAGGTAAGGTGCCGCCGAAAGGTGATCTGCATGCACATGTGTTTCGATGTGCCATTCAACTTTCAAACTATGCTTTTGAACAAAGGCAATAATCTCATCAGCGGAGGTATGCGAGATACGGCCGGCAGCATAGTCAATGTCGAGAACACTATCGATTATTGCGCAAGACAGAGAGTTTGTGTCTTGCACCACATAACTTACTGTGTTGGTGAGCGCTTCAAAAAATGCAGTCACCACAGGTTTTACATTGAGTTCTACAGAGAATGGAACAGATGTCATGCAATGTTCCTTCGCTTCATGCTTTTACCGTGACGGTTTTTGCGCCTATTCTTTTAAGGGCTATTAGCCGTGCCGCAACCATGCCGCCAAGCATTGCAACAATGAATATGGCTGCTTGGCTAGAGCCAGTTCCCAGTGCTGTGAATGCTGGCCCCGGGCAAAAGCCGCCAAGCCCCCAACCTATGCCAAAGATTGCCGGGCCTACGATAACAGGCGCATCCAAAGACGTTTTCTTTGGCAGATGGAACTGCGTATCAAAAATTGGGCGCTTGCGTTTCAACACCAGCTTATAGCCCAAATATGTAACCAGCGTTCCGGCAGCCATTACAAATGCGAGGCTTGGGTCCCACGTGCCGACGGGAATTGCTGCGACATCAAGAAAGTTTTGAATTTTCTGCGGGTTTGTCATGCCAGCCAAAGTGAGCCCTGAACCAAACAGCAAACCAATTAGAAATTGTGCGATGAGAGACATGAGCTTTCTCAAATTAAATGATGTGTGATAAAAACTGTGATGATTGCTGTGGCCAAGAAAGTGATTACGGCAACCAACGAACGGAATGACAATCGAGAAAGCCCGCAGATGCCATGGCCAGATGTGCAACCGTTTCCCCAAACTGATCCAAAGCCGACCAGCAGCCCAGCCGCAGCCAGCAGAAGTGGCCCGCCAGAAACTGACACCGGGGCCCAATGGCCCGTGAGTTTTGCGAAAAATATTGATGAGGCGATCAAGCCCACAATGAACACAACACGGCCAGAGGCGTCTTTGTCCATATAGGGAGGGAACATGCGCACTGCGATGCCGCTGATGCCAGCGATGCGGCCATGCGTTGCCATCAGTAAAATTGCCGCAATGCCGATCAACATGCCGCCGATGGTGGAGGCGAGCGGTGTAAATTCTGTAATCATCTAGAATTTCCCTATAAAAAAATGTTGAACTTGTTTATAGTTGTATATTATAATGTTCTAATACGTCAAGGACTATTTCAGAATGACACTTGCACTCGCCGAACGCACAATGAATTTGCACGACATGGAAGCCAAGGCGGCAGAGGCCGCAACGCTTCTCACCGCCATGGCGAACCCCACGCGCCTGCTTATTCTTTGCGCTTTGGTGAATGGCGAAAAGCCTGTTCACGAACTTGTGGCCCAAAGTGGAATTAGCCAAAGCGCTGTTTCGCAACATCTGACAAAAATGCGCAATTTAAAATTGGTTTCCACACGGCGTGATGCACAATCAATCTATTACACACTGGCAAGCGATGAAGTGCACCGTGTGTTGGAGGTGCTCTATGACGTTTATTGCCGCGTAGATTAAACCTGCGCTTGTTGACTATTTGGTTGAGCCTGCGAGAAGGCCGGCGATCAGGTAGCGATTGAGGAAAATGACCAACAGGCAGGGAATTGCAATGGCAATTGAACCTGACGCCATGATCAATCCATAATCGACAAAATTTTTGCCGGCAAATTCAGGAATCATCACCGTGAGAGGCTTAGTAATTTTTGGAGAAAAAATCAGTGGAACCGCATAAAGGCCCCACGCTCCAAGAAAGGTGAGAATGGCAGCCGCCGCAATGCCCGGCGAGGCGATTGGTATAATGATCGCGGTTAAAATTTTCATATGGCTAGCACCGTCCATGCGCGCGGCTTCTTCCAGTGAAATTGGCAATGTGTCGAACACGCCTTTCAACAGCCACAAACACAGCGGCAAAAACGCCGAAACGTAAATCATGGTAACGCCGAAATAACTGTCCATTTGGTGCAAAGCAACCATGATCCGGAACAGCGGAATGATCACGGCGTAACCGGGAATGGCCATTGTTGCGATAACCGCATAAAAAATTGGCGTGCGAAATGGAAAATCCAAACGTGTGAAAGCATATGCGCCCAGAAGCGACATCACCACGCAGATCACAGTCGCAAGACTTGAGGTGATGACGCTGTTCAGCAATGCAATACGGAATTGTCCGGCCACGTCCACACCGCCAAAATGTCCATCAAGAATTCCCAGCAACCGCAAATAATGATCAGACGTAGGATGAGCAGGATAAAGATTGATTGGGCGCAGGGTGAAATCTGTGCTGGGCGTAATGCTGCTGGCAAGCGTCCAATAGATTGGCAGCAATGACCACGCCAACAACAGAGCCACGCCAAAGCCTATGATGAGATTTCTAAAGATCGGCCTGTTCATCACGCCATCCTTGTGTTGCGATAAACGCGCAGAACATAACCTAGTGATATCAGCAAAGAAATCAGTGTCACCGTCAGCGACAGAGCCATGCCGTAAGAAAAGTGAAATTTTCGAAAGGCTTCCAAATATATTTGCAAAAGAATTGGCCGCGTTTCAACACTGTTAAGGGTGAGTACAATTGCTTCATCAAAAAGGTTGAAAGCAGAAACAGTAGCATTGGTCATTGCAACTGCAATAGCTCCACGAATGAGCGGCAATGTGATTTTCCAGAACATATCAAATTGGGTGGCGCCATCCATCCGCGCCGCTTCATAGAGCTCCGTTGGAATACCCTGCATAGCGGCCAGAACGATAACCACCGTTAATGGCAACATACGCCACACGTGAACAACTGTCACTAACAGCAAGGCCGTGGTTGCGTCATTAAACCAAAGGTGATTATCGAAATCAAAACCCATCAGCACTAAAATTCCGTTGAGCAAGCCTGCACTGGGCGAATAAATCCAACGCCAAATGATGCTGCTCACAACGGCCGGAAGCGCCCACGGCAAAACAACGGCTGCCAACACCCACTGCCTTCCGAATTTAATTTGATTGATCAGTGCTGCTGCAGCCACACCCAAAACGGTTTCAGCACTCACTGCAATAATCACATATTTAAACGTGTTCCACCATGACAACATCACTTCATTGTCAGTCAGCATGCGCGTGTAGTTGTCAAGGCCAACAAAGGGAGTGCCCTGTTGCATGGGGTCTACCCTGTGCAAGCTATCCCATGCAGTGCTGAAGATTGGATAAAATACCAAACCGATCATTGTGACCAAGATCGGTAGTATTAGAAAAAATGCGAGCCAAGCGTCGGAAGGTTTTCCGACGCTTGCTCTAAATATTGTCGTTTCAGAAGTCGACGATGTCACTGCTTCTTGGCTGCCGTTACTGCATCGGCAATTTTTTGCATCGCCACATCAACAGTAATTTCGCCCTTGGCAACGCTGTTGATTGAAGTGTTCACCGCAAGGGAGAATTGCGGATACCAAGTGGGTGCACCAGCGGGGAACAACGCTTCAACGGTTGGAGCTTGTTCAACAAGCGCAGCGCCGCTGATTAACTTTCCGCTTTTTTCGACTTCGGCCAAAGCGGATGTCCGGGTGGGCAAAACGCCATTATCATAGTTATGAACTTGGAATTTTTCGGATGTCATCCATTTGATAAATTCCTTGGCTGGCCCAACTTTGGTGGAAGCCTTAGGAATGCCCAGGCCTTCAAGAAGACCAAAGCTTCGGGTTTTGCCGCTGACAGTTGCCACCGGAATGGCCGCCACGTTTCCAACGATTGAAGAAACCTTTGGATCACTGAACTGGCCAAGCCTTCCTGGCTCACCGCTGATCATTATGCTGGTGGTGCCTTTTGCAAACATCGTATCATTAATTTCACTGTCTTTCAGATCCGTTGATGCAGGATCAACCAAACCATCTTTCAGCAACTGCAATTCAAAAGACAAGGCTTTATAGCCAGCAGAGTCTTTGCCCACAAAAGTTGGGTTCATGTCTTTATCAAACAGATCACCACCGAATGCTTTGGTCAACAAATACCAACTTGTTGATGCCCCTTCAGTTGCAGAAAGCGGAAGGCCGATCGGATATTTCACAATGCCTTTTGCTTTGATAGCTTTGGCAGCAGCGACCAATTCATCGAGTGTCTTGGGCATGGTTTTCACGCCAGCATCTGCAAAATGTTTGGTGTTGACCATCATCACCCGAAAATCATTCGTGTATGGAATGGCCAGAACATTGCCATTGATGTTAAATAAAGTGCTGCCCTTTATGTCTTCAAGGGTTTCTTTGCTCACCACATCATTCAACGGAATATACCAACCTGCTGCAGAAAACTGGCCCGTCCAAGACCAATCAAACTCTGTTACATCAGCCGGAGCAGTTCCAGCCAGAAGCGCTGTTGAAACTTTTACAGAAACGTCATCCCAGCTTGCGGTTTGAAGATCAAGTTTAATGCCCGTGTCTTTTTCAAAATCTGCTGCCATTGCGGCATCTTGAGGAGAGGGCAAAAGCACGGTGATTGTTTGCCCGGCAAAGGGCTTGTCATCCGCCAACACCGCATAAGCCGAACCCGCCAGAAGAATGGCGGCAAGTGAAAATGGTCTACCGAATTTGGAAACTATCATGTCTTCCTCCTTGTGAAAGAATTTTTGGGCAGCAATCTTTTGTTTGGACCAAGGCCCAACTTTGTCGCGCTGATTAAAAAGCTAGTACTCGAAATTCTTATTTTCTTGTCGATTTCGGTCAATTCTTTCTGCTTTTTCAGTAGTTTTCAACGAATATTATTGAAACTCCCTCAATCTTGGTATTGACCCTTACCCTTCCAAACAGTGATACTTCTAATCAATATGCCACGGTTTAGTGAAGGTTTTTTTCCACAATGAACGATACAAAGTTGCAACTTCCATCGTCCGAATGGGTCGATCAGTTTTTTCAGTTTGAACATGTTGATGGTTCTTTGGCGCAGCTTGAAACACCTGTGCCGCTCATTGATCTGGATATCGTTGTTAAAAATCTTGTGCGTTGGCAAGCGCATTGCGATTTTCATAAGATTGCAAACAGGCCGCATATTAAAACCCACAAACTTGTAGGAATGGCAGAATTGCAGCTGGCCTTGGGTGCCAAGGGCATTTGCGTTCAAAAATTGGGCGAAGCCGAAGTGATGGCAGATGCAGGTATTGGCGATCAACTTCTCACCTTCAATGTGGTTGGTGTAGCAAAGCTTGCAAGACTTGCAGCTTTAATGCGGCGCATTGATATTGCCGTGGTGGCCGACAGTGTTGCTGTGGCTGAAGGCTTGGCGCAGGCAGCGAAATTATCGGGACGCACGCTTAATGTTTTGGTGGAATGTGATACAGGTGCAGGCCGCAACGGAGTGCAAACGCCCGCAGCAGCACTGGCCTTGGCGCAACATATCAACATCACGCCGGGCCTTCAATTTGCAGGCTTGATGACTTATCCACCTGCCTTCAAACGCGCAGACATTGCCGAATTTATTGCTGATACGAAACTGTTATTGGCCAAAGCTGGGCTTCAATGCGCGCGGGTGAGCAGTGGTGGCTCGCGTGATTTGTGGAGCAATGAAGGGCTTTCTAACATCACCGAATATCGGGTGGGCACTTATATTTATAACGATCGATCGCAAGTGGCATCGGGTGCATTCACATTCGATGAATGCGCGGAAACTGTTTTAACAACTGTTGTTAGCAGGCCGACAGATGATCGAGCGATTGTTGATGCAGGATCAAAAGCATTGACCAGCGATCTTTCACCCATGCCGGGTTATGGCATTATTCGCAGCTTGAACGATGCTCCGCTTTATCAGTTGAATGAGGAACATGGCTATTTGGATTTATCTGCTTCGCCCACAAAACCAAACGTTGGCGATATGCTGCGTGTCACCATGAATCATGTTTGCCCTGTTAACAATCTGTTCGACAAAGTTATATTTGTGCGCGGTGAAAAAATATTGGGTGCAGTAAAAGTCGATGCTAGAGGAAAAGTGCAATGACACCAGAACAAAGATTAGAACAACTTGGCATTACGCTTCCGAAAATGCCTGTGCCCGTTGCAAACTATGTGCCTTGGCGTTTTGCTGGGCCAATGCTCTATCTTTCCGGCCAAGGCCCGAAAATGCCAGATGGCAATTATAGTGTTGGCCGCCTTGGTCTGAATACTGATATTACGAAGGGCTATGCTGATGCACGGTTGGCTGGGTTGCAGTTGTTGGCCGTTGCCAAAGCCGCACTGGGTGAATTGTCACGCATTGAAGCCGTGATAAAGTTGCTGGGCATGGTGAACGCCGAGCCTAATTTTTCCGATCATCCCAAGGTTATCAATGGCTGTTCAGATTTGTTTGTCGAGGTTTTAGGCGACGCTGGAAAACATGCCCGTTCTGCAGTTGGGATGGGCTCTCTTCCCAATCGGATGACGGTTGAAATTGAAGCTATTTTGTTGGTGAAGTCCACTTAGCTTCGAAAGCGCCTGCGATAGTCTTTTGGTGTACAGCCCACTTGGCGTTGGAATGCATCATAAAATCGGCTGAGAGATCCATGGCCACTTTCAAAGGCCACTTCAATGATGGCCTTGTCTGTATCTGCTAAAAGTTTCAGGGCGTGGTTCAATCGGCGCTGTCTTAGATATTGCGCAATGGATTGGCCCAAAACTTTTTGAAACGTAGCCGTTGCGTTGGTAGGATGCAGGCCGCTGATGCGGGCCACGTCAGCAACATTGATCGGGTTAGAAAACTCTTCGTTGATGAAAGATGTCATTTGTTGCACACGGGCAATAACACGTTTTCCAGCAACTTGGGTTCCATGGTGATGATGGGCATCTTCAATGGTGCGTTGAGGTTTGCCTGCGTGCTTTTGTTCAGTGGTTAACCTGCGCACCCGCAAGCGAACTTCTTCACGCAGAATTTCTTTCACTTGTTCGCTTGCATCATCCCACTGCCTAACCCAACGCTTTACGGTGATGCTGTCTGCTTCGTCGATGGTTGATGATGTCAACACGTGACCCGCCAAAAAATCATTTTTGAAATCATTGGGCAACACCATCGATAAAAAATCAGCGAAGGGCAAATAAACACAATAAAGTTCTGTGTCTTTTTCTGCTGATATGACTTGATGTGGAACAGCCGCCCAAAAACAATAGAGCGCTGCCGAAGTTAAATGAACTTTCCTGCCATTGATCAAATAAGTCATGCTGCCGCGCGTGATGACATTAACCTCGAGATGATCATGCCAATGTGCCGCTGGCATAGGTTCAACCAAATGATATTCTGCCAAAAATTCTTCTGGCTGTAAAAAACCACTGCCAGTTTGAAGGGGGTCGAGATGACGCAAACTGATCTCTCCGGAAGGTTATTCGGTATAAACTCTGTTCTTGAACATAGGAGTGGCAAAAATAAAAATCACTTAAAATCTGGAATCAACCCTCTTAATTCAGCAAGAATATTGCATATTCTAATGGCATTACCACTTTACCTATGGTGATGGAGTTGTTTTTCGATGCCCAAAATTTGTCTGATCGGTGCAGGAAGCACAGTTTTTGCGCGTAACATTTTAAGTGATGCGTTGAGCAATCGCGAAATAGCGCCTTGTGAAATTGCACTTTTTGATATCGATCCCGTGCGCCTTGCCACGTCTGAAACAATGACGCGCCGCATTTGCCGCGCACTGGGCATTGAAGACCAAGTGAAACTGGTTGCCACAACAGATCGCAAGGCCGCGCTGAAGAACGCTGATTTCGTCATATTGATGATGCAGGTGGGTGGCTATAAGCCCGCCACAGTAATTGATTTTGAAATTCCTAAAAAGTTTGGCCTGCGCCAAACAATTGCAGATACACTTGGCATCGGCGGCATTTTCCGCGCGCTGCGTACCATTCCGGTGGTGTTTGAAATTGCCAATGATATGCGCACATGTTGCCCCAACGCACTGATGATGAATTATGTAAACCCCATGGCCATGATCAGCTGGGCCATGGCAGAACAATTTCCTGATATTCGCTATGTGGGCTTGTGTCACTCGGTGCAAGATACATCGCAATTCATGGCAAGAACGCTTGGCGAAAATATTGCTGACATTGATTTTCTGTGTGCTGGGCTGAACCATGTTGCCTTTTTTCTGAAGTTTGAAAAGCGGTTGCCCGATGGTACGCGCGTGGACCTTTATCCAAGGCTTCGGGAATTGGCGCGCAGCGGTGATTTTCCGCCAGATGATTCAGTGCGCTTTGAAGTGATGAAACGCTTTGGGCATTTTGTGACAGAAAGCTCCATCCATTTTTCTGAATATACGCCCTGGTTTATTAAGCGTGGGCGTGAAGATCTTTTGCAAAAATTCAATTTGCCATTGGATGAATATATCACGCGCTGCGAACATCAGATTGCTGAATGGCACGAATTGCGCCACGAATTGGAAGATGAAACACGCCCCATTGAAGTGTGCAAAAGCCATGAATATGCTGCTGCAATTATTCATTCATGCGTTACGGGCAAACCCAGTTTGATTTATGGCAACGTGCGCAACAATGGTTTGATTGACAACTTGCCGCATAATGCTGCCGTTGAAGTTCCCTGCCATGTTGATCGTAATGGAATTCAACCAACTCGCGTTGGGTCTGTGCCAGTTCAACTTGCCGCCATTATGCGTAGCAATATCAACGTGCAAGAACTTGCGGTGATGGCTGCGATTACCGGCAAGAAAGATTATATCTATCACGCCGCCGCCATGGACCCTCATACATCAGCAGAGCTTTCTCTGGCAGAAATTGAGAAACTGGTTGACGCCCTCATTGTAGCACATGGAAATTTCTTGCCAAACTATCAGGCGATGCATGCATGAATAACTTTGATCTCACCGGAAAAATTGCCATTGTTACTGGCGGGCAACGCGGCATTGGTCTTGGCATAGCCAAAAAACTTGCCGAGGCAGGTGCCGAGGTCGTGATTTCTGGCATCGTTGATGATGAAGGCGAACACGCTGCTTCCGCATTGCGAAAGCGGGGACTTAAAGCGAGCTATGTTCGCATGGATGTGCGTTCAGAAGATGCAATTCTAAGCGCCGTTGGCCAAATTGTTGCAGTCCATGGGCGCATTGATATTGCTGTTGCAAATGCTGCTATCTATCCAAATACACCCATTGCAAAAATATCCACTGATGAATGGGACGCCGTGCTTGCCGTTAATTTGCGTGGGCCTTTTCTGTTGGCGCGGGCTTGCCTTCCGCATTTTCAGAAGCAGCGCGGCGGGCGTGTTATTTTTCTATCTTCCATCACAGGCCCGCGGGTTTCTTCGCCGGGTTATTCGCACTATGCGGCAACAAAAGCTGGTATTCTCGGTTTCATGCGCACCGCTGCATTGGAATGGGCACCGTGGAATATTACACTGAACGCAGTGGAACCGGGAAATGTGTTGACCGAGGGGGTGAAAGAGCACCAACCACAAAGCTTTATCGATGCACAAGCAGCAGCCGTTCCTTTGCGACGACTGGGCACCCCTGAAGACATTGCCCATGCTGTGCATTTTCTTGCTTCAGACGAAGCGTCTTATATCACCGGGCAAACAATTGTGATTGATGGCGGCCAAACCATTCCAGAAATGGCAACTGCCATTTTACCCGGAGCATAAACGATGGCAGGCGTTTCTGTTCACAATTTGGTCAAGAACTTTGGCACTGTGAAGGTGTTACAGGACGTTTCATTTCAAGCGGAAGATGGCGAATTTATTGCCCTTGTCGGGCCATCCGGTTGCGGAAAATCAACGCTTCTGCGCTCCATCGCCGGGCTTGAAACAGTTCAGGCCGGAAGCATTCGCATCGGCGATCGCGAAGTGAATAATCTTGATCCAAAGGAACGTGATGCCGCCATGGTGTTCCAAAACTACGCGCTCTATCCACACATGACTGTGCGGCAAAACATGGCGTTTTCGTTGAAGCTGCATGGCGGCAAGCCGCTTGAAATTGCCGAGCGCGTGACAGAAGCTGCAAAAATTCTTGGCCTTGAACCTTATTTGGAACGCTATCCGCGCCAGCTTTCCGGCGGCCAGCGCCAGCGCGTGGCAATGGGGCGCGCAATTGTGCGCAAACCTTCAGTGTTTCTGTTTGATGAGCCGCTTTCAAACCTTGACGCGGCACTTCGTGTGCAGATGCGGGCCGAAATTCGCAGCTTGCACAAACGCATTGGCGTCACGTCCATCTATGTCACGCACGACCAGATTGAAGCCATGACAATGGCCGACAAAATTGTGGTTCTACAAGGTGGCAAAGTTCAACAGGTGGGCCACCCGTTGGATCTTTATGACTGGCCTTGCAATATTTTCGTTGCCACTTTTATTGGTTCTCCGGCAATGAACGTCATTCCCGTTTCAGAGAGCAACGGAAAACTTATAACGCAAGATGGTTACGTGCTGGCGGCCAGCAAAAGAGAAATACATGAGAAATTTAATCTTGGCATAAGGCCCGAACATGTGGTGATTTCGCCTAGCGGCAAAAAAGGCACCATTCCCGCAATTGTCGAAGCAGTCGAATCAACTGGAAACATGAGTTTCCTCACCTGCAGTGTTGCTGATCAACTTATAAATGTAACAACAACCGGCCGTTTGCCAGTCAAGCAGGGCGAAAGCATTGGTCTTTCATTCCCCCTTGAACGCATCCACTTGTTCGACACAGAAACCGGAATGCGCGTATAATTTTTAGCCGCAAATCGTCTTGCAAGTTCATACGCTTTAATTGCGCCAGATTGTCAGGCCTTGCGGTGGAACTTTTGGCCCGCCCATGACCAGCTTTTTACCTTTGGGAATGGCCCAAGATTTTGTGCCATAGTTAAACACGAATGTAAGGTCTCCGCGTTTGCGCAATCGAATATGCGGCGGCAGCTTGGTGATATTCAACTTGGTTTTTTTAACAACAAATTCCATGGTTGCATGAAGCAAGGTCTCATCTGGCCAACAGCTGAGATAGATATGATTGTTGTTCTGGATTAGCGCTGCGTCATTATTTTCAAATCGCGCCAAAACTTTCGAATTTGTCTCAACATATTCGCGCCAGCGTTCAGCGGTGCCCGATATTTTACCAACCACCTGCTCAACAACGCCTGGCGGCAAAGACGACACTTGGGTTACGCGAAGGCCCAGCAGGTTACGCAATGGCCCGGGGGCCAAGCCTTCTGGTATGGCAAAATTGCGTGTCTTTGAACCTGTGCGCGGTCCATAAATAATAATTGCTTCAGCACGCTGAAATGCCTCAAGAGCTTGATCGGAAACCAAGGGAAGCGAAGGCACAAGCACAAGTTTATAATTTTTCAAATCATGGCCGGGTGGCACAAAATCAACATCCAAGCCTAGGCGACGCACGGCTTCATACCACCGGAACACCAATTCATGGTAACGGAAGTCTTGGCCTTGTGGCTGAATGCGGGTGATCCATGATGCTTCATAATCATAAACGATTGCCACTGGCGCTTGTTGAAACGCTGGCAATGTTCCAAGCTGTTTCAATTCAACACCAACAGCGGTCGCCTCTTGTCCGCCAACCGATAATTCCGACAAGCCCGGCATGTTCAGGCCAGCATGCATTTGTTCTTGTGCAAATGGCGCTTGACGCCAGCGGAAATAACTCACCACTTCTGCGCCATGGGCCAGCGCTTCCCATGTCCAAAGTCTAATCATCCCTGGCTTTGGCACAGGGTTCCAAGGGGCCCAATTCACCGGGCCTGGTTGTTGCTCCATCACCCAAAAGCGACCGCCACCCACACCGCGATAAAGATCATGGTGAAAACTTGCAATGTCTGGGTGTGCCGTTGTTGCCCATTTCACATGTTCCTCATCCGAAAATGGAAACTGCTGTGTGAAACCGACGGGATATGAATCCCACGATGCGATGTCTAAATTCTCGGCCAATTTCCAATGATCAAACTCATTAAAAAAGCCCATGAAATTATGTGTGATAAAACGGCCGGGCGAATGCTTTCGAATAACATCGCATTGCATTTTATCATAAGCTACCACTTGGCCCGATTGAAAACGCCAAAAATCTAAACGCGCTGCTGGGTTAGTTTCAGTGACAGTGAGAATAGGCAATGAGATTTCTTGAAAGCTGTTCACATCCATCGACCAGAACACATTGCCCCACGCTTCGTTTAATTGATCCGTGGTCTGATAGGTTTTGCGCAGATAATTTTGAAAGGCCTTTAAATCCTGCTTGCCCCAAGACAACACCGTAAGGTGGCAGCCATATTCATTGTCGGTTTGCCAGCCCGCAATGGCCGGGTTGTTGCCATATCGTTTGGCCAACATTTCGACAATCCGAGCAGATTCCGCATAATACACTTCGGATGAAAATGTATAATGCCGCCGAGAGCCAAAGCCACGCGTGTTGCCCTGTTCATCGACTGGCGCAATTTCAGGATATTCATCCATCAACCATTTGGGCGGTGTTGCAGTGGGTGTTCCCAACACAACTTTCAAACCAGCTTTGCCCAACACCTCAATAGCGCGGTCTAGCCAGCCCCATTCATAAACGCCACGCTTGGGCTCTAATTTTGACCAAGCAAATTCACCGATGCGTACAAATGAAATTCCCATGTCGCGCATGCGCAGCGCATCGTCTGGCCACCATGCCTCGGGCCAATGTTCAGGATAGTAACAAACGCCAAGCATTATATCGATAAATCGCCATTCAAAATCGTGTTGCCGTTGCTGTCAAACAGATGACACGCAGCAGCAGGCACACCAAACTTAATATCCGCACCAGATTTTGCAGTGGTTAAGCCATCAGCCTTCACCGATAAATCTGTGCCGTCCGCCAAGCTTGCATAGAACATGGTTTCCGATCCGAGATATTCGGCAATCCGCAATGTGCCTTTTAATTCGCCGTCATTTTTCTGGCCAATGGTAATGTGTTCTGGCCTTATGCCCAGCGTTACAGCTTGGCCTTCACTCAGCTTCTTGCCTTGATCATTCAAAACTATTTTTGTGCCGCCGGGCAAAGCCAGTGCAATTTTTCCACCCTTCACGGGGGTGGCAATTGCCTTCACAAAGTTCATTTTTGGAGAACCGATAAAGCCCGCCACAAACATGTTGTTCGGGCGATGATAAAGCTCCAAGGGTGAGCCCACCTGTTCAACCAAGCCTGCATGCAGAACTACAATCTTGTCTGCCATGGTCATCGCTTCAACTTGGTCATGGGTGACATAGATCATGGTTGATTTTAAATCTTGATGCAGCTTTGTAATTTCAATGCGCATTTGCACACGTAAATTTGCATCAAGATTTGAAAGCGGCTCATCAAACAAAAATACTTCAGGCTCACGCACAATGGCGCGACCGATGGCAACACGTTGGCGCTGCCCACCCGATAACATCGAAGGTTTGCGATCCAGCAATTGGTCAAGCTGCAACATATCCGTTGCCACTTTCACCCGCGCAGCAATTTTATCAGCCGGCATTTTTGCCATGCGCATGCCAAAGGAGATATTTTCTTTCACCGTCATATGCGGATAAAGTGCATAAGATTGAAACACCATGGCTACACCACGATCAGCCGATTGAACTTCAGCCATTTCATGCCCGCCAATTTGCAACGTGCCTGTGGTGATTTCCTCAAGGCCTGCGATCATGCGCAACAATGTGGATTTTCCGCAGCCAGAGGGGCCAACAAAAACGCAAAATTCACCATCAGCAATATCAAGGCTTACGCCCTTGATAATTTGTACTGACCCAAAGCTTTTGGTAACATTTTTCAGTGTGACCTGTGCCATGATTATTCTTTCGCCATTTTCAGTGTCATCCTTTTGTTGCTCCGAGTGTGAGGCCAGCAATGAAATGTTTTTGCATTAAGAAAAACATGGCAACGGGTGGTAAAGCCGCAACAATGGCCGCTGCCGAGATTAATTCCCACGCCACTTTATATTGGCCTTTCAACTCATTCATGCCCGCCGTTACGGGCCGTACATCAACCGATTGCGCCATGACGGTGGCCCAGAAATAATCATTCCAGATAAAAGTAAAAACGAGCACGGCCAGTGCGGCCATCGCCGGGCGCACCAGCGGCAAAATGATGTGCCAGAAAATTCTGAACTCATTCACACCTTCAACCCGCGCAGACTCTATCAAAGCAAAAGGAAGTGCCTTCATGAAATTGCGCATGAACAATGTGCAAAAGCCAGTTTGAAAGGCAATGTGAAACAACACCAAACCTGTCATGGTGTTATAAAGGCCCATATGCAGCGTGAGATCACGCACGGGAATGGCCAAAATCTGAAACGGTACAAAATTGCCCGCCACAAACAAAAAGAACACTGCCAAGTTGCCGCGGAATTTATATGTGGCCAAGGCATAGCCCGTCAAACACGATAAGCCTACGGCCCCGATGACGGTTGGAATTGTAACGCGAAATGAATTTAGAATATAATAGCCAATGTTGCTGTTTTTAAAAACGGAAGAATAGTTTTCCCAAAAGGCAAAGCCTGACGGAATACCAAAGTAGTTGCCAGAGGCAAGGTCTGATCCAGGGCGAACGGAAGTCACAGCGATGCCGATCAGCGGCAGCAACCACAGCAACAGAGCGATTGGCAAAACGGCTTTATAAGCCCGCTGTGTCCAAATGCCTGATTGGGCTATTGGCCTTGGAAACATTATGCGTTCCTCTCTTGGCTGAGCATGCGTACGATGAACAGGCTGATGAACACCAGCATGATGGCAAACAACACAACGGCAATGGCTGCGCCATAACCCATGGCCGTTCCATATTCTGATAGTGATTGTTCATACATGAAATAAGACAACACGCGGGTGGAGCCAAAAGGCCCGCCTACTGTCATCACCGAAATCAAATCGAAAGAACGCAAAGCGCCGATGACGGTGACAACCAATGCAATGAACGTGGCGGGGCGCAATTGCGGAATGATAATGTGCCACAACATAGACCAGCCTTTGGCATTATCCATGCGCGCAGCTTCAACTTGGTCTGGGCTGATGTTGTTCAAGCCAGTGAGATACAAGATCATGCAATAGGCAGTTTGCGGCCAAAGGCCCGCAGCAATAACACCCAACGTTGCAAAACGATCATCAGCAAGAATGGCCGTTGGCGTGCCCGTAAAGAAATTGATCACATGAGGTAAAATACCAAAACCCGGTGCATAAAACCAAGTGAAAATGAGGCCAACGACAACTTGGCTGATGACAAACGGAAAAAAGAAAAGAGATTTATAGAGCCTGATGCCGGCGACTGTTTGATTCAGAAACAGCGCCACGGCCAAGCCCGCTGGAATGGCTAAAAGGTAAAGTAAAAGCCAAATCACATTATTTTTAAGCGAAGTGGAAAATGAATCATCCGTCAGCAGGTCTCTATAGTTTTGAAGACCAACATAGGTTTTAGCCCCAAGGCCATCCCATTCATAAAAGCTGATGCCGATGGACTGAAAAATTGGATAGATCACATAGACCAAAAACATAAGTATGCCCGGAGCGAGAAACATCCACGGCGCTAAGGCGCGTTGATGCTTTTTCCAAAAACCCATTTTGCTGGCTTTTTCCATATTCCACCCTCTCAGAAGAAAATAAAGGGCCGGACCTTAAGTAAGAAAGATCCGGCCCCCGTCGCGGGAAGATTACTTATAAACCTTGGCAGCTACCTTATCGAGGCGCTCAAGAATTGCGTCGATATGGTCTGGATGTGTGATGAACTCTTGGAAGCCATCCATGCCGGCCTTTGCCATATCTGCAGGCGCATCGCGATCAAAGAACTGTGCCAAAGCATGAGCGGTCGACAATTCTTCAAAACCGGCCTTGATGAATGGATCATCAGCGGCCTTGGCTTTGTTGTTCACAGGCAATTGGCCCAGAATGCCATTCATTGCTGTTTGCGCATCAGCCGAGGCCAAGTAGGCCAAGAACTTCTTTGCATCAGCTTTGTTTTTTGCACCCGATGGAATGTGGAATGTATCTGTCGGGGCTTCTTCTGAACGGGCAACACCTGGCGTGATTTCTGGGAATATCATGAAGCCAAGATTGTCGTTGGTCATGCCGCCTTTTTTGAACGTATCGACAGCGAAATTGCCCATGACATAGTTGGCAGCTTTGCCTTGTGCCATTAAGGCCGCAGCATCTTGCCAATCAATCGCGGTTGAGTTTGCTGACATATAGGGCACAACTTTGGCCCATTCAGCAAATGCTGCTTTAACCTTTGGATCAGTCCACTTCACGCGGCCGGCTGTCAAATCCATGTGGAATTCATAGCCATTGGTGCGCATGTTGATGTAATCGAAAATGCCAGCAGCGGGCCAGCCGCCTTTATCGCCAGTGGTTAAGCAATCAGCACCAGCTGCTTTGATTTTTTCGCAGTTGGCAACAAATTCAGCCCAATTTTTTGGCTCGGTCACGCCGGCTTTTTTGTAAACGTCTTTGTTGTAATAAATGCCCCACTGATAATAAGTATAGGGAACACCCCACTTCTTTCCGTCAATTGTCATTGAAGCAGCAGCTGATTTCAGCTGATCATCAAGGCCATTGTCTTTCCAAACATCAGACACATCTTCAAACAAACCTGCCTTAACAAATGGCGCCATGCGGTTGCCAGCATACCATGCAGCAACATCTGGAGCATCAGCCGTTAAGAAGTTGCGGATCGCAGCCTTATAACCTTCATGGTCAAAGTTGTTCCACTTCACTTTAATATCTGGATTGGCTTTTTCAAAACCTGCGATCAAACCTTCCATGGCCTTTTTTGGCGCTGGATCTGATTGATCTGAGTTGAGCACGATGGTGCCTGCCATGGCTGTTGTGGCTGATAGCGCAAGCCCAAGAGCAAGGCCAGAAAGGCCCTTAATTAATGTCATGTCTTTCTCCCATAGGCCCCTGCCACCATGGCTGGGGCTAATTTTGATTTCCGCATTTTCGCGGATTAAACTTGACGATGCCTTGAAAACCCGCAAGGTTCTTCCGAAATTCAAATGATCATTTCCGGAATTCTAAGATCATGGATTATAAAACTTACGCCGACGAAAGCGTTCCCGCCAATCCCTATATGGATCGCGGATACCCAGTTGTAGTGTTTGGAGACCATAGTTTTTGCGCTGGAAAAACCACCCGTGTGCAACGCATGCCGGGCCCGCATATGCATAGCCAAGTTGAGTTTAATCTCGTCACCAAAGGCCATATGAAATATTGGTTCGATGGGCGTGAACTTAATCTGCCCGAACGGCGCTTGGCGTTGTTCTGGGGCATGATTCCACACCAAGTGGTTGAATGCGCGCCCGAAACAGAATTTGTTGTGCTTTATGTGCCCATGGCGGTTTTTTTGGAATTGCCGACATTGAGCCACCTGCGCCAAGCGATTTTTGGTGGCGCATTGATTGAGGCACTGGATTTAAAATCATATGACTTTGACATGTTTGCCCGTTGGAGGCTCGACTTGCTTTCAGGCGATCGCTCGCTTGAACCCATTGTGCGAGACGAACTGACCGCGCGTGTGCGCAGGCTAGACCGTGAAGGGTGGCATGACTTGCGCAACGCCCAACCCGTGGCACAGGTTGCCGCACATCACGACCATGATCATAACCGCGTTCACAAGGTCGAAGCGATGGCGCGCTTTATCGGAGAGAATGCCCTTGAAGATATTTCAACAGATGACGTGGGACGAGCTGTGGGTTTGCACCCCAATTATGCGATGAGCCTGTTTAAACGGGTGTTGGGCCTTACAATCAAACAATCCATCACGCGCCAAAGATTAGCTGCTGCCCGATCTATGCTGATTGCCACAGATCTCAACGTAACGACAATAGCGTTTGATTGCGGGTTTCGCTCGCTTTCAAGTTTCTATGACGCTTTTGAAAAACATTTTCAAACCAGCCCCGCTGCCTTTCGAAAAGGCGTTTTAACGGCGGGCAGTTGAAAGGGAGTTGGAGGCCTCGCCTGGATTTGAACCAAGATGAGCAGGTTTGCACCCCGCCGCGTAGACATTCCGCCACGAGGCCCTTACGTCGAGGCTGGATTATTATTATTAATTGCAGGTTAAGCTATCATGCTGCATTAGACCTTCTTGTAAACAAGGTTATTTTTTCGTTAATGGCTCATAGTTCCAATTTGCGTGGCATCGGCTTTATGTTGCTGAGCGGCTTTGCTTTCGTTTTAAATGATAGTTTTATGAAACTGGCCATGGCAGCTCTGCCGCCTTATGAAGTTCTATTGCTGCGTGGGCTATCAGGCACTTTTTTCGCAGTTATTCTACTCAGTTTTATGGGCGATCTTCAAAACTGGCGCACAGCATTTGATCGCCATGTTATGCTTCGGGCAGGATTAGAATCCGTTGCAATTTTAACTTATATTCTGGCATTGGCCCATTCACCGATTGGGGATGTGACAGCCATTTTTCAAATCACCCCGCTTCTGGTTATCTTGGGCATGATTTTCATTCATCGTGAAAAATCCACTGCTTTGAGGCTATGTCTTGTGGGGCTTGGTTTTTTTGGCGCGCTGCTTGTGGCCCAGCCCGGCAATGCGGCAAGTTCGCCGTTTATTTTGTTGGCCTTCGTGACAGCAATTTTCGCTGCCTTGCGCGATTTGGTGGCGCGGCAAATTTCTGGAACTGTGCCCGCACTGCTTTCTACGTTGGTTCTGATTTTGGTGGTTCTAACTTCTGCGTTGATTTGCGGATTGATGTTTGAGCATTGGATCATGCCTTCTTTCGTTGTGGTTCAGCTTACTTTCGCGGCCGGCCTGTTTATGATGCTGGGCCATTATTTTACATTGTTGGCTTACCGCCATGCTTCTGCCCAAGCGGTTGCTCCGTTTTATTATAGTTTTCTTTTATTCGCTGTTATCTTTGGGTTTGTTCTTTTCAAAGATGTGCCGAATTGGATTTCAGTATTGGGCATGGTTATTATTGTGACCAGCGGATTGGCAATTATGACGTTGGAAAACAGAAAAGTTAAAGCATGACATATCGCATTTTAATTTGCGATTTGGTGGGCCTAAGGTTTGGGGCAGATGGGCAGCCTGATCCAAGTGAAGTTAAGACTCACATTGAGGCCAAAGGCGGCGTATTTCATTTTGGTGATGCTGAATTGAATAGTGTGAGCAATGTTGAAACATTGCATTTTTTCTATTTGCCAAACCTGTCAACAACAGAAGAAATTTTAAGTCGTACATCTCAGGGCCAATATGATGCTGTGATCGCCGCTGCAACAATCATTCCACCCCAAGCGGTGTTTGACCAAGGTGGTGTGCGTATTGGGGCCGGAACCGGCAACATGGGTTCAATGTCATGGGGCGGTGGCAATGGCTTGGGTGGCAAAGCCCCACTGATGAACACACCCGGATTTAACGCACGCGCCACCGCGCAAATGACAATGAAAGCGCTTTTGCGGTTCAGGCCTGATTTACCTCTCGATGCCATTCAAGCGCAGGTTTTGCGCGGTGAGTTTGACACCGGAAAAGATCTGCGCACCTTTCCCGCGGCAAAACTTGAAGGGCAAACCATTGCCATTTTAGGCTATGGCAATATCGGCAAGGAATTAGCAAAGCTGGCTTTTGCATTCGGCATGCGCGTTCAGATTTTTGCTCGGACGACCCACCACGAACGCATCAAGGCGAATGGCTTTCAAGCCTCCGAAATCGTTTCAGATGCGACCAAGGGCGCAGATGTTTTAAGTGTGCACACCGGGCTTGGGCCGCTGCACGAGGGCCGCTATGCCAATGCTGAATTAATCAACACAGAAGTTCTGCAACGCCTCAACCACGGCGCAACTCTGCTCAATTTTGATCGCGGTGAATGTGTCGATACGAATGCACTCGACGCGGCCATGGCCTCTGGCAAAGTTGCCAATGCGGCCATTGATGCGGATATTTTTAAACACCATGATGGCACGTTGAGCGGCCCACTGGTGCCTTATTTGCCATTGGCAGAAAAATATCGCGAAAGAATATTGCTTTTGCCGCACGCAGCTGCCGACACAGACCACCCTTCACGAGTAGCCGGTGCCAAACAGGCCGTCGATCAGATATTCGATGCTTTGATCCACAAGCGCGTCACCAATCTTAAAGGTGACTTGCCTCTAGGTTATACGAATGCCGGAATAAAATTAGGCACTGCCAATTAATATGCCGGTGGCAAAAACCAGCGCGCCACCCAAAGCAATTTGCAAGGTTGCTTTTAAAATCGGTGTTTCCATATATTTATAACGGATATAGGAAATGGCAGCCAACTCGATCAGAACTACAATCACTGCCAACACAAACGCCGTGTGGAAGTCTGTAATGAGAAATGGCAACGTGTGACCAAGACCACCAACCGCTGTCATAATTCCAGAAGCCAGGCCACGAATAACGGGGTGCCCCCTGCCCGTCAGCTTGCCATCGTCCGACAATCCTTCGGCCAAGCCCATTGAAATGCCAGCACCAATAGATGCGGCAACACCCACCAAGAAGGTTTGCCAGGTGCTGCCTGTGGCAAATGCTGCCGCAAAAATCGGCGCCAAAGTGGACACTGATCCATCCATAAGGCCCACCAGACCCGGCTGCACAATTTGCAATAAAAACTTGCGCGCTTGTGTTTCTGTTTCGCTGATTTTTGCATCAGCCGTTAGATGGGCCACGCCCAATTTGCTGGCCAAGGATTCATGGCCCTTTTCGGCTTCAGCCAATTCACCAAGCAGCTTTTTGATTTGTGGATCTGTGGCCCGGGCCGTGGCTTCGGCATAGAAACGATAGTTTTCAAGCTCCACCACTTCGGCATGGCGGCGCATTGAATCGATGTTCAGCTTTTCAAAAGCTGATGCCTGTTTTAACTTCACAAAGCCTTTTACATCTGTGCGCAATATCAGGGGCAGATGATCACCGAACTTTTCACGATAGAGTGCCGCCAAACTGCGGCGATGATCATGTTCTTCTTCCGCCATTTCAATGAACACCTTGGCCGAGGCCGGATAATCTTCCATCAAAGATTGTGCAAAGCCTGCATAGGTTTTTGCGCAATCATCTTCAGATGAAATGGCCAAGGCCATGATTTCTTGTTCAGTGAGTTCGGAAAAACTTTTCATATTTCTTCTTTAGAAAGATTCTAATGTAGTTTCAAGTCTGTTGTTGAAAATTAATTTTTTTGAACCTTGCATTCATCAAACATTAACCCCGAATTAAAGCTCTGTAAAAATTGCAACAATGCTTTCGCAATTAGTCTGTATTCGTGTTTTATGGAGCTTGTTTTGGTTGGCGCAGAAGGATTCCGATTATGACTTTGCCAGTATGGAATAGTGGGCAGATTTTAGCACAGATAGGCACTGGCAACTATTGGTCAGGCAACACAATAACCTATGCATTTCCAACAACAAGTGCAAATTTTAACGATCAGGCAACGGCTTCCGGTTTCACTGCCTTCTCGGGCACACAGAAAACAATGGGAACTTTGGCCATCA
>JAYWFC010000149.1:0-8762 GCA_043778995.1 Aestuariivirga sp.
ATAATTAAAACTGGAATTTCTGGTCGTCATAATGCCCCTGCTTGATTTTTAAAATCTTTTAACATGCGTGCGGCTAAAACTGAAAGCGTTGAATTGCAAACCCATTCCTGTGTATAAGATAGGCATGATCGCCAATTTCACCACTGCTGAAAAGCTTCGCAAGGCCGGTTTGCGCCCAACACAACAACGTTTGGCCTTGGCCAAGGTTTTGTTTGAAGGCTGCGACAAACACGTCAGCGCCGAAAGCCTGCATGAAGATGCGATGAAATTCGGCATCAGCGTTTCATTGGCCACGGTTTATAACACGTTGCATCAATTCAAAGATGCAGGCCTTTTGCGCGAAGTGGCCATTGAAGGTGTGAGGAGTTATTACGACACCAACACCTCAAACCATTTTCACTTTTTCAACGAAGCCGATGGCGAATTATATGATATTGAGCCCGGTGACCTGAAAATCTCAGGCCTTCCCAACCTGCCCAAAGGCCAGGAAATTGATCGTATTGACGTGATCGTTCGATTAAAGAACAAGATCTAAAGTCCTAATTATAAAAATAGTCCTTGACAGCGCACGGTCAGGGTGTTAGATATCGTCATAATCCAGACATCTAACTGTATTCGCGGGCGTTGAAGGCGGCAGAAAAGCCACCACGCCAAAGTCCAATCGGCACGAGCCTTGGCATAACGCGAAGCCGGGGTGTGTTATAATGCGCAGCAATTCTTGAACTTTGGTAACAGCCTGAAGCATTCGCTTCAAGATTTCATCGCGTTTTTTATCGTCGGAAGATTTTTTCATGAGTGAAATGCTAATCTTTGATTACGACCCACGCAATTTACCAAGTGATGCTCTTGCTGCAATCGGTTTGATTGTAGCATGTAGCGCCCATGCCGAGGGCGTTATCGAAATGGCAATCGCTGGGTGCCTGCGACTTGATTTGATTACATCCCAGGCAATCACCGTCCATATGTCGGGCCCCCTACGTACGGATGTACTTAAATCCGTCGCAGAGATGAACGTTGAAAATCCTAAAGACCTCCATGAGCTCGACAGCCTAGTCAATAAACTGAACACCGCTATGGGTAAAAGAAACGGTGTTGCTCATAATTCTTGGTGCATGAATCCCAATACAAGAGAGCTTTTCACGGAAAAACGATCAGCTCGTGGCTCAGTCGAAATAGAGAGGATACCTATGAGCGTCGCCAAAATTAATGATGACGCCATCTCCATTCATATGGCGAGTTTGGAGCTTATTACCTTTTTGAGTGCCAAAGGCCTTATGCCACCTCAGCCTAAAGGCCCCCTTATGCGCCTTCACGCCAATAAAGCGGCCAGAGAAAATGTTAGAAAGAAGAAGTGATGCGTCGAATTGCGGTGACAATTAATTACGGTGACACGAATTGCGGTGACACTGCACTTATTTCAAACTTTGGTGTTTTTGTTCGGGCAGTTCAAAGCATCTGCGCAGATAGTGCTTGTTTTTGCAGCAGTTCTACGGCCACTTTATCAAATGACACAAAAACTTCGCCATCAAGCCACTTGCCTTGATGGGCGATGACGCCATCGGCGAAATCTCCACCTGTGTCTAAGAGGGCCAGACCAACCTCTACGGCGGCGTGATCGCATTCAACATTTTTCGTGGCGACAAGTGCGCGGATCGCCATTGCGATTTGGGAGGAGGAAAATTTATACACGCTTTTTAAGACCCAAGCCGTTTCACATAATACAACCATTGGAACGGCGATGAGCTGAGCATCGCGCAAAAGCTTCTCCGCAATAGCGGCCTGTTCAGGAACGTCCCGCACAAATGTGCGAACCAAAACGTTCGTGTCAACCGTAAGCTTCACTTAATGCCGGCCCACGCTTTTTCGGTGGCTTCTTTAATGTCTTCAATGCTTGCAACGATGTTCGTTTTACCAGCAAGGATGCCAGCAAAATCATCAATGGTGCCCGTGCGCTTTGGAGCTCTTAAAACGGCTTTGCCGCCGGGCAACAAATCAAGTTCAATCTTGTCACCGGGCTTAAGGCCCAGGTGGTTCAAAACTTCCTTGCGCAAGGTAACTTGGCCTCGCTCGGTTACAGTCAGTATTGTCATTCGACAAAAGTAATGCAAATTTGCATTATTGTCAATTCACCACTTCACCGGGGTAAGCACCCCAGATGAGGTTTTGGTCAATATAGCCATCATAGCCACTCGTTAAAATGCGGCACCATTTGCCATCGCAGGATTTGATGTCGGCCAAAACACCCGAATGAAGCTTGGCCACCATGCCACTGGCATCAGACGCGCCATACATCAGTGGGATCAAATCAAACTTGCGTGAGGGCGAAACCAAAGCGGTGCGTTTTCCGGCCAACATATTTTGCAAAATCCACCCTTCGGCACCTTCAGAATCGCGAATGCGCCGCCAGGTTTCAAACTCGGCCGTAATCTCCACCGGCAATCCCTTGGATTGAAAAACCCAAGCCACCGCATGATCACTGGAGGGTCCTTTGCGCACATTCACTTTTTCAGTTTTCAATGACACAAAACGCGGCAGAGCCAAGCCTGAAGGGCCAAGCTGGGGCGCATTGGTGGGTAAAGCCGTGGCAGCATTGGCCGCTTGGGCAATATTCGAAAGGGGATTTTTGCGGCCAAAAACAGAATATCCAACGCCAGCCACCACAAGCAGGCAAGCGCCCACTAAAATGGCAGACATGAAACGTTGTCTGACTTTTGATCTTTTGGCCATAAATGCCCCGGTTGAAGCCCTTAGACTTGATCAATTAAAGTTAAGATTGTGTCAATTCTTCATGGCCGCTATCGCTGGCCCCATGGGCAAATATACATATCGAATCGCAAAAACTCAATTGATGGCGAAAGGCTGGTCTTCGCTTTCAAAGCTTCATGTGGAAGCAACCGCAGCAGATGGCACAACCACAATGCTTTTGCGCGAAGTGGCAGACCATGGCCATGGCGCTGCCATTTTGCCGGTGGACCACGCGCGCGGGCTCTGTTTGCTGGTGCGGCAGTGGCGGGCGGGCGCTGCATTCACCGGCCATGATGGTTGGATGATTGAGGCCTGTGCGGGGCTCTTGGATGAAGATGATCCGGCAGGATGTGCAACACGCGAAGCGATGGAAGAACTGGGCTGCAACGTTCACAACGTGAAACATGTCCTCACATGTTTTTCAACACCCGGTGCTGTTTCTGAAAAAACCAGCCTGTTTGTGGGCGAATATACTGCCGCTGATCGTGTGGCCGAGGGCGGGGGATTGGCGTCAGAACATGAAGACATTGAAGTGTTGGAAATGCCTTTGAAGAATGCCTATGCGATGATTGCATCTGGTGAAATTTCTGATGCAAAAACCATCATCCTTCTACAGCATGTGATGATCACAAACAGGTGAGTTGCCGAATAACGCTATCTCGGGCACATGAAGGCGCATAGGAGTTCACATGATCAATCGTCGTTCTGCCCTTCAGCTTTTTGCTGCGTCAACACTTTTGCCTTTTACAAGCCGCGCATTTGCCGCTGATTGGAAGGCGATTGAAGCTGCGGCCAAGGGCCAAGAAGTGTTCTTCAATGCGTGGGCAGGTTCTGCCACTATCAATGCCTATATCGCGTGGGCAGCTGATGAAGTGATGAAGCGCTTTGGTGTGAAGCTGAATCACGTTAAAATTACTGACACGGGCGAAGCCGTTAAACGCGTGCGTGATGAAGTGAAAGCCGGCAAGGCTGATGGTTCAGTCGATATGATCTGGATCAACGGTGAAAACTTTCATGTAATGAAATCTGAAAAATTATTGTTCGGGCCTTTTGCCACCACGTTGCCCAATTTTGTAAACGTGGATACAAAAGGCAAACCCACAACGCTGCAAGATTTTTCTGAAAGCACCGATGGTTTGGAAAGCCCTTGGGGCATGGCGCAATTCACGTTTTTTGCTGATGGTGCAAAAGTTGCAAAACCACCTTTGAGCATGGTTGAACTGTTAGACTTTGCCAAAGCCAACCCGGGCCGTGTGACCTATTCAGCGCCGCCAGATTTTCACGGCACAACATTTGTAAAACAAGCGATGGTGGAAACGGCAAGCGATAAATCTATCTTTGCCAAGCCGATAGATCAGGCAAGTTTTGAAGCCGTGGCGAAACCGCTTTATGAATTTCTCGATACGTTGCGGCCCCACCTTTGGCGCGAAGGCAAACAATATCCAAAAACCCAAGCCGAATTGACCCAAATGGTGGCCGATGGCGAACTGTTGGTCGGCATAACCTTCAACCCCAATGAGCCTGCCAATCTTGTGGCCGCGGGCACCTTGCCCAAAACCACAATCGCTTGGCAACATGCCGCGGGCACCATTGGCAACACGCATTTTGTGGCTATCCCTATCAATGCAAAAGCCCAAGCAGGTGCACAAGTGGTGGCAAATTTCCTGCTTTCTCCCGAAGCACAGGCCCGCAAGGCCGATCTGAAAACTTGGGGCGACCCGACGGTTTTGGACATTACGAAACTCAAAGGCGATGATGCCAAGTTATTTGCGGCAACCAGTGCCCCGGGCAGTGTGTCGCTCTCTGGCCCAACGCTTTTGGAGCCAGATGCCAGTTTTGTTAAACTCATCGAACAAAGCTGGCTTGCAAAATACGGCCAAGGTTAAGTCTCCACTTCTCCACAAATTCGCACTAAACATCTCTGCATGACGAAAAGATTCGACATTGCGGTGATTGGTTGCGGCGTGGTGGGGCTGGCAATTTTGCGGCGCTTTGCCATGGCTGGGTTTTCATGTGTGGCCTTAGAAAAAGGCGCTGACATTTTATCGGGCGCATCCAAAGCCAACAGCGCCTTGTTGCACACAGGGTTTGACGCGCCCGCAAAATCAATCGAACTTGCCTGCATGAAGGCGGGCTATGCCGAATATCTCGACATCCGGCAAAAGCTCAACCTGCCACTTCTGGAAACATCTGCCATTGTAACGGCATGGACAAATCAAGAATTAGAAAAACTTGCTGAGATTGAAACCAAGGCACGCGCCAATGGGGTGGATGATGTCAAACGCCTCAGCGCCATTGAACTTCGCATGCGTGAGCCACAACTTTCAAAACAAGCGCTGGGTGGCCTCTTGGTGCCGGGCGAACATGTGATTGATGCGTGGTCTGCTCCCCTTGCTTATGCACACCAAGCCATTGCCCATGGCGCAGAAATTATGCGCAATGCAGAAGTTTCAGGCGCTGAATTTAAACAAGATGCATGGCATTTGAAAACCGCTGCGGGCACTGTTGAAGCCCGCATCGTGGTCAACGCGGCTGGGCTTTTTGGTGATCACATAGAAGCTTTTGCACATGCGCCAGATTTTGAAATCAAGCCGCGAAAAGGCCAGTTTGTGGTGTTTGATAAGCCCGCAGCAAAACTGTTGCGCAGCATCATTTTGCCAGTGCCACAAGAACGCACCAAGGGCGTTGTGCTGTTTCGAACAATCTTCGGCAATTTGGCCATTGGCCCCACGGCTGAAGAAACCGATGAACGTGAAAACGCGTCAACTGATCAAGCCACATTGGAAAACTTAAAATCACGCGCCGTTGAAATGTTGCCAGCGTTGGCCACGGTAGATGTGACGGCCGTCTATGCGGGCTTGCGGCCAGCAACCGCGCAAAAAGATTATATCATCAACGCAACGCCAAACGAAAATTGGATAACTGTGGCGGGCATTCGCTCAACGGGTCTTACAGGGTCGCTTGGCATAGCCCAACATGTGGCCAAGCTTTATTCAAAACATTTTGGCAAATGGCCCAAGAAATTGCCTGCACCGATATTCACACCTGTGCCCAATCTGGCCGAACAATTGATCAGACCTTATATGCGCGGCGGCGAAATCATCTGCCATTGCGAATGGGTGACACGCGGTGAAATTGATACGGCCTGTTCAGGCCTACTTCCTGCCGGAGATTTGGGCGGATTAAAACGCCGCACGCGCGCCACCATGGGCCGCTGCCAAGGGTTTTATTGCGCAGCCCATGTGACAGCCGCATTCGAAAAAGCCCGGGCGGGAGCATCACATGGAACACCATAATGTGGTGATCATCGGTGGCGGGCCCGCAGGGCTTGCTGCAGCACTTGAGTTGCAGCGCATCGGCATTAAAGATGTTGTGGTGTTAGAGCGCGAGCAACAGGCGGGTGGCATTCCACGCCACTGCGGCCACCGTGGCTTTGGGCTTTATAAAGATTATGGTTTGCTGACAGGCCCTGCGCTGGCAGAAAAATTGCGGAACCTTACCCTATCGCTTGATGTGCGCACGGCAACAACAGTTTTAGAATTTAACATGCGTGGAAGTTTGCGGGTGCAATCTGCTTCAGGTGTTTCTGAAATAAGTGCTGATAAAATAATTTTGGCCACGGGTGCGCGTGAAACGTCTCGTGCTGCAAGGCTGATTGGCGGCAACAAGTTGCCCGGTGTGATGAACACGGGTGAGTTTCAACAGCGGGTTTATCTGAACCATGAAAAACCGTTTGAACGCCCGGTTATCATTGGCAGCGAGTGGATTTCATATTCAAATATTTTAACCTGCCGCCATGCGAAGATAAAACCTGTGGCGATGATTGCTGAAAATTCTCAACACAATGCGCCAGCACATTTTGCTTGGGGCGCACGCATTGTTTTTCAAACTCCAACTATTCGTGATGCAAAACTTGTGGCTGTTCACGGCAATAAAAAAGTTGAAGAAGTTGAAATTCTGGAAAACGGAAAAACCCGCACGATCGCCTGTGATGGTGTGATTATCAGCGGAAAATTGCGCAGCGAAAGCGCGCTCTATTCATCTGGCTTTATCGAACGCGATGGCGATGCACCAAAAGTGAGCGAAAACTTTCTCACATCACGACCTAATATCTATGCGGTGGGCAATGTGTTGGGAAAAGTTGAAACGGCGGGCCACTGCATGGCCCAAGGCCGCGCTTTGGCCAAGGTTATCGCAGCATGAAAGTGTTGGCCATTGATCAAGGCACCACGGGCACCAAGGCGTTCACCTATGATAGCGACGGCCTGTTCAAGAAAATATTCAGCGCTGATGTCACCCAGCATTTTCCACAACAAGGATATGTTGAACATGATGTGGAAGAAATTTTTGGCCACATTGAAAAGGCAATTGCCAAAGCCGGAAAAATTGATGCCATCGGTTTGGCCAACCAAGGCGAAACACTTGTGGCGTGGGATAAGGACACCGGCAAACCCGCGTACAATGCAATCGTGTGGCAGGATGATCGCACCAAAGATTTTTGCACGAAGCTAAAAGCCGAAGGCGCTGAAGCCTTAACTGTGGCTGTGGCGGGCCTGCCGCTTGACCCTTATTTTTCCGCCAGCAAGTTTCGTTGGCTGTTAGACAATGTTCCTGAAATTCAAATTCTATTAAAGGCCGGAAGATTGCGTTTGGGCACGACGGATTCATATTTCATGGACCAACTGACGGGACAATTTTTCACCGATGTCACCACAGCCTCGCGCACATCACTCATGTCTCTCGATACATTGCAATGGAGCGATGAACTCTGCGCCCTTTTTGGTGTGCCGCGAGAATGTTTGGCTGAAATTCGACCTTCGGCGGGAAGTTTCGGCGCAAACATAACGGCCAGCATGGTGGACCAACAAGCCGCATTGTTTGGCCATGGTGCGACGAGGCCGGGTGACGGCAAAATAACCTTTGGCACAGGCGCTTTTGCCTTGGCTTTGGTTGGTAACAAAAGGCCGTTGGCTGATACATCGGGATTGCTTCCCACTGTGGCTTGGCAGATTGAAAATGCGTCTGCTGAATATGCTGTGGATGGCGGCATCTATAACGCCGCATCAGCGGTGAATTGGGCCAAAGGCCTTGGCCTGTTTAAAGACTATGCAGAGATCAACGCGTTCAAAAATCCATCGGCCATTTCACGGGGCCTGGCTTTTGTTCCCGCACTCTCGGGTCTTGCCTGTCCGCATTGGGACAGGAACGCAGCTGGCCTGTGGCTTGGCCTTGGCCTTGATACAACCAAGCACGATATGATGCAGGCGCTACTTGAAGGCATCGCACTTCGCGCCGCCGAAGTGATGGACGCAATGGCAAGGCAAGGTGCGAGGGGCAACAGCATTTCCATTGATGGCGGCTTGGCCCAGAACCCCTATTTTGCGCAGTTTTTGGCCAATGCCTTAAACCGCCGGGTGAATGTTGCGGCTTCAGCAGACTTGACGGCGCTGGGTGTGGCCCGCATGGCCATGTTGGGCGCAGGGGAAAAAACGTTGCCAGCCTTGCCGCACTCTACCAATCCATTTTTGCCGCTTGATCCGCTGCCTTCGAATTTGCATTCCAGATTTGGTATTGCAATTTTGCGCGCGAAAGGCTGGAAAGGTTTTTAAAACATAATGGGAGAACACGATGGCAATCACAGGCACAACAGAAAAATCAACCGGGCGCATTCGCTATGGCATGGTGGGTGGCGGGCAGGGCGCGTTTATTGGCGCTGTGCATCGCTTGGCAGCACGCATTGATGATCATTATGAATTTGTGGCCGGTGCCTTATCGGCAGATCCGGCCAAGGCAAAAGCCTCAGGCCAAGAACTGGGCCTGAATGCAGATCGGATTTATTCAGACTATGCGGCCATGGCCAAGGCTGAAGCCAAACGCGTTGATGGCATTGAAGCGGTTTCCATCGTAACGCCAAACCATATGCATTTTCCCGTGGCCAAGGCGTTTATCGAAGCGGGCATTCATGTGATTTGTGACAAGCCCCTTTCATTGAATTTGAAAGAGGCAAAACAGCTTGA
>JAYWFC010000150.1:0-22771 GCA_043778995.1 Aestuariivirga sp.
AGGCCTAAGCCCCAATTCATAAGCAATCGTTTTGGCGGGCCAAAGAAATCCAAAAAAATCCAAACACGCTTAATAATTTTTCAATTCCAATTTGGCAAATTAGCAAAGCTTTAACTATGATTGATTATCCCAAATCGACAAATGAGGGACTTTTACATGCGCAGGGCAGTAATTTTAGGTTTAAGCGTTTTGTGGGCCTCCTCTGCGTTGGCCGCATCTGATCCAATGGCTCAAGTTGCTAATTTTTCCGGCAAGGTGCTTATCAGCCACGGCAAAGGCTTTGCTGAAGCCGTGGGCAATGCTAGCCTAAAATCAGGCGATGCAGTGTTTATCGGCGATAACAGCTCCGTCACCATTGCTTATGGTGCCGCAAAATGCTCGGTAACATACACAACGCCTCAAACATACAATGTTCCCGTCAAAGCGCCATGCACCGAAGGCCAAATGCTGGGCCAAACTGACAATTTAACCGTGGAACCGGCTGGGCTAAGACAGGTTATTCACCAACATCCTTCTTTTGGCGCACCCAGTTTCATCGCAGGGGGCATTTTTGCAACAACAGCGCTCACGGCCCTCTATGAAGAAACCCGCAAACGGGCCAGCGCTCCTTAACGCTAAAGCTGTTGCCCAAAAGCCACAAAAATCAGAAAAACCACGATGATTTGGGGCCGAATGTCTAAGGCATTGAAATTTAATCTGATAATTTGCGCAGTTGCCACCCCATTATTCTGACGTTTTGCCAGTCGCGGTTGACTCGATTCTGCTGAGCTGATAATACAACCCCACGTTTAACTAAATCGGGGGAACCATGAATCAAGTCTTTAAAGCAGCTCTTGCTGCTGCGTGTATTTTTTCATTTGCTACAGCTCAGGCCTCTGCAATTGTTGCAGAATTGGGCGCTGTCCAAGGCAAAGTGATGATCAACCACGGGAAAGGTTTTGTTCCAGCCATTGGCCTAATCTCTTTGAATGTTGGCGACCAATTGATGGTTGGTGAAGAATCTTCCGCTGTTGTCAATTATGCCTCTGGTTGTGCTGTGTCTGTTGCTGCCACGCAAGTTGTAACTATATCTGCAAAAGCCCCCTGTATGGCTGGCCAAAGCGTTGCCATGCTCGGCGATACTGCTATTGTTCCTGCGGGCAACAAGATTGTAGGTCATACATCTTTTACCAACCCAAGCATATTTCCTATTGTTGCGATTGGTGGCGTTGCCATTGGTTTAGGCGCGCTTTTGTTGCTGACACGCTCTAAAGCTGCCTCAGGCTATTGATTTTATAAGAATTTGAAAGTTTTGAGCGGAGCCTGTCTTGGCTCCGTTTTATTTTGTGATTGCATTCTAAGATTGCGCTGCCGCTTTGAAAACCCAATCAAACTCCTATAAACTCGGTTTACCGGGGAATCACTCAATGCGATCACTGATCAAGAACCAATCCATCAGATTGCAAAATCTGCCCCGCCCCGCAAAACTGGCTGTGATGTGGTTGGCTGATTTGTCTCTGCTCATTCCAGCTGTTTTGATTGCCTATGTGCTGCGCCTGTCCAACTTTGAGTTGCCGCAAAATCAATCTCTGGCGTTTTATCTTTTGGGCCCTGTGATCAGCATTTTTTGTGCGTCTTTGCTGGGCGTCTATCAATCCGTCAACCGAACCTACACTTATGATGTTGAAACGCGCATTTGGCGCTCGCAACTTTTAGTCGCACCGGTTTGGGCCATGTGTCTTTTGGCTTTTGACAAGGTCAACTTCGCCCGTTCCGTCATTGTGATTTATACGCTTCTGGCCATGTTATGCATGATCGCCTTGCGCAAATTTGCGGCTTTCCTCATGCGTGATTTGCCGCGCCCCGCCCCAAAAAGTGAACAAATCCCTGTGATCATATTTGGCGCAGGCAGAGAAGGCATCATGTTGGCCGAAAGCCTGAAGCGCCAAGGCCGTTATGCGCCCATGGCTTTCGTTGATACCGACTATTCAATTGTTGGCCGCACCATTTCTGGCATCAAAGCGCTCACCCTTGATGACATGGATTATGTGATGCAACGCTTTAAACCGCGTGAAGTGATGGTGGCCAAACCGAGGCAAAACCGCGCCAGCAGACGCGCCATGGTCGATATGTTTATGGGCCATGGCCTGTTGGTGAAAACCATTCCAGACCATGAAGATCTGGCCGATGGCAAGATTGAAGTTTCGGCCTTGCAGCCCGTAAAGCTTGAAGACTTGCTGGGCCGCGACCCCGTGCCCCCCAATCGTGAATTAATGGAACAGGCCGTAAAAAACCGGGTGGTATTTATCACCGGTGCTGGCGGCTCCATCGGCTCTGAACTGGCGCGCCAGGTTGCAAATTTTTCTCCGTCAAAACTGATCTTGCTGGATCACAGTGAATTTTCTCTGTTCGAAATTCATCGCGAAATTGAAATGCTTTTCTCCTCGATGAAAAATCCACCAGCACTTGTTGCAATGCTTGGCAACATTCTTGATCAACCGCGCATCACCGAAATTTTTTCAAAACACTCCGTCGATGTGGTGTTGCATGCAGCCGCCTATAAACATGTGCGCATGGTGCAGGAAAACGTGCGTGATGGCCTTTTGAACAATATTTTCGGAACCCAAACTCTGGCGACTGCTGCCTTGGCCCACAAAGTAAAACTGTTTGTGCTTGTCTCCACAGATAAAGCCGTCAGGCCCACAAGTGTGATGGGTGCTTCTAAACGCGTGGCTGAAATGGTGGTGCAGTCGCTGGCCAATTTGGGCAATGGCAAAACCGTTTTTGCCATGGTGCGTTTTGGTAATGTGTTGGGATCAACCGGATCTGTCATTCCGCTGTTTCGCGAACAGATCAACAAGGGCGGGCCAATCTTTGTCACGCACCCCGATGTCACACGGTTTTTCATGTTGATCCCGGAAGCAGCGCAACTGGTAATTCAATCAGGCGCCATGGCAAAAGGTGGCGATGTGTTTGTGCTTGATATGGGTGAATCTGTGAAGATCATGGATCTGGCAAAAACCATGGTAGAGCTGCAAGGCCTCAGCCTTAAAACCCCTGAAAACCCGCAAGGCGACATTGAAATTAAAATCACCGGGCTTCGTGATGGTGAAAAACTTTACGAAGAATTGCAAATAGGCAAAGACATTTCCAAAACCAATCACATGCGCATCATGCGCAGCAATGAATTTTTTCTCCCACCCCAAAAATTAAATGTGGAATTGAAAAAAATTGAAACGGCGTTGAAAGCTGGCAGAGATCAACAAGCCGTTGATTGTGTCTTCAAGCTTGCAGGCTTGGGCAGCTAACGCTTGGCCAGCTGCATCACAGCGTTTAACACATCGCAGGTTTTTGCAATTTCATCAGGCTTTAATGTGGGGTGCACCATAAACATGATGCTGGTTTCGCCTAAATTTTGCGCCACAGGCAAACGCGCCGCTGGCCTGCCTGGTGCATGATCAAAGGCTTTTTCCAAATAAACTTCAGAACAAGACCCTTGATAACACGGTACACCTCTTGCGTTAATTTCATGCATAATGCGGTCGCGTGACCAGCCAGTTTTTAAACCTTCTGGCTTTGCAAATACATAAGCCTTGTAAAATCCATGCGTAACAGAATTGGGAATTTCAGGCACACGCAAGGCTGAAGATTGTCTTGCCGCATTAAAAATCTGATGCGCGTTCTTGCTGCGAAGTGCAGTCCATTCCGCCATGCGGTGAAGTTGAATGCGCCCGATCACAGCCTGCATTTCAAGCATGCGCCAATTGGTGCCAACCGATTCATGCAGCCACCGAAATCCCGGTGGATGTTGGCGCTCATAAACTGCTTCGTATGATTTGCCGTGGTCTTTGTAAGACCAAGCGCGTGACCAATAATCCTTGTTGGCCATTGTCACCATGCCGCCTTCGCCGCCGGTTGTCATAATTTTATCTTGGCAAAAAGACCACGCGGCAAAATCAGAAAGGGCTCCAACGGAAACACCATTCAATTTGGCGCCATGGGCTTGGGCACAATCTTCGACCAAAAACACATCATGCAGTTTTGCCAAAGTTTTAAAGCCATCCATATCGCAGGGCCAACCTGCCAAATGCACACATAATATAGCTTTGGTTTTTTTCGTTAATACCCGCGCTGCCGACTCTGGCGTAATCACTTGCGAATTGGGGTCAACATCGGCAAAAACCGGAATGGCCCCAGCATTGATGATCGACGTGGCCGAAGCCAAAAACGTCCGTGGGCTGACGATTACTTCATCACCCGCACCAATGCCCAAAACCTTCCACGCCAGATCAATAGCCAACGTGCCATTGGCAAGGGAAACCGCATTTGGCGTTCCACACCACGCGGCAAATTCTTTTTCAAAGTCGCGACATTCCGTGCCTGTCCAATAATTTACCTTATTGGATAAAAGCACGCGCGAAACCGCGGCCGCCTCTTCAGGCGTAAAACTGGGCCATGGGCTGAAGGCGGTTCCAAGCATCAAAACTTTTCCAAATCAAAATAGAAAATATGAATACCACAGCTTAAACAGATTTGAACAACCTGATTAGTTTAACAACAGTGCCACTTGCTTTTGCAGATCGGGAACAACCTGTTCTTCGAACCAGGCATTTTTCTTAAGCCAAATGTTATTGCGTGGGCTGGGATGAGGCAGGGCCAAAATCTCTGGCCGAAAACTGCGCCAATTGAGAACTGTTTGCGTCAACGTGCCAGCACGATTCTGTCCCAAATGCCATGCGATGGCATATTGACCGATGGCCAAGCTCAATTGGATATTCGGCAGCAGTGCCAACATCTGTGGCCGCCATGCCGGCGCACATTCGGCTCGCGGCGGCAAATCGCCAAATTTGCCGGTGCCCGGATAACAAAAGCCCATTGGCAGAATGGCAAACTTTGTTTCATCATAAAATGTGGCTGCATCAACACCTAGCCAAGCGCGCAAACGCGTTCCACTTGGATCATCAAACGGCACGCCACTTTCATGAACGCGCCTTCCCGGCGCTTGGCCAGCAACTAAAATCCGTGCATTTGGGTGAACCTGAAACACAGGCCGCGGCCCCGAAGGAAGATGAGCTTTACAAAGTGTGCAGGCTTTTGCTTGCGCGCACAGCTTTGTTAAAGCTTCTATCACCTATAAATCACCAACCACGCATTTCTTGGCCAGCGCCTTATATTGCTTTTGCGTGAACAAAATGGGGTTGCCGCCAGCTGATGGATCTTTAATCGCCATGGCCGCCACTTCATCGAGGCGCTTTGTATCAATGCCAATGTCAGCAAGCTTATGGGGAATGCCCACTTCCTTGCGCAAAGCCAAAATCCATTTCAAAAAGCCATCAAACCCGCCTTTAATGCCCAGGTAGGCAGCGGCGCGATCAATATCCTTTTCAATCTTCTTGCGGTTAGCCTTCACAACATAAGGCAAAATAATGCCGTTCAACATGCCATGGTGTGCATCATACAACCCACCAAACGGATGAGAGAGAGCATGCACCGCACCAAGCCCACGCTGAAACGCAGTGGCCCCCATGGATGATGCCAGCAACATGTTGCCGCGCGCATCCAAATCCTTCGGCTTCTTCACGGCTGTGGCCAAATTTTCTTTCACCAACAACATGCCTTCAAGGGCAACGCCCTTGGCCAGCGGATGATAAAATGGCGCGGAATAAGCTTCAATATTATGGGCCAAAGCATCCATGCCTGTGGCTGCGGTTAATTTAGCAGGTAAACCCACTGTCAATTCCGGATCAAGAATTGCAATGCGTGGCATGATTGCGGGGTGGAATATGATCTTCTTTTCATGCGTGTCGGGGTGGGTCACAACACCAGCGCGGCCCACTTCAGATCCGGTGCCCGCGGTTGTTGGCACAGCAATGATGGGTGAAATGCTGCTGGCATCAGCGCGTGTCCACCAATCATCCACATCTTCCAGATCAAACACTGAAATCGATTGGCCGTGCATCAGCGCAATCATCTTGCCAATATCAAGTCCAGAACCGCCACCAAACGCAATCACACCATCATGCATGCCAGCCTTATAGGCTTTGACACCAGCAGTCACATTGGCCTCAACCGGGTTTGGTCGCACATCTGAAAACACTAAGGCAGCAAGGCCAGCCTTTTTCAAATCAGCAACGATATCTTGCACCATGGGCATGGCAGCAAGGCCCGGATCTGTCACAAACAACGGCCGCTTCATGCCCACAGCTTTGCAATGATCGGCCAGTTCCTTGATGCGTCCGGCACCAAACTTTAATGCGGTTGGAAAATTGAAATTGCGATTGGGTAATGTCATATTTTTGTCCTCAAATGAAAACTTTTGGGCCGTGTCAGGGCTTCATAGCCAATGCTTGAAAGCGTGGCACCACGGCCAGTATTTTTAACGCCTGTCCATGTCAAAGCCGGATCAAGATAATCACAGCGGTTCATAAACACAGTTCCGGTTTCAAGCTGATTGCCAATGTTGTGTGCGGCCTCAACATCGCTTGTCCAGATGGCTGCCGTTAACCCAAAGTCTGAATCATTCATCAGTTGAATAGCTTCTTCATCGCTTGAAACTTTCATAATGCCAACCACTGGCCCGAAACTTTCATCGCGCATCACACCCATCTGGTGGTTTACGCCAGTTAAAATTTGCGGCGCTAAATAAGGCGTGCCCTTTTTGCTGGCGGCAAACATCTTCTCATCAATATGCGCCTTGGCACCACCGCGCACAGCGGCGGCAATTTGCTTGCGCACAAAACCGGCGGCATCCGCTTTAATCATCGGGCCTAAAGTTGTGGCTTCCTCCAAAGGCGAACCCAACACATAGGTTTTGGCCAAGGCCACAGCACCTTCAACAAAATCTTTATAAAGATTTTTGTGAACGTAAATGCGTTCGATGCCGCAACAGCTTTGGCCGGAATTGAAAAACGCACCATCGACCAAATTCTCAATCGCATGGGCCAGGTTTGCATCGGCCCTCACATAGGCTGGGTCTTTACCACCGAGCTCCAAACCAACGGATAAAAATTGCCCGGCAGCAGCGCGCTCGATAGCTTGGCCACCGGGAACTGAACCCGTAAAACACACCATATTGGCAAGCTTGCCCGAAATAATTTCGGCTGATTGTTCGTGGGTTAAAACCAGATGCTGAAAAAGCCCTTTGGGCAGACCCGCTTTATCAAAGGCCTGTTGAAAACGATCCCCCACCAGCAATGTATGAGACGCGTGTTTTAAAACCACAGCATTGCCTGCCATCAAGGCCGGAATGATAGAGTTGACAGCCGTCAGATAAGGATAATTCCACGGTGCAATGGTAAAAACCACACCCAAGGGAACCCGTTCAACAAAGCGTTCAAAACCATCTTTTGCCGCTGGCACAACATTGGCCAAAGCATTGTCCGCAATGGCAATCATATGGCGGGCCCGCTCTTCAAAGCCGCGCAATTCGCCCGCACCATAACGAACCGGCCTTCCCATAGACCGTGCCAGTTCCGGCACAATCTCATCCTTCATGGCCAGCATGGCATCAACTGCTGCCAAGCAAAATTTGGCCCGTTCAGCAATGCTTAATTGGCCCCAAGATTTCTGCGCTGAATGAGCAGCAGCAAATGCAGTGCTGATATCTTTTTTGCTGGCAATTTTGCGCTTTGCAACGATTGACCCATCAACAGGAGAAATAGCGGTGATGACATTTGCCATATTAATAACGCTCAAACCCGCGCTTCAATTCCAAATCTGTAATGCGCCGATCAAATTCAAATTGCTCCCACTTTGCCGTGTGCACATAATGATCGACAACATCATCACCCATCGCATCACGCAAGAATTTTGATTTGTCGAGAAGCTCGGTCGCATCGCGCAAGGTTTTTGGAATCTCGCGCAGTTTTTCTTGGTTATAGGCGTCACCCGCAAAAACCGGTTCAAGCTTCATCTTCTTTTCAATGCCATCAAGGCCTGCCGCAATCAACGCCGCAAAAGCCAGATAGGGGTTAAGATCAGCACCACCCACACGGCATTCCACCCGAATGGCTTTTGAATCAGCACCGCATAAACGATAGCCCGCGGTACGGTTATCAAAGCTCCAAACAGCTTTGGTGGGCGCAAATGTGCCAACCATGAAGCGCTTATATGAATTGATATAAGGTGCGAGGAAATATGTAATTTCGCTGGCATGTTCCAATTGGCCCGCAAGATAATGCTGCATCATCTCGCTCATGCCATGATGGCCAGCCTTGTCGTGGAAATGTGACGTCTTGCCATCAGCCGACCATAACGATTGATGGATGTGGGATGAATTGCCCGCCAAGCCATAATCCCACTTGGCCATGAAAGTAATGGCCTTGCCCACACCATAGGCAATTTCCTTGGCACCATTTTTGATGATCACATGGGCATCAGCCATGGCCAAGGCTTCATCATATTTCACGTTGATTTCTTCTTGGCCCGGCCCCCATTCGCCTTTGGAGTTTTCAACATAAATGCCAGCCCCCGCCAAGCCATTGCGCAGGGCGCGCATATAAACTTCTTCCTTGGAAGTTTGCAGCACACCATAATCTTCAATGTAATAGGCAGCGGTTTTCAGATCGCGATAACCCTTCGTGTTGCAGGTCTCAAAACTGTCATCGAACAGAAAAAATTCAAGTTCAGAGGCCATGTAGGCCTTCATCTTCATGGCTTCGAGGCGCTTTAATTGCTTTTTCAAAATAGCGCGTGGTGAATGCGGCACATCTTGATGGGTGTGATGGTCAAGCACATCACACAAAACCAAAGCGGTGCCGGGCAGCCACGGAGTTTTGCGCAATGTTGACATATCAGGCTTTAACACAAAATCGCCATAACCCTGTTGCCAGCTTGTGGCTTTATATCCGGGCACGGGTTCCATCTCGATATCAACGCCCAGCAAATAATTGCAGGCATGGGTTTCTTCGTAACCGCCATCGACAAAAAACTGGCCATGAAAGCGTTTACCCACCAAACGGCCTTGCAAATCTGTCATGGCAACCACAACCGTATCTATGGTTCCGGCTTTCACCTCGGCTTTAAGCTGGTCTAATGTCATCATGCCATTGTTCATCGTGTCTCTCCCAGTTTAGCTGCGGCCTGTTGCAGCGGCACCGAAAGCCGCTGGGCCCAGAGTTGTTGATTGCGTTCAGTGTCAATCAGATCATTACAAATTTCAACCATCAGGTGATGCAAGCCGCGCGGGGCAGCATGCAAATTCATAAGATGCATAACACCATCTTTTGGGCCGTAGGGCTCATTCAGCTGAGTTTTCATATCAGGGAATGATTTAATCAACAAATGTGCCAGCATCGGGTCACGATCAAACAACAACCCAACATCAACGCTGCGAGGCTTGCCCTTATAAATGCGCGTGAAACTGTGAATGGAAACCAAACTGGTTTTTTTATGTTGCACCGCGCGCAAATCCAAAAACTGTTCCAAGGCATGGTGAAACGGCCGATAAATCTCATTGACCCGGGCCATCTTGGATTCTGCGGAGAGATTGATATTGCCCGGAATGGCGGTGGTTTCACTCAATTCGGGCATGGCCGCGGGCTGTTCGGGCGATCTGTTGCAATCATAAATCAACCGAGAAAAGCGCTGCACGATCAGCGGCGCATCCAGAAGTTTCGATAACAACCGCGCTGTGCCTGCCGCACCAATATCAAAAGCAATATGGCGTTTTAAATCTTGCTCACTCAGGCCCAAGCCTGAAAGCCCGGCGGGCACGTGGTTTGAAGCATGTTCACACACCAAGACAAACGGTGATTGCCCCTGCTCATTGATCCATTCAAAACAGGTTTCCCCCGGCGGCACAATTTGCATTCTTATTTTTCCTTTGTGCCATCATCTCAAAACCCAAGTTGAATTCCAAGCTAAATTCATGTCCGTTGCAAAGCGTGGCGGATACACACAGCAAAGCGTCGCAAATTTCACCCAAGCAAAACCCGCCATAAGCGACAAGTTTGGTGAACTTCAGGGCGAGGCGCGAATAATTTGTTGGCAAATGAATATGATTTTATCATCATTGGTTCGGGCTCTGCCGGATCAGTGATGGCCAAGCGCCTATCGGAAGATCGAAAAAACACCGTGCTGGTTTTGGAATATGGTGGGTCTGATCGCGGGCCTTTGATCCAAATGCCATCAGCCCTTTCCTATCCAATGAATATGGGTCTTTATAACTGGGGCTTTGAATCAGAGCCTGAACCTTATTTGAACAATCGAAAACTCGCCACACCGCGTGGCAAAGTGATGGGCGGATCATCATCGATCAACGGCATGGTCTATGTGCGCGGCCACGCGCGCGATTTTGATACATGGGCCGAAATGGGCGCCACCGGATGGGGCCATGCCGATGTGCTGCCCTATTTCAAACGCCAAGAAAATGTTCAAGGCGGAGAGCCAGATTGGCGCGGCCACCGTGGCCCCATGTATGTGAAAAAAGGTCAGCGTAGAAATCCACTCTATCAGGCTTTTATTGATGCAGGCCGCCAAGCGGGATATCCGGTCAGCAAAGACTATAATGGCAGCCAGCAAGAGGGTTTTGCCGCCATGGAAATGACAGTGCACAACGGCGTGCGCTGGTCAGTGGCCAATGCCTATTTAAAACCTGCATTGGCCAAAGGCAAAATTGATTTACAAACTGAAGCCTTGGTGCGGCGCATCGTGCTTGAAGGGCGAAAAGCCGTGGGCGTTGAATATTCCCAAGGCAATGAAATAAAAATTGCTCGCGCGCGGCGGGAAGTGATTGTGGCTGCATCCAGCATCAATTCGCCCGCCATTTTGCAACGCTCTGGCATTGGCGCACCAAAAGTTTTGAAGGCTGCGGGCATAGAAGTGGTCAACCCGCTGTTAGGTGTTGGTGAAAACCTGCATGATCATTTGGAAGTTTATTTCCAACTGCGCTGCCTGCAACCCATCACGTTGAATGGAGAACTCGGCCTGTTTTCAAAAGCCCGTATTGGGCTTGAATGGTTGTTGTTCGGAACAGGCCTTGGTGCCACCAACCATTTTGAATCCTGCGGCTTTATTCGTTCGCATGCAGGAATTGATTATCCCAACATTCAATATCACTTTTTGCCAGCTGCCATGCGCTATGATGGCAAGGCCGCATTTGAAGGACATGGCTTTCAGGTTCATGTTGGCCCCATGCGCACCAAATCGCGCGGCCATGTGCGCATTCAAAATGCTGATGCCACTGTGCATCCTAAAATTCTATTCAATTATATGAGCCATGATGATGATTGGACAGAGTTTCGTTCCTGCATCCGCTTGACACGCGAACTGTTCCAGCAAGACGCCATGAAGCCCTATGCTGGCGAAGAAATTCAACCTGGCAATGCGGTTCAAACCGATGCTGAGATCGATACCTTCATCCGCGAACATTGCGAAAGCGCTTATCATCCTTGCGGTACCTGCAAGATGGGCTCGGTCAAAGATAAAATGGCGGTGGTTGATCCCGAAACCCGTGTCATCGGCATGGAAAATTTGCGTGTGGTGGATTCATCCATCATGCCGCAAGTCACCAACGGCAATCTGAACGCGCCCACAATTATGATTGGCGAAAAAGCGTCTGATCACATTTTGGGAAAGCCAATGCTCGCCCCTTCAAACTTAGAGCCGTGGATCAACCCGCATTGGAAAACCAGCCAGCGTTAAGCTTTATTATCATCAAACTTGGCCAACACATCAGCAAGGCTTGCCTTGGCACTGCCGGGCTTTAACGGTTTTTGCTGGCTTTCGTGGGGCTTCCACGCCATGGCCCATAACACATCAAGGGTTGCGCGGACGCGGCCATCAGAATCCGCAAAGCGTTGCTGATAATAGCTCACGGCAAATGCCACCATGCGCTGCGACGTAAAATATTTGCGCCGCTCAACAAGTGAATTTGAAAATCCAAACGTTTTAATCTCACGCATCAGGGCCAAGGCACTGCCATAACGCAGGGTGGCATGGTCAACATCACTCACTGGCAGGGCCAAGCCAGCGCGTTGCAAAAGCCCACCCATTTCACGCGTGCTGATCATCGGGGCAATGCGTAATGATGCACCGCCTGAAATTTCACTTTCGCAGGCAAGCCACGCTTCACGCAATTCCACCAGGGTTTCGCCAGCAAATCCGGCCATCATAAAAAGACCATCGGGTTTAAGCGCTCTTCCACATTGCGCCAATGTGCCAGGCACATCATTGACACAGTGAATATCCATCAGATGAAACACCGCATCATACGTGTTGGCCACCAACTTTAAATCATCATCAATAGAAGGTTGGCGAATATCAATTGCAGTGCATTTGCCAGAGCCTTTAAGCACCGTGGCAAAGGCTTCAGCGTTTTGGGCAATGAGCAGAACGTTCTCAAACTGGTGGTTGATCACGCTTAACCTGTCTGCCAAATCTTCAGCAATATGCACAACCAAGGCAGCGTTGGTGCCACTGGCCTTTTGCTGGCGTGCCAGATAAAGTTCTCGGTCAAAGATAACGGGTATCACATCAGTCATGGAACAGGAGCTAGCTGAATTTCCGAACAAGTTCCAGCTTCAGTCCTTTGCAAGTTGGGCAAAAAACACATGGCGCGGATTTAAAGACGCTTTAACGCCGCCCCGCTGCTTGGGCTGTCAATCACCGGTTGAAGCCGAAGCCAGCATTTGCATCACCTGCTGGCAAAAGCTGAACATCTTGGATGATCCGGTGTGTGAAGTGATGGGAACGCCTTTTGCCTATGACCAAGGCGAAGGCATGTTAAGCGCTGAAGCCCTAACCCAACCCCCGCCTTGGGATAAAGCCCGCGCCGCCGTAATCTTCGATGAGGCATCGAAAAACTATGTGCATCAATTAAAATATGGAGATCGGATGGAGGCTGGCCTGTTCATGGCCCGCCTGATGGCGAGGGCCGGAAACGCGCTGTTACAAAAGGCGGATATTGTCGTACCCGTGCCGCTGCATCGTTTTCGCCTGTGGAAGCGCCGCTTCAACCAAGCGGCTTTTCTGGCGCAAAACTTGAAAATAAAAACTTATGATCCACATATTTTAAAGCGCATTCGTTCCACCCCTCAACAGGTGGGGCTTGATGCTGTTTCGCGCCGCAAAAACATGCGCAATGCTTTTGCGGTGGCCGACCCTGCAAAAATTAAAGGAAAATCAATCTTGCTGGTCGACGATGTGCGCACCACCGGAGCCACCATTTCAGCCTGCGTTGATGTGTTGAAAAAGGCAGGTGCGGCAGAAGTGAATATACTCACTTTTGCACTTGTGAATGTGCCCTTCAAACCGCATATTGATCTATAGACCATGAAAAACATTGCCATCTATACAACCAATATGTGCCCCTATTGCAGCAGAGCCAAAACCCTGCTGCAAAAAAAGGGCGTCGACTATAACGAGATTGACGTGAGCTATGATCAAGACGCCCGCGCCGCAATGATGCAACGTGCCGGTGGCCGCCGCACAGTTCCGCAAATTTTCATCGGCCAAACCCATGTGGGTGGTTGTGATGATCTCTATGCCTTGGATGCCAAGGGCGGGCTTGACGCCTTGTTGGCCTAAATCATGGCATTCAAAGCTGCACTGATACAAATGCGCTCATCGCGCGACATGGCCACCAACTTGGCCGATGCATCAACTTTGATTAAACAAGCATCATCTCAAGGGGCAGAATTTATCTCCACCCCAGAAATGACCAACATTTTTGAATCTGATCGTGAACGCCTCAAAGCTGTGGCGATGAGTGAAGCGGAAGACCCATCGGTGCGTGGCTTTTCAGAACTGGCCGCCAAGTTGAAAAAATGGCTGCACATTGGCTCCATGGCGCTGAAAGGCGAAGACGGAAAATTGGTCAACCGCACCATGCTGTTTGGCCCCGATGGCAAATGCGTGGCCCGTTATGACAAAATCCATTTGTTCGATGTTGATTTGCCCAATGGCGATAAATATCGTGAATCAGAAACCTTTAACGCGGGCACACAAGCGGTAAAAGTTGATCTGCCCTTTTGCACGCTTGGCCTTTCCATTTGTTATGATGTGCGCTTCCCATCGCTTTATCACATGCTGGCCAAGGCCGGTGCCAATGTGTTGGTGGTGCCCGCGGCTTTCACTGTGCCCACAGGCAAAGCCCATTGGCATGTGTTGTTGCGTGCCCGTGCCATTGAAACCGGAAGCTTTGTGATTGCCGCAGCCCAAGGCGGCAAACATGATTCTGGCCGCGAAACCTTTGGCCATTCAAAAGTTGTAAACCCTTGGGGCCAGGTGATTGCGGAAGCAGGCGCTGATCCTGAATATCTGTTGTTTGAGATTGACCCCGCAGAATCTGTTGCCGCCCGTGCCCGCATACCGGCATTGGTTCATGCGCGTGAATTTTCGCTCAGTGAAATTACGCCATGATCCGCTATGATCTTGTCTGCGACAAAGGCCATGAATTTGATGGCTGGTTTTCCAACAGCGATGCTTATGACCAACAGGAAAAACGCGGCTTGGTTTCTTGCACCCATTGCGGCACCAACAAAATTCAAAAACAATTGATGGCCCCTGGCATTCCGGCAAAATCCAACCGCAAACCAGATCGCCAAACGATGACAGCGGGCCCCGCTGATCCACGCTATGCTGAAATGGTGCGCTTGATGCGCGACTATAAAAAACACGTTGAAGCCACCAGCGAAAACGTTGGCGAAAACTTCGCCGAAGAAGCCCGCAAAATGCATTTCAACGAAAAAGAAAAACGCGGCATTTATGGCCAAACCACACCAAAAGAGGCCATTGAACTCTTAGAAGAAGGCATTGAAATTCAACCCCTTCCGGTATTGCCGGAAGATGGGAATTAGGGCCTCTTGAAGCCGGTAGCAATATTTGCTACCGTAGGTGAATGAGTAATGTTCAAAAAATTAGTATTTCTTTGCCCCAAGAAATGGCCTCTTCATTGAAAGAAATTGTGGCCACGGGAAGCTACGCTTCGACCAGTGAAATCATGCGCGAAGCGCTGCGTGACTGGGAAGAAAAACAGCTGCGCAAAAAGGAACAGTTGGCCAAACTTCGCAAGATGCTGCAGGATTCACTTGATAGTGGGCCCCCTGTACCATTTGTTCCCGGGGAGATTAAACGGCGTGGACGAGAACGGCTTGCAGCGATGCTAAAAAAATCTGCTTGATGCAAAATTTCAGCATCAAAATTCTGCAGTCTGCACAATTTGATCTTGATGAAATTTGGGCCGCTATCGCACAATCTGATATATTCAATGCTGATCGTTTTGTCGCGAAACTCGAAGCCAAAATCAGCAGTCTGTCGCAATTTCCTGAAAAAGGAGTAGCCCGACCTGATCTATTTCCCGATACGAGGATGCTGGTAGAAGGACAGTATCTTATTTTTTACCAGTTCGAACACGAAACAGTTATCGTGATGCGTGTCGTTCATGGCGCACGGGATTTGAACGAGTTGAACCTGATCTAACTCCTCTGCGCGACCACCATGTAATTCACATCCATGTCTTTGGCTTTACGCCATTCATTGGCCAGCGGATGGTAAGTAACGCCGCTCTCAGCTTTCACATGCGTGTGATTTTCCTCAAGCCACGTTTTCAATTCGGCAGGCTTGATAAATTTTTCCCATTCATGCGTGCCGCGGGGAAGCCAGCGCAATACGTATTCTGCCCCCACAATGGCCAGCGCGAATGATTTGAACGTGCGATTTAAAGTGGCCACAAACATCAAGCCATCAGGCTTCACCATGGCGCAGCAATTTTTTATGAAAAACTGCGGCATGGCCACATGTTCAATCACTTCCATATTTAAAATAACATCAAACTTTTCGCCAGCATCGGCCAAGTCTTCGGCCTTGCCCACGCGGTAATCAATCTCAAGTTCAACTTCGCTGGCATGAACTGATGCGGTTTTGATGTTCTTTTCGGATGGGTCAACCCCCACAACAGATGCACCAAGTCTTGCCATGGGTTCACACAACAGCCCGCCGCCACAGCCAATATCTAAAAACCGCAAACCCTTGAACGGCTCACGCAGCGAGGGATCAAGGCCAAAACGGGCACAAACCTGTTCTTTAATCCATGCCAAGCGCACGGGGTTAAACACATGCAAAACCCCGAATTTTCCCTTGGGGTTCCACCATTCCGCCGCCATTTTGGAAAATTTCTCAACTTCCGCTGCGTCAAGTGTCGAAAGAAGGGGTTTTGTATCGATTGTCATTGAATTTGTTACCTGATTTTATAATTCGTATTATTGCATATCTCAGTGCCCTCACCTAAGAGTACGCCGCGCCGCACCCCTGCGGCACATGAATCACTTGAGGGTTAGGGCCAATGGGCCGTTTGGTTATGAAATTCGGCGGCACATCTGTGGGCGATATTGAACGCATCCGCAATGTGGCCCGCCATGTGGAACGTGAAGTAAAAGCCGGAAACCATGTGGCCGTGGTGGTTTCAGCCATGTCGGGCACAACCAACCAATTGGTGGAATGGTGCAGGCAGGCAGCGCCCATGCATGATGCGCGCGAATATGATGCCGTGGTGGCCACGGGCGAACAAATAACCGCAGGCTTGCTGGCCATAACATTGCAGGAAATTGGCATTCCCGCCCGCTCGTGGGCCGGCTGGCAAATTCCCATTGAAACCGATGGTGTGCATGGTTCTGCCCGCATGACCAACATCAACGGCGGCGAAATTTTAAAGCGCATGGAACAGGGTCAAGTGGCTGTCATCACCGGCTTTCAAGGCATTGGGCCCGATAAGCGCATCACCACGCTTGGTCGCGGTGGCTCTGACACATCGGCGGTGGCCATTGCCGCAGCCTTGCAGGCATCATGCGATATTTATACCGATGTGGATGGCGTTTACACCGCAGACCCACGCATTGTCACCGCCGCCCAAAAGCTTGATAAGATTTCTTATGAAGAAATGTTAGAACAGGCTTCCTTGGGTGCAAAAGTTCTGCAACCCCGCTCGGTCGAACTGGCAATGGTCTATAAAGTGCCATTGCAAGTGCGTTCAAGTTTTGAAGCCCCCGATTCACCCAATCAAAACAAGCCAGACGGCACTGGCCCCGGAACTATCGTTTGCCAAGAGGAAAAGTCCATGGAACAACATGTGGTCAGCGGCATTGCCTATTCGCGTGATGAAGCCAAGGTTTCACTGCGCCGCGTCAAAGATAAGCCCGGTGTTTCCGCCGCAATTTTCGGGCCCTTGGCCGAAGCGGATATCAGTGTGGATATGATTGTGCAGAACGTTTCATCAGATGGCGCGGTGGCAGATTTAACCTTCACCTTGCCGCGCAAAGATCTGCGCAAGGCCATTGATCTTTTGAACAGGCTGAAAGACCAATTGGGCTTTGAAGAACTGGCCCATTCAGCGGATGTGGCAAAAGTATCAATCGTGGGCATTGGCATGCGAAGCCATGCGGGTGTTGCTGCCAAAATGTTCCGTTCGCTGGCTGATAAAGGCATTAACATTCAAGCCATCACCACATCTGAAATTAAAGTCAGCGTGTTGATTGATGAAGCCTATACCGAGCTTGCGGTGCGCGCCTTGCACCAAGCCTATGGTTTGGATAAAGCTTAAGCACCATGCTGCGTCACAAAACAGTCAAGCGATTCTTCTATAAAGGCCTCAAAGGCTAAGGACCCCCGGCTATGGCAAGTTCTGCACTCGGCCCGCGTGTCCTGCTTCGAAGGCTCCGCGAGGTGATGGCGGAACCTGAAACAGCACAAACAAGGCTCGACAAAATTGTAACCCTGATCGCTGGCAACATGGTGGCCGAGGTATGCTCCATCTATGTCATGCGCACAGGCCAGGTTTTGGAGCTGTTTGCCACTGAAGGCCTAAAGCGCGAAGCGGTTCATCAATCAAAATTGAAAGTGGGCGAAGGCTTGGTGGGCCTGATCGCAGATCAAGCCATTGGTCTTAATCTCACCGAAGCGTTTGACCATCCATCGTTTAAATATCTGCCCGAAACTGGCGAAGAAATTTATCACTCATTCTTAGGTGTGCCCGTTATGCGCGGGGGTTCGGTGTTGGGTGTTCTGGTTGTGCAAAATCGCACGCGCCGCCAATATACTGAAGAGGAAGAAGAAGCCCTTCAAACCACGGCCATGGTTTTGGCTGAGGTGATGGCATCTGGCGGTTTTGCTGAAGTCACGCGTGAAGCGGCCATTGATCTGGCCAACCTGCGTTCGCATCATATTAAGGCTGAAGGCTTGGCTGAAGGCATAGCCTTAGGCCATGTGGTGCTGCATGAGCCGCGCGTTCGCATTCAAAATATGATTGCCGAAAGCATCCCCGATGAATTGGCAAGGCTTGATGATGCCGTTCAACATTTGCGCGATCAAGTGGATGCACTGCTGGATGGCACGGATGCGATGAGTGCGGGCGATTCATCCGATGTTCTTGAAACCATCCGCATGTTTGCCCACGACAAAGGCTGGCTTGGCCGTTTGAAAGAAGCCGTCAACACAGGCCTTACGGCCGAAGCCGCCGTAGACCGCGTGCAAAATGATAATCGCGCCCGCATGATGCGCACGCCTGATCCATATTTGCGCGAACGCATGCATGATCTGGATGATCTTTCAAACCGCTTGCAGCGCTATTTAACCGGTGCTGTGGCCACATCGGCACGTACGGATCTGCCCGATAATGCCATTGTTGTTTCCCGCAATATGGGGCCTGCCGAACTTCTTGATTATGACCGCACAAAAATTCGCGGTGTCATTTTAGAAGAAGGCGGCAAAACCAGCCACGTTGCCATTGTGGCCAGGGCCTTGGGCATTCCCGCCATTGGACAGGCCACCGGGCTTATTAACTTGGTTGATCATGGCAACTCGATTGTTGTTGATGGTGGCACGGGTGAAATTTTCGTCAGGCCTTCGAGCGAGCTTGAAAAATCTTACGCTGAAAAAGTAAGATTCTATGCCAAGAAACAAGCCCGCTTTGCGGCCTTGCGTGATCTGCCCGCCACCACATTAGATGGTCAACACATTGCCCTGAATATAAATGCGGGCCTCACCGTTGATATGCCCCATTTGCACGAGTCTGGTGCCGATGGCGTGGGGCTTTATCGCACGGAATTGCACTTTATGATGGCCAGCCGCTTTCCACGGCTTTCGGCCCAAGTGAAACATTATAAAAGCATTATTGATCAAGCCATGGGCAAGCCCGTGGTGTTTCGCACGCTGGATATTGGTGCTGATAAAACGCTGCCCTATTTGAAACAACCGCGGGAAGAAAATCCGGCCTTGGGCTGGCGTTCCATTCGCATGGCGCTGGACAGGCCGGCCCTGTTGAAGCTGCAAGTGCGCGCCATGTTAATTGCTGGCGCTGGCCATGATCTTAAAATCATGTTCCCCATGATTGCGGATGTGCAGGAATATATCTTGGCGCGTGATGCTGTGCTGGGCCAGCAAGAGTTTCTTGTGTCGCACGGTCATCCCGTGCCCAAAAGCCTGAAACTGGGTGTGATGATCGAAATTCCATCCTTGTTGTGGCAATTGGATTATTTGTTGCCACAAGTGGATTTTGCTTCAATCGGTTCGAATGATCTTGTGCAATTTCTGTTTGCCTCTGATCGCGGCAACCCAAAACTCATTGGCCGCTATGATCCTTTAAGTCCCGCTGCGCTGGGGGCCGTGCGCCAGATTGTGGAAAAGGGCAAAGCCCATGGCAAAACTGTCACTCTGTGTGGTGAGCTTGGTGGCAGGCCCTTGGAAGCCATGGGGCTTTTGGGCGTTGGTTTAACGTCAATGAGCATGGTTCCTTCCGGCATTGGTCCCGTCAAAGCCATGATCCGCACGCTGGATCAGCCGAAGCTTTGGGCCTTTATGGAGCCTTTGCTGCACAGTGGCCTGCATTCGGTGCGGGCTGAACTTTTAGAGTTTGCCCAAAGAAATCGTGTCGAGGTCTAAGGGCTTTAAGCCCCTATTCACCATTTTTGTTCATTGTACTCAGCATCAGTAATCGTTGCGTAGAGAGTAATGACATGACCATCGACCAGTTTGAGCTTCAATCCCCACGTGTTGAGCCGCAAATTTTTAATGAAGCCAACCGCCGCAAACCCGATGGTAAAAGAGCTCCCGCCGCAGAAGTAGGTTGGTTTTTGTCGCGCGAACGCGAAGCCCGCCAATTAACCATTGAAGCCGCAGGCGAAGCCACAGGCATTCACCCCTATCATATTGAAGCCATTGAGGCGGGTGATTTAACCCACATGCCCCACCGGCTTGAAGCCATGGAAATGATTGCAGGCTATGCGCAATATCTGGGCTTTGATGCTGAACCCTTGGTTGAACATTTATTATCGTTTATGCCCGCCCCGCCGATCAATCGGCCAGAATATCATCCAGCCCGCCCACCCATTTTGTCCAGCGCCAAGGTTTTGAAATTTGGCAAAATGCCAAAAATTCCAAGCCTCAACATCCGCCTTGCCAATTATCCAGGCGGTTCAGGCGGAATTGTTGCGTCAGTTGCTGCGGCCTTCATGCTGTTTGTTGGCGCACATTGGGCAATGTCGCCTTCAACAAGCACTCCTGCTGTTGAACAAACTGCACAAGTAACACCTGCCCCCACGCCCGCAGCGCCTTCCGAAGATGCAATGCCAACGGCTTCCACCAGCCCAGATGTTGCCGATGTTCATGTGACAGACTCACCCCTTCCCAATGGCGGTGCCATTGCCAATGCTGTGCCAGATGATGATGCTGATGCCATGGGCGCATTCATTCAAGATCAATCCGGTGAACCTGCCGCAAAGCCCAAAGCCAAAAAGCTTGATAAAGCTGCCGCCGCCGAGATTCCACAACCCGCTGATGGCCGCATTTACGGCGCAGAAAACGCTGATGCGCGCATTGTGCTGAAAGCCACAGCCCCCGTGTGGTTGCGCATTGAAGATGCAACCGGAAACCCGGTGATGACACAAATGCTCAACACAGGCGACACCTACCGCGTTCCAAATCGTGATGGCCTGATTGCCTTATCGCGTGATGGTGGGCGCTTGAATTATGTGATCGACGGTAAAACCCAAGGCGTGCTTGGCCCAGCGGGGAAAATTCTTGTCAGCGAAAAACTTGACGTGGCCTCCCTCGAAGCCAAAAAATAATTACCCTTAAATAAAAACCCCGCTTACCATTTTGGCAAGCGGGGCTTTTTTATTGAAACAGAAACCTCATCCGCCCTTCGGGCACCTTCTCCAAAGGAGAAGGGTAAACCCGGTTTGACGCAACCACCCTTCTCCTTTGGAGAAGGTGGCACAAAGTGCCGGATGAGGTCCCTTCTTTTATTGCTTCTTCACTTCAGGCGCTTTTGTTGCATCGGCTGGCTTTGCTGCATCAGCGGCCTTGGTGGGTTCAGGTGGCTTCACGTTGGTTACAACCTTCACGCCATGCAGAAAATCAATCGCTGCTTTCAACTGTGCGTCGTTGGCTTTATCAGGTGGCACATAGCTCGATGAGCCGCCGCCTTCATCGCCGCCATTGGGGTTGGCCAAATGACCGCGCATGTTGGATTCACTTTCCGCCATCATCTTGCCCTGAAGTTCAGGGGGCAATGGTTCTTCAATCACCACATCAGGCTCAATGCCCTTGGCCTGAATAGACCGGCCCGATGGCGTATAATAACGCTGCGTTGTCAACCGAATGGCACCTTGGTTGCCCAGAGGAATAATGGTTTGGACAGAACCCTTGCCGAATGAGCGCGTGCCGATTGTGGTTGAACGCTTCTGGTCTTGCAAAGCGCCAGCCACAATTTCAGAGGCAGAAGCAGAGCCCCCGTTGATCAACACCACCAATGGCTTACCATTGCTCAGGTCGCCCTTCGTTGCCGTATAACGCTCAACCTGGTCGGCGTTGCGGCCGCGGGTTGAAACCACTTCGCCCTTTTCCATAAAGTCATCAGAAATCGCCACGGCCTGTTGCAACAAGCCGCCGGGGTTGTTGCGCAGATCAAGAATAAAGCCTTTTTCCTTGCCGCCCATTTTCTTATCAAGATCAGCCAAGGCCTTTTGAATTCCCACATCACCCTGTTCGTTGAAAACAGAAAGACGGATATAGCCAATGTCATCGCCTTCTTGACGCGATTTCACTGACTCAATTTTAATCGTGTCGCGAATAAGCTTCACATCAAAGGGGTCTTTTTTATCGCGCACAATTGTGAGGGTGATCGGTGTGTTCACAGCACCGCGCATTTTATCAACGGCTTCATTCAGCGTAATGCCTTGCACGTCTTTGCCGTCAATGCGCACAATTAAGTCATTCGCCAAAAGCCCAGCCTTTGCCGCAGGCGTATCATCATAGGGTGAGACAACTTTAACAACGCCATTTTCCATGGTCACTTCAATGCCAAGGCCGCCAAAATCGCCCTTCATTTTAATGCTCATGTCAGAAAATTCTTGGGCGTTCATATAGCTTGAATGCGGATCAAGAGACATCAACATGCCGTTGATGGCAGCTTCCGTCATTTTCTTTTCATCGGGCTTTTCAACATAGTCTGAAACGACCTTGCTATAAACATCACCAAACAAATTGAGCAGCTTATACGTATCGGCATTGGTCGATGCCGTTGCCGTGTTCAAAACCTGCAGCAAGGCAATGCCGGAAACAGCGCCCAAGCCCAAAAGGCCAATAGTTTTCATCGTTGCATTCACTTTCATTTCATTGCCTCTTTGTGGCCATTGGCCCACCACGGGGTGGAATCAATTGGCGCATTGTCTTTGCGAAACTCTACATAAAATACAGGACCGGTGCGGTCTTTTTCTTCACCCAAAAAAGCCAAGGTTGATGGGCCATTGCCCATAACACCTACGGGTTCACCTGCTTTAATGGATTGGCCTATATCTGC
>JAYWFC010000151.1:0-3299 GCA_043778995.1 Aestuariivirga sp.
GCACTATCGCGTTCAACAATTTTATCAACAAAGCGCGCTTGTGGAATTGTGAACAGCACAAACAAAACCGCCACAACCGAAACCGCCGATAAATTAAAAGCGTTGGCAGCAATAATTTTTGCTTGGCTGAACGAGTCAATCACACCGACCACTTGCACAAGGGCAGTATCTTTTTGCAGGCCGATAAAATCATTCAGCAGCGGCGCCATGATGCGGCGAATGGCTTGTGGCACAATCACATGCCGCATGGTTTGCATATAGCTTAGGCCCAATGAACGCGCTGCCATCATTTGGCTGTGATGAATGCTTTCAATGCCCGAACGATAAACTTCCGCCACATAGGCGCCATAAGTCAGTGTAAGTGAAATGATGCACCACCACACAACGTCGATGCGAATGGCAGCCGAACGTTCTTGCGGCGTCAGTTGCGATAAGTCTTTAAACAGCGGCACAATGTGGCCCATGATAATATCTGAAAGGCCGGATGTGGGAATGCCAAAGGCGATCAAATACATCGTGACAATTCCGGGAAGGCCGCGGAAAAGATCGCAATAAAGTGCAGCCAAGGCACGAATGGGTTGGCCTGCGGGGCCAGGTGTTAATCTGGCCAAAGACACAATCAGGCCCCAGATCAAAACCAAAATTTCAGCAACAACGCAAATATAGACGTTTACGTTGAAAAACTTCCACGCCACCAAACGCCACTTCGCCTCAATCAAAGGCAGTAGAAAAAATGTTCGGCCAACGGCCACATCATTCATCAACACAAAGCAAATGAAGCCTAAGAAAAACAGCGCCGCAACGCCCCAACCAACAGTGATCAAAGATTTTTCACGCGCAGCGGCTGTATCAATGCGGGCCTGAACGATATCGCCCTTTGCAAGAGCGGAAACGGCACTTCGCGAAAGGACAAAGCCTTGCACCGCAGGAATGAACAGGCAGGTAACCAGTGCTATGACAGCAACACCGACACTAAAGAAAATAGAGTTGTTTACCTCGAGCGAATCCAGTGCTGCTGCAACCACACGCCAAGAAGCAACGGCGGCTACTGTGCAGCCCGCCGCGAACGTTAAACCAAACACAGCCAATATATCGGCGCGCTGGTGTAAAACTGATGCGCTTTTTGAAAGCGCATCAGCAGATTTGGGAATATCCGTCACTTATGAATTACGGCTTGAAATAAGGAACTGACGCTGGGTCTTTGCCCCAAGCGGCAGCAAGATATTTAGCGCTTAACTTTGCAATCGTGCCATCAGCAAGCATCGAAGCCATGATCTTATCAATCGTGGCATTGTTCGGGTTGCCCTTTGGATAGATGGCGCCATAAGTTTCACCGGTTTGATATTGGCCCGTCACTTTCAACTTGCCTTTGCTTTGCACTTCTTGGGCAAGCACGATTGATGTGTCTGTTACAGCCACATCAATTTGGCCGGCGGTTAATGCTGCAAACATGCTGCCTGCATCAGGGAACACTTGTGGGTTTGTAACACCCACTTTGTCTGTCATAAATGCAGCGCCCGTTGTTGCTTGTTGCACGCCAACCTTGGCCGTTTTGATGGATTTTTCATCAATCGGTGCATCAGCGCGCGTTAGAATGCCAATGTCTGAATTGAAATAAGGTGTCGAGAAATCATGAACTTTTTTGCGTTCATCGGTGATTGAAATTTCCGACATGGCCAAATCGAAATCATGGGTTTGGCCCGCAATCAACGCATCCCATTCAACGGGAACCAGAACGACTTTATCCAAGCCGCCGCGCCAAGCAATTTCAGCGGCCATGCAAAATTCCATGCCGTCTTTGATAGATTCTGGCGTGTCACCATTATACCAAATTGGGGCTGGCAGATTTGTTTCCAGCGTCAACTGGCCGGCCTTGGCTGGCTTTTCAATTGCCATAGAACCCTTTTTGCCAACAACTTCACAGTTGCCAATCATGTCTGCGGCAAAAACCGTGGCTGAAAAAGCCACAAGAGCTGTTGCGGCCAAAACGCCACGTTTCAAAAACTTCATTCTTCGTCTCCTTGTTATTTGGAAACCAAATATTGCCACGCCAAAAAATCTAAACAAGTGAATTGTGCGAAAATCTCAAACTGTTTATGAGGCGGACATGATCGAAAATTACAAAATTGCCGCTTTTTATCAATTTGCCCCTCTCAAACCACAAGATTTGCAAGAGCCACTTTTGGCTGCCTTGAAGACGGACGGTATCAAGGGTTCAATTTTACTGGCCGATGAGGGAATCAACGGAACCATTGCCGGAACGCCAGTCGCCATTGATCATGCCATGGCAACAATTTCAACAGTGACAGGATTGAACAATTTTAATCCTAAATTCTCATTTTCAGATGCAATGCCGTTTCGGCGCATGAAAGTGCGATTGAAGAAAGAAATTGTCACCATCGGCAACGTGAAGGCTAACCCCAATGAAAAAGTGGGCACTTATGTGGCGCCCAAGGATTGGAATGCGCTGATCAGCGACCCTGATGTGATTGTGGTGGATACGCGCAACTCTTATGAATTTGGCGTTGGAACTTTCAAAGGTGCCATTGACCCCAAGACTGAAAGTTTTGGTGAATTTCCGGCTTGGGTGCGCCAAAATTTGGACAACGCAAAGGGCAAAAAAATTGCCATGTTTTGCACAGGCGGCATTCGTTGTGAAAAAGCCTCAAGCTTTTTAATGCACGAAGGCTTTGAGCATGTGTTTCATTTGCAGGGTGGCATATTAAAATATCTGGAGGAGATCAAACCTGAACAAAGCCTTTGGAATGGCGGGTGTTTTGTGTTTGATGAACGCGTGGCCGTTGGCCATGGGTTAGAGGTTCAGGACTTCTCATTGTGCCATGGTTGCATGAACCCCATTTCAGCGGCAGATCGCGCAAACCCAAAATATGAACACGGGGTGTGTTGCCCACACTGTGCGGATCAATTGACCGAGGTTCAAAAAGCTTCAAACCGCGAACGGCAACGGCAAGTTCAGCTTGCAAAAAAGCGTGGCGCAAAACATTTGGGGCCAACAGGCTACTAGAATTTTACCTTAACCTGTCCAGCCCAAGCCTGCGGCCACACAGTTCATGGTGGCCAGCAATTGGGTGTTCAACGTATCATTGGCTTTGCCGTTTCGGGTTTCGCGCAACAGTTCAACTTGCCAATTGTTGGCCTGATCCACCATTTCGCGCACACGGTCAAAACGCCTTCTAAAACCAATAAAGCGTTCGCAAAGGTGTTGATCGCCTGAAAGTTCCAAGATCACTTTTGAGGTGCGCTTGTGTTCATGTTTGATCAAAGCGAAGAGGCGTTCG
>JAYWFC010000152.1:0-8712 GCA_043778995.1 Aestuariivirga sp.
AGCTGCCTTCCAATGCCCATTTCGGCAACGCGCAAACTTGGAAGGCGTTAACATGACTGAAAAACTCGGCGTGATGCTTTGTGGCCATGGCAGCCGCAACCGCAAGGCAGTGACAGAATTTGCCAATCTTTCCGAACACCTAAAAAAACGCCTGCCCCATTATCCGGTTGAATTTGGTTATCTTGAATTTGCCACGCCTATTATTCGCACTGGCCTCGATATTCTGAAAGAAAAAGGCGTCACCCGTGTTCTAGCCGTGCCCGGAATGTTGTTTGCCGCGGGCCACGCCAAAAATGATATTCCATCGGTTCTCAATGCCTATTCCGCGCAAAACAATATGCGCATTGATTATGGCAAAGAACTGGGCATAGACCCCAAGATGATGCGCGCCGCTGGTGATCGCATTCAAGAAGCCATTGATGAAGCACCAACACATGTTGAAAAGCATGACACACTGTTGTTGGTGGTTGGCCGTGGCGCTTCTGATCCTGACGCTAATTCAAACGTGGCCAAGGTGATGCGCATTTTGTGGGAAGGCTTTGGTTTTGGATGGGGCGAAGTGGCCTATTCTGGCGTTACATTTCCGTTGGTTGAACCGGCGCTTGAACATGTGACAAAGCTTGGATTTAAGCGCATTATTGTATTCCCCTATTTTCTTTTTACGGGCGTTTTGGTTCAACGCATTTATATGGCAACAGATGCTGTGGCCGCAAACCACACAAATGTTGAGTTTCTGAAAGCACCTTATTTGAACGACCACCCCGCTGTGGTTGAAACCTTTGTAGAGCGGGTTGAACAAATCATCACTGGCGACATCGCCATGAATTGCCAAATGTGCAAATATCGCACGGCGGTTTTGGGCTTCGAGGCGGAAGTGGGTGCCGTTCAAGAAAGCCACCACCACCACGTAGAAGGCATGAGTGCAAAAGAATGCTTGAAGTGCGATGCGCAAGGAAATTGCACGGGGCTTTGTCAAGATGGGCCGTTCAAACTGGTTTCAAAACCACATAGCCACGACCATGGTGATGGCCTCACGCATTCCCATGACGATGGCCACACCCACGCGATTTATCCCCACGCCAGCCACCCTATGGGGCCAAAGAGCATGGAAAAAAAGTGAACTATCTGAAAGACCCAGCGGCCATTTATGCGCGGTCATTTGCCATCATCCGTGAAGAGGCTAATCTTACCTCTTTGCCGAAGGATGCTCACAATATTGCTGTTCGCATTATTCATTCCTGCGGCATGCCTGAGATTATTTCAGATTTGGTGATTACTGATAATTTTGTGGCTTGTGCCCAACAGGCACTGGCCAACAAGCGCGCCATATGTGTGGATGTTGAGATGGTGCGCCATGGCATTATTGCGCGGCAATTGCCTGTTGGTGTTGAAATCATCTGTACACTGAACGATATGCGGGCGCGCGAAATCGGCGTTGCCCAATCCATCACCCGCACCGCTGCTGCCACAACATTGTGGAAAGACAATCTCAAGGGCGCCATTGTGGTGATCGGCAACGCACCCACAGCACTTTTTGCTCTTTTGGAAATGATTGATGCAGGCGCTGATAAACCTGCCTGCATCGTCGGCATGCCTGTTGGCTTTGTGGGTTCAGCCGAAAGCAAGGCCGAACTTGTAGCCAACAGCCGTGGGCTTGCCTATGCCACAATCAAAGGCCGCAAGGGTGGAAGTGCCATGGCGTCATCCGTCATCAACGCATTAACGAGTGATCTGCAATGAACAAATGGCTTACGATTGTTGGAATGGGTGAAGACGGCTGGGAAGGGCTTTCCAACCGCGCGCGCGTTGCTTTGAAAGCTGCTGAGGTGATTGTGGGGTCAACCCGCGTGTTGAAGTTTTTACCCAAGTTGAGAGCGGAACTTCAAGAATGGCCGCAACCATTTGCTGCTGTGGTTGCGCAAATAAAACCAATGGCTGGCCGCAACACGGTGATCATCGCCACGGGTGATCCTTTGAACTATGGCGTGGCGCGCAAAGTGATGACGTTTGTTCCTTTCGAGGAAATGACGATCATTCCACATATCTCGGCTTTTTCCCTCGCTGCCTCTCGCATGGGGTGGAGCTTGCCGGATTGTGATACGTTTACATTGCATGGCCGACCTGCGGCAAACTTGGAAAGCTTTATTCAGCCAAATGCAAAACTTATCGTTTTAACAGCTGATCAAACAACCATTCCGGAAATTGTGCGGCGTTTGAACAACAGAGGTTTTGGGCAAAGCCAAGTGACTGTGCTTGAGAACCTGGGCGGAGACAATGAACGGGTTTCTGAATTTAATCCGTCCACAGACTATTCGCCCCTCAACACCGTGTGCATTGATTGCGTGGCGGCACCCAATGCCAAGATTTATTCGCGGCTTGCTGGCTTGCCAGATAATGCCTTTGTGCATGATGGCCAATTGACCAAGCGAGAAGTGCGCGCGGCAACGCTCGCTGCCTTGGCCCCTGCCCCCGACCACATGTTGTGGGATATTGGCGCTGGCTGTGGCTCAGTTTCCATTGAGTGGATGCGCAGCACGCGCGGGTGCGAGGCCATTGCCTTTGAACATAACGCTGATCGTTTGGCCATGATTGCCCAAAACATGGATGCGCTTGGCACACCGCGACTAAAAGTAGTGGCGGGAAAAGCACCCGACACGTTCGATAATCAGCCAGCACCACATGCCGTGTTTATTGGCGGCGGCGTTGGCAACGCTGGCGTGTACGAAAAGGCGTGGGAAAAATTGCGGCCTGCCGGACACTTGGTGGCCAATGTTGTAACCATCGAAGGTGAAATGCACCTTTATGACTTGCAGGAAAAATTTGGCGGTGACTTGGTGAAAATTGAAATCTCAAATCTCACACCCGTGGGGCCTTATCGGGCAATGAAACCGCGGATGAGCGTTCTGCAATGGCGAGTGCAAAAGCCATGGTGATGGGCAAACTTTATGGCGTGGGCGTTGGCCCAGGTGACCCTGAATTGATGACTGTGAAAGCATGGCGTTTGATCTCGACTTCTGATGTGGTGGCCTATCTTTGCGCCAATGGCAAAGATTCCACGGCGCGTGATATTGCTTTGCCTTTTTTGCCTGAAGCCGTTGCCGAAATTGCTATTGATATGCCCATGCGTGTGGAGCGCGAACCTGCGCAAAAAGCCTATGACCAAGGCGCTGAAGAAATTGCTGCCCAGCTGACACGGGGCAAAAATGTTATCATGCTGTGTGAAGGTGACCCGTTTTTCTATGGTAGCTTTATGTATATTTTTGAACGTCTTGCAGGCACGTTCGAAACCATTGTGGTACCTGGCGTCACGTCAATTACGGCCGCTGCCGCTGCCATTGGCCAGCCACTTGTCTCACGCGATGAGGCGTTGAAAGTTTTGCCAGCCACCATGGATGAAGCCCATTTGCGGGCCGAACTTGTCAATTGTACAAGCGCCGCCATCATTAAAGTTGGCCGCCATTTTGGAAAAGTGAAAGCCATTTTAAATGAGCTGAAGTTGAAAGCCACGGCCATTGAAAACGCCACGCATGACAATCAAATCATCCGCGAGTTGAACAGTATTGAAGGCGACACCCTGCCCTATTTCACCACGATCATTGTGAGACGTTGAAATGGGACCTGTGATTTTTGTTCTCGGTCAATCCGCAATGGTCTTAGCCCAAAAGCTAAAGGACGAATTCAAGGGTGAAATTCATTGCCCAAAAGATATTGCGGAAGGTGATGTTCACTACGACAAAGCGACCGATCATCTGGTTTCCATCTTCGCTGAGCGGCGTGTGTTAATTGGTCTTTGCGCCAGTGGTATTCTTATTCGCGCGCTTGGTGCACATCTTTCAGACAAGCGTAGCGAGATGCCAGTCATAGCCGTTGCGGAAGACGGCAGCGCGGTGGTGCCATTGTTGGGTGGACACAACAGCGGCAATTTTTGGGCCAAACGTATTGCTGAGTTTACCAAAGGGTTTGCCGCAATAACAACCGCCAGCGATGTTCGCTTTGGTGGAAGTTTGGATGAACCCAACCTAGACTATAAATTGGGCAACCCAGAAGATATGAAATCTGCAACTGCCGCTTTATTGTCTGGTGCCCCTCTAGCTTTGCATTATCCAGATGGATGCAGCAACCCAGTGATGCCCGTTAAATTGCCGAATGTGCAACTTGTGCCATGGTCACCCACATTCGATGGCGTGACCATTGAAGTTACCGAGAAAGACGTAAAAGGCGGGCCGCGCCATTTGGTTTATCATCCATCAACTTTAACAGTTGGCATCGGATGTGAACGCGGCACGGATATACAAGAAGTCCGTACATTGATTAAAGACACGTTTGAGGCTCATAATCTTTCGCGTCGTTCAATTGCGGTTTATGCTTCGATTGATTTGAAGGAAGACGAACCGGCGATTACGGATCGTTACAATGTTGTTTATTTTACTGCCGATGAATTGAACGCACAATCTGCTAAGTTACAAAACCCTTCAGAAATTGTCAGGTCAGAAGTGGGCACACCAAGTGTTGCCGAAGCATCGGCCCTTGCTGCCGCTGGGCCTGACGCTGAATTGATTGTTCCAAAAACCAAAAGCAAGCGCGCGACGATTGCAATTGCTAAAGCGCGTTTGCCATTGCCTTATCCAGCAGGGCGTTATCGCGGCCAAGTATCTGTCGTGGGCTTAGGCCCCGGAACTTCTTTCATGCGCAGCACTGAGGCCACGCACCATTTGGTGATGGCAACTGAGTGGGTCGGATATGGGCTTTATCTTGATTTAGCGGCTGATCTTAAGGCCGGGCAAACTGAACATCGCTTCCCGCTTGGTGATGAAGAGTCCCGTTGTCGGCACGCCATCGAACTGGCCAAACAGGGCAAATATGTGGCTTTGATCTGTTCAGGCGACGCTGCCATTTATGCGATGGCGGCATTGGTTTACGAACTAATAGACCGTGAGCCCTGTCGCATTGCCGTCAACATAATTCCCGGCATTTCTGCCTTCCAAGCAGCCTCGGCAAGAGCAGGCGCAATGATTGGGCATGATTTTTGCTGCATATCACTTTCGGATTTGCTCACACCTTGGGAAGCCATTGAAAAACGTATCAAGGCGGCGGCAGAGGGTGATTTTGTGATCTCATTTTACAATCCGCGCTCGCTTAAACGGCGTGATCAACTCGAACGCGCTTTTGCAATTTTGAAAGAGCATCGCCCGCCCACAACGCCTGTGGTGATTGCTTCAAACCTTGGGCGGCCCGAAGAAAAGCTTAAGATTGTGAACTTTGTCGACTTTAACCCAGAAGACGTGGACATGTTAACACTGGTGATGGTGGGGTCTTCGCAATCAAAATCATTCAAGCGCGGTGACGGTGAAACTTATGCATACACGCCGCGCGGCTATGCCAAGAAAATGGATTTAAAATGACAGTTCACTTTATCGGAGCCGGCCCCGGCGCTTCTGATCTTATTACGGTGCGCGGGCTGAAACTTATTCAATCGTGCCCCGTGTGCCTTTATGCAGGGTCATTGGTGCCTGAAGAACTTGTAAAGGCTGCACCCGTTGGTGCCCGCGTGATTGACACGGCACCTCTTCATCTCGATCAGATTATCGACGAAATGAAAGCGGCCCATGGGCAAGGCCAAGATGTGGCACGGGTGCATTCAGGTGATCCATCCGTATACGGAGCAATTGCTGAGCAGATGCGCAAGCTTGATGCTTTGAATATTCCCTATGATGTGTGCCCCGGTGTTCCGGCATTTGCGGCGGCAGCAGCGGCGCTTAAAGCCGAATTTACATTGCCGGAAATTGCGCAAACGGTGATCATCACCCGCACCACGATGAAGGCTTCGGCCATGCCAGCGGGCGAGGAATTGGAAAAGCTTGGCGCTTCAAAAGCAACGCTTGCCATCCATCTTTCCATTCGCAATTTTGGTTATATTGAACGCGCGTTGACGCCACATTATGGCGCGGATTGCCCGGTGGTTGTGGCTTATCGCGTAACATGGCCAGATGAATTGTTTATTCACGGCACGCTTTCAACCATTGCAAAAAAAGTGCGCGAAGCAAAAATTACGCGCACGGCTTTGGTGTTGGTCGGGCCTGTTTTGGGCCACAATGATTTTCGAGATAGCGCGCTTTACGACAAGAACCATGAGCATGTTTTGCGCGTGAAGAAAAAAGTAAAAAAGACGGCCGCACCTTAAAACAAAGAAACCCCAGCTTTCGCCGGGGTTGCCCTTGCAGAGGACTTCTTTTGTAGGGAGATCAGTTCATCGCAGTGGCGGAACCGAGATATTTTGTTGGGTCAAGCGCTGTTGCACCTTTGCGAACTTCAAAGTGAAGTTGTGGACTTTGCACAGCGCCGGTTTGGCCGGCCTTGGCAATCACTTGGCCGCGCTTGATTTGATCGCCTTTTTTGACCATCAATTGCGACGCGTGGGCATAGGCTGTGACGAAACCGCCAGAATGGCGAATAAGGATTAAGTTGCCATAACCCTTCAACTCGTTGCCAGCGTAGGCCACAACGCCCGCCTCAGCGGCTTGAATGTTTGTGCCTTCGGGCACGGCGATGTTAATGCCTTCGTTTTTCATGCCGTTGGTTTTGGGTCCAAAGCCTGAAATAACTTTGCCACGCAATGGCCAGCGCATCGAAAGTTCGCTTGGCGTGGCCACTGGTGTTGCATCAGCCACTTGGGGCGCTGCTTCTGGAGTTGCAGCCACTTGGGTTTTTGGCAAAGTGAGAAGGCCAGGTTTTTGGGCCATTTCAACTTTTTCAGGAGCTATAGGCTCAGCTTGGGCCACTGCATTATTTGCAGGAAGCTTAAGCTTTTGGCCCAGCGACAATGGCCTATCATGTTTCAAGCCATTCAAATCTGCAATGGCGAATGGCGATACTTTAAACTGACGACCAAGCGAGAACAGCGTGTCACCTGATGCAACAACATGTTCGGTTGTGGACGACTTGATCTTCACTGGCGCAGCATCAGCCACCACCGACGCAGATGAATTGTTTTCTGCAACGGCGGGTGCCACTGCATTGGCAGAGCCTGGAATTTTCAACACGCGACCTTGTGCAACAGTATAGGGTGCCGGAATGTTGTTGGCCATTGCAAGCTTCTGCAGGCTGATGTGATTGGCTTTGGCGATGCTATAAAGCGTCATGCCTTGACCAACAGTCACTGTGTTGCTGGCAAGACCTTTTTTGTTCAACAACAACGGTTTTTTAACTTCGGCTAAAGGCTCATCAGCTGCCACCTGTTCATCTGCAATAGCAGGAGCTTTGTAAGCTGGCGGCTTATATGTTGGTGCATTGTTATAGGCGAATTTCTGCGCGGGTTGGGCCTTCATTGGCAAAGGAGCGACCTCTGTTTCAACAGGGTTGCTGGCCATAAGTTTTGGCTGCTTATATGTCTTTTTGTAAGCGTTGGAATAATCATATCTGGGCGCAGCGGCTTGGACCACAGGCGCAATTACAATTGGACTTTGCGTGATTGTATCGGGTGCTGACGCAATTTTCGCATGTTTGTAGATTGGTGCCTGATAAGCCACATCAGGCTGATATGGCTTTTTGGCCTTGGGGATTGACGCGGTGTAAACCGGATCAGAATCTGATGGATTGTTGTAGCTGCTGCTGAAGCGCTCCATCTGATCAGAGCAACCTGCCAACAGAAATGCTGCAAAACCAGCAAGAGCAAATTTAAATGTCACCGTGCCCGACACGGCATTATGGCCACTGATACGCATACGCTACTCCAGTACAAACTTACTTACCGAGGCAAACTGACACCTCAACTTGGCAACAGCATGGCGTTTTTTGGTTAAGAGAGAGTTTAAGGTGAATGCTTCGTTGCGATTTTTTGTAAATTTATTCGACAACGACCTTGGCACCCACTTGCACCAGATCATAAAGTTCAGACACATGTTCGTTCAACATTCGGATACAGCCCGATGAAACGGCGTGGCCAATACTCCATGGTTTATCTGTGCCGTGAATGCGAAAATCAGTGTCGCCCAAATAGAGCGCACGCGCGCCCAGCGGGTTTTCCGGCCCGCCCAGCATCATGGCTGGAATGATATGGCCAAGCGCCTGTTCACGTTTGATCATTTCAGCAGGTGGCCGCCAAATGGGCCATTGGGCTTTACGGCTTATTATATTTTTGCCGCTCCACGAAAAGCCTTCGCGGCCCACGCCAACTTTATAGGCAATGGCTTGGCCTTGCGGCAAAATGAAATAAAGCTTGCGTTCTTTTGTACGCACCAGAATTGAGCCTGCGGCCAGATCTGTTGTAAAGGCAATCACCGCGCGATCTGGGCCATTCACTTCGCCTATGACAACATTTGCTGGAGATGAATTAGACATCACCGGAATTTCAATGTCACCATTCATCGAGCCAGTGATGCGCACAACGCCCGTTGGCTGTGCCAGCGCTTGCTGAGAAAAAGTGATTAAGAGAAATGCAACTGGCAGATTTAAACGCATGGTTCCCATCCCTGAGAGCCATTAACTGCCTGCGTTGACCTTAAGTTCCATTTAAAATTTATAGTTTCTGAATCATTGCTTGTGCAGTGGCGCGGGTTTTGGGGTGACGCCAGCGGGGCGCAATTTGCTGGATAGGCTCTAACACAAAACGCCTTTTTGCAATGCCGGGGTGTGGCAATATCAGCGCCTTTTGCACAAGCTGGCGTTTATGTTTGATAAGGCCATGATAATCTAAAATATCAAGATCAAGCGTGC